>JBKPTR010000077.1:0-4898 GCA_046735615.1 Actinomycetota bacterium
AACCACCAGATAGTCACCAGGATCGCCTTGGTACCACAGAAACTGGCCGCGGCGGTAAGTCCGCTGCAGGCACACCTGAGCCAGCTCCCGAAGGGCGGAGTCAGGCAGCTCGGCGAAGATCGCCGTCTGGTGCAGCGCGGCCGCCACGCTGTCTGTCTGCGCGACAATCAACACTTAGTCACACGATTGGTCATGGCTCAATGACTCCCAAACTTGACCCCGAGTGAAGCCTGCTGCGTCTCCATCCTGGTAACTGCGCGGCCTGGCGAGGTGGGACCGTGGTCCCGCTCAAATCGGGCGAGTGCCGGGCAGCACCCGGGACGCGGCCGGAACGCGGCCGGGACGCGGCCGGGCGGCTACCCTAGGCCTGCCGTACGCGCCCGGATGATGGCCTGCGCGTGTCGGAGATGACATCGTGGAGGGCTCAAGGGCGGCTCGGGCAACGCGGGTGCGACTTTGCAGTTCCGCAATACGTCGACGCTGGACAGCACTGGGCGCATCGCCCGCTCACGGCGGAAGCACACAGCCTGGGCGCTGCATCACAGTCCGACGCGTTGCTCGAAGCGTTGCGGTGACACCGTCACGGCCCGTGCGCCAGCCGCTCTGAATCGCCCTCGAGCGATTTGCGTGATCGACGCTTGCCGCGGATGTCAGTCGGTCATCGGGCGGGAAGATCCGAGACCGATATTGCGAAGTGGGCGATGGTCCCCGCGGCCGCGTCTGTGTACCGGTCCAGCGCCTTCACGTTAATGTTGTCCAGCCTGTCGCATGATTCGTGGTAGCAGGGATCGCACACGGCGCCGGCTTGCCCGCCCCAGAGGCTTGCTTGCTTGCGGGTCTTCACCTCGTCGTCGCCTGTGAAGCCCCCGGCCGCGGGTATGCCGGCTTTGATGAACGGTATGTAGTCCGAGCCGTACTCGTACTCCATTCTCTCCGGCGTGACGCCGGTGGCGGCCAGCCGCTCCGCCAACACGCGCGCCACTTCTGCAGACCCGTCCGGGCCCGCATCGTCGCCGCGGCCTACCCCGCCCTCCACCAGGTAGGCGACGTTCGGGGACGCCACCACGTCCAGATTCAGGTACAGCGCGATTTTGCGCCGGTCGGCTCGGGAGAGTGTCTCGACATAGTGCGTTGAGCCGTTGAAGTCGATCTCCTCGGCGCCCCACCACGCCATTCGCACCTGGTTGATCACCTCGGGGGATCCGCCCATCAGCACCGCGAGCTCCAACAGCGCAGCGGATCCAGAGGCATTGTCGTTCATACCAGGACCGTCCTCAACGCTGTCCAGGTGCGCGCCGGCCAATACAACATGATCCGGATCGCCGGTTTTGGTCTGCGCGATCACGTTGCGGACGCGGTCGCCGTCCACATCGAACTCGGGTGTGCTGACCTGCCAGCCGGCCTTACGCAGCACACCGACAACGTAGTCGACGCTTGCGTCATACCCCGGGCCGGGGGATGCGCGGTTTCCGCCGTTCTCGTCCGCGATCCGCTGCAACTTGCGCATGTGCACGAGAGCACCAGTTCCGCTGGCAGCGGCCTCCAACTGGCGCTGGAGCAGGTTGGTGGCAGGCGGCGGCGGTGTCGCTAGAGTCGCCGGCGCGCTGCCAACGAGCAGTGTGGCGACCGCCGCGGCAGTCGCCGCGATGAACAGCCTCATGGCACGCAGTCTGACGTTCTCTCGCGGCGCCGACGATCGCGACTGTGAAGTTGCTATCCGATGCGACCGCCACCGCTGCCAAGGTCTCGCGGGGGTCGTGCCCGAGTACGACTCCCCGAAGGTATGCCTGATCCAGGTCGGAGAGGACGGCGAGCGGCCCGGCCTGAGAGTCGTACGCCGACGCCGGTTCATGTTGAGCCCAGGACTACGGCGGTCACAAGAATCCCTCGCTTCCGGGCCCAGCGTCCGTGGAGGCAGCGGACCTGGCGGCCGTCCACGATCAGACCATCGCGCGCCAGCAGGGCCGCGAAGGTTCCGTCCTGGGGGTCGATGACGATCTCGGCCTCTTGGTGATCGAGCCACTCGCCGACCAGAGGGAACCATGCTTTGTATGCCGCCTCCTTCGCGCTGAACAGCAACCTGTCCCAGTTCGGGCTGTCAGGCTCCAGCTGAGTCACCGCGAAGCGATTCCGTTCGGCAGGTGTCGCGACAAGGTCCAAGACGCCATCGGGAAGCGGTGCGTCGGGCTCGGCGTCGATGCCGATGGCGGAGATCCGCGGCACGGGACCGACCGCGGCCGCGGCGTAACCGGCGCAGTGTGTCATGCTGCCCTGCACCCCGGCCGGCCAGGTGGGTGCGCCGCCGACGCCAGGCAGGATCGGAACCCGCGCATAACCCAGCCGCCCTAGGCACGCTCGGGCACAGCTCCTCACGACGGCGTACTCTCGCCGTCGTGCCTCCACAGCGTGAGCGATGATCATCTCCTCCTCCGGGAAGAGGACCCCAACGGATGCCTCGCCGAAGCACACCTCGCACTCGACGCCAGCAGGGAGAAGCATCCCGAGCATGGCTCTATCCGGCGGAGACATCGCCTCCACTTGCCTGCCGAGTTCTTTTGTCTGCTCCATCAGCAATCGCCCGCCAGCAGCCTCTCGACCTCGTCGAGCCTCTCGACCAGGGTCACCCGGCCAGGGTCGGTGGGCGCGCCGCCCGCCTTGACCTCTCGGCCGGTGATCAGCAGCACCATGGTTTCCAATCGGTCCGCCAGACCGCGTTCGATGGCAGCCTCCAGCCCGGCCAGGGCGGCTGCCCCGGCGGGCTCGGCGCCGACACCTGCTCTGGCGGCCAGGGTCGTAACCGCCCGCAACAGTGCGTCATCGGTGACAGCCACCATTCCTCCACCGCCCCGGCGCATCACATCCAGCACCGCATCGCCGATGGCCGGGCGCAGCACTGCGATGCCGTCAGCGACCGTGGCAGAGGGATCGAGCTCCGCGGGCCCGGCTGCGGCACCGAGCCAGGCGCGCACCAACGGCTGGCAGCGTTCAGCCTGCACCCCGATTAGGCGCGGCTGCCGCGTGGCGAGGCCACACCTGACGAGTTCGCCGAAGCCCTTGTCAAGCGCCACCAAGGTAGGGCCGTCGCCGACCGGCACGATCATTACGTCCGGGATCCGGCGGCCGAGCTGTTCCCAGACCTCGAAGGCCACCGTCTTCTTCGCCTCGATGGTGAACGGATTGACGCCGGTGTTGCGGTCGAGCCAGCCGAACGTGCGGGCGGCGGCCCGAGACAGGTCGACAGCGGCGGCGTAACCTTCGCGCACCTGGAAGACCCATGCACCGGCCTGCGCCATCAGCGCGAGCTTCTCCGGCTGACAGTCGGAGGACACGAAGATGACGGCCCGCATCCCGGCTGCCGCGGCACCGAAGGCGGTGGACACAGCGGCGTTGCCGGTGGAGGCGGTCGTGATGGTGCCCACGCCACGCCGCAGCCCGTCTTCGATCACGAGTGCGGTGGCACGGTCCTTGTTGGACGCAGATGGGCTACGCGTCTCGTCCTTGATCCACAGGCGCGGCGTACCCAACGTCTGTCGGAGGGCGGGCGCGGACAACAGTGGTGTTCCGCCGACGGGGACCGGGTGCCTCACCGGACCGTCGGGAACCGGCAGCAGCTTTCGATATCGCCACATGGTGAACGAACCCGGCCGATCCTCGGCCATCAACGCCGGGCCGTAGTCGTACTGCAGCCACTCGCAACCGACGAGGTCGACCGAGCCGGTCAGGCTGCCCACGTCACCACCACCGTCCGTTGGTCGTGTGCCGGACTGGTGCGATGGGACCAGGTCGAGCTGCTGATCCGTACCGGCGCAGCTCGTGGAAGAAGTCGTCAATGACCTGCAGGTCGCCGGAGGAAACCACATGGTCGTAGACGTACTTGCCGACCGCGAGGTCGAGCACTCCGAGACCGAAGGGGGAGAAGACCACCGGCCGATCCGCGGGCAGCGTCACCCGCCCGGCCATCACGTCGTCCAATGTGCCGTCCAGGAAGTCCCGGTTGCCGGTGAGCTGCTCGGCCAGATGTGGTGAGGTGTTGGCCTTCAGGCAGTGATCTACATCGTCGACAATGTTGGTCGAGGCGAGCAGAATCTGCGGCGCGAGGTCGCGCAGCGACACGTGCAGCACCAACGGATTGTGTTCGAACCACGACAGGTCACCGATGTGTGGCGTAGCGGCGACGGTGGCGAAGACCACCAGGTCGCTGGAGCGGATCACCTTTTCGGCGCTGTCGTACACGCTGACCCGGCCGGCGGTGCCCAGCTGTTCCAGGTAGCCGTGGAAGCCCGCAGCGTGGTCGGCGGACAGGTCGTGCACGCTTATCTCGTCGAACGACCAACCGGTACCGGCCAAGAACATGTGGATGTAACGCGCGATCAGGCCCACCCCGACAAACCCGACGCGCATCGGGCGCGGTCGGCCTCGGCTCAGCCAATCAGCGGCCAAAGCCGCCGACGCAGCCGTCCTGGTAGCACTGATAATCGAGGCCTCCAGGCAGGCGAACGGATAACCGGTGTCATGATCGTTAAGAATCAGCACCGCCGACGCCCGCGGAATCCCAGCCGCCACATTCTCCGGGAAACTGGAGACCCACTTCAGTCCGTCGACCCGGGTCGGCCCACCGATCGATGCCGGTAGCGCAATAATCCGGGCGGACGGGCGGTCCGGGAATCGGAGGAAGTACGACGGGGGGTTCACCGAATCGCCGGCGCCATGCAGCCGGTAGGTGGCCGCGACGAGCTCCACGATCTCTTTCTCTTGTCCCTGCAGCGCGCGCTGGACCTGGGCACCGGTGATCACCGCGAACGGTGGCACGGTTGCCCGCTGGGTCGCTTCGCGCGCGGTTGCAGCGGGAAGCGTGGTGGTCATCGGGACGTCACCTCATTGGCGGGCGAGGTGTCGGA
>JBKPTR010000078.1:0-12322 GCA_046735615.1 Actinomycetota bacterium
TACATCAGCATCACGGCCCGACGCTGGCTGTGGCCGCGTTCCAGAAGCCGGTGGTGCAGGTGTTGTTTGTCAGGCAAGAACCACCACTTGCCGGCATAGGTGCGGCGGATGAATGCCAGCGTGAGATCGAGGAACGGCAGAGCGAGGATGGCCAGCGGCAACACCAACGGAAGGACGGTCGGCACCAATCCTCCGCGTCCATCCTGAAGCTGGGAGATGTCGATCTGTCCGGTAAGACTGATCGCGGATGTCGCAAGCAGCAGGCCGAGCAACATCGCGCCGGAATCACCCATGAACATCCGCGCCGGGAAGAAGTTGTGCGGCAGGAAACCTAAGCAGGCGCCGGCGATCGCGACCGTGACAAGGCTTGACGTCGTCGCCCTGGTGAGGCCCTCAGTGACGGTGAGCAGGTAGGAATAGGCGAAAAAGGCAAGTGCACCGATGCCGACGACCCCAGTCGCCAGTCCGTCCAGTCCGTCGACGAAGTTCACCGCATTCGAGCAGAGCACGATGAAGAACACTGTGATCGCAACCGATGTTGTGCCATCCAGCGAGACGATCTGGTTGGGGAACGGAATCCACAACATCTTGACGCCTAGCGCAACGGCGATTCCCGCGGCGAAAACCTGTCCGGCGAATTTGGTCAGCGGTGGTAGCTCGAATACATCGTCGAGTACTCCCACTAGACAGATCACTGCCGCGGCCACCAGTACAGCTCGAGAGTCTTGTTGCACGGTCGCCAGCCGGCCCAGAAATGGCAGTTGCCACGAGATCAAGATCGCCGCCGCGACCCCAGCCAGCATCGCCACACCACCGAGGTACGGCATCTCAATCGTGTGTACGTCCCGGTCCCGTACTCTGGCGAGCGCTCCGGTCCGCAGGGCCAGGCGGCGGCACACCCCACTCAGCAGATAGGTGACTGCAGCCGCGATGCAAAGGACTAAGAGGTACTCGCGCACTTAGCCTCCCGCAGGGGGCTCATCGGTGCGCCCTGAGCCCTCATCCATGCGCGCTGAGCTTGTCAATGGGCTAACTGCGGGAACTTCGGCTTCATCGCTGATATCGCGAAGATTCGGCACGGTCTCGCGCAGCGTCTCCACACTGATTGCACCGCGTCGCAGCACATGTCCGTCTTCGTGTTGGGTGAAGTCGACGATTGTCGACGGCGCACCACCCGCACCGCCGAGCGGGCCACCGTCGAGGTACACCGACACTGAATCGCCGAGCTGGGCAATTGCCTCGTCACAGGTCAGGGCCGCAGGCTGGCCGCTGATGTTGGCACTGCTCACCGCCATCGGACCAGTCCGCCGCAGGATGTCGCGTGCCAGCTCGTGGTCGGGCACGCGAAGTGCGATGGTGCCCTTGGCGTCACCAAGATCCATTCGCAGGCTGGGCTGTATCCGGCAGATCACCGTGATTGCGCCAGGCCAGTGCTTGTCGACCAGTGCATGGGCTGATTCAGGCACATCGACTGCAAGTGTCCGGATCAACGCTGCCTCACCGATCAACACCGGCGGCGGCATGTCGCGGCCGCGGTTCTTGGCATCCAGCAGCCGCTGCACCGCCTCAGCACTGAACGCGTCCGCGCCGATTCCATAGACGGTGTCGGTCGGAAGCACGATGCACTCGCCATCCTTGATCGCCAGGCGCGCGACCTCACATGCTTCCGCGGTGTCCGCCGGATCGTCGCCGGTGCAATCGAAACGCCGGTATCCGAGATCGACAGCCGCGCCTGCCGCCTCCCTCGGGTCAGGTTCGCCGGGCACGCCGGTCGTGGTCACCGGTCAATCTTGCCAGAGTTGCCTGCCAGCAGCCGCGGAAGCGACAAGATCACTAGCAGGACCGCCGGACGGCTGTGACAAATCGCGGTCGCCCATTGAGGTCGAGATGATCGCGCACACCGGCGAACGCGCCGTGCTGGACAAGGACCTGTTGAGCGGACTCCCCTTGCACATCAGCATGCTCAATGCAGAGCAGGCCAGTCGGTCGCAGCAGTCGCGCTGCCTCAGCAGCCACGACCTTGATCGCATCGAGGCCGTCATCACCGGAGAACAGGGCGAGCGGTGGATCGTAATCGCGCACCTCGGGGACGACGGATTCAAAAGCCTCCAACGGAATGTAAGGCGGGTTGGCGATCACCAGATCCACGCTGCCATTGAGCTCAGGCAGCGCGCCGATCATGTCCTGGACGTGTAGCTCAACCGTCGTGTCGGCAAGATTGCGCGCGGCGTAGGCCGCGGCTTCTTCCGACAACTCGACAGCATGAACTCGGGTGCCAGTCAATTCGAGAGCGATGGATTTGGCGACTGCGCCAGACCCCGTGCCGAGCTCGACGACAACTGGTAGGTGTCGCGATTTGCCGCGTGCTACCGCGTAGACCATCGGACGCAGTTGCTCGATCGCCCAGCCGGTCATCACTTCAGTCTCGGGTCTGGGCACGAAAACGCCTGGCCCTACCTCGACTTCCAGGTAGCGGAAGTGTGCTCGACCGGTCAGGTGCTGCAGTGGTATCCGACGGGCGCGCTTGTTGATCAATGTCTGGAAGTACGCGGCCTGGGCGTCTTCGACGGCATCAAGCAGCGGAAGTCGGGCCAGCTCAACTCCTGCGGCGTACGCCAGCAGCTGACGAGCCTCCTGCTCCGCCGAGCTGACACCAACCTCGCGCAATTCGCTGGCAGCCTGTTGCAGCAGCGGTCGAACAGCCTTGCTCACTGCTTCGGGCCACCGACCTGGGAGAGCCGCAGCTGGGTGTCGGCTTCCTTCAGCGCCTTGATCACCGCGTCCAGATCGCCATCCAGGACCTGATCAAGGTTGTACGACTTGAAGCCGATGCGATGGTCGGAGATGCGGTTCTCGGGGAAGTTGTAGGTACGGATGCGCTCGGAACGGTCGACCGTTCGGACCTGGCTACGGCGGGCCGCTGAGGCCGCGTTGGCGGCTTCCTCCTCAGCAGCAGCTGTCAGCCGCGCCCGAAGCATGCGCATCGCCTGCTCGCGGTTCTGCAGCTGGGAGCGCTCATTCTGGCAGGAGACCACGATGCCGCTGGGGAGATGGGTGATCCGCACCGCCGAGTCAGTGGTGTTGACGCCCTGACCGCCGGGTCCGGAGGAGCGATAGACGTCGATCCGGAGGTCGTCCTCATTGATCTCCACCTCGGTTTCGGCTACCTCAGGCATTACCAGCACTCCAGCTGCGGAGGTATGCAGCCGACCTTGCGACTCAGTCACGGGCACCCGTTGCACCCGATGGACGCCACCTTCGAACTTGAGCACTCCGTAGGGCATCAAGTCAGGCTCGCCCACGGCCGGCGCCTTGATCGCCACGGTCACTGACTTGTAGCCACCGAGATCAGTTTCCTGGGCATCGAGAATCTCGACCTTCCAGCCACGGCTCTCGGCGTAACGCGAATACATCTTGAGCAAATCCCCGGCGAATAGTGCCGACTCCTCGCCACCTTCACCTGACTTGATCTCCATCAGCGCATCCGAGGAATCGTTAGGGTCCCGCGGGGCCAGCAGTCGCGTCAGCCGCTCAGTGACCGGGCCCAGCTGTGCCTCCAGCTCGGCAGCCTCGGTGGCCAGCGAGGGATCCTCCTCCGCCAGCTCCTTCGCTGCCTCAAGATCATCTGACAACCGGGCATACTCATCCAACGCCTTGATCACGGGAGTCAGCTCCGCGTAGCGCCTGCCCACCTTGCGGGCTCGAGCCAGATCGGCATGAACCTCCGGATCCGCAAGCGCGGTTTCCAGCTCCTGGAATTCAGCACGCAGCGGGGCTGCCGACTCGAACATCTGGCACTCCCCTCTCCGACTTGTCAGCGTAAGTGGTTGCCCTGGCGACCACCCACGCTGACAGCTCGGTGGCCCGGACGTAGCAAGCGCCGGGATGCAGGTTGCTTCCTGCCTCCCGGCGCTGTTGCGCAGCTACTTGCTGGTGGCCTTCTTGGCTGGCCGCTTGGCGGCGTACCTCTTCTCGAAGCGAGCGACGCGGCCGCCAGTGTCAAGAATCTTCTGCTTGCCTGTGTAGAACGGATGGCAAGCCGAACATACGTCTGCATGGATCACGCCGTTGGGCGCGGTGCTGCGGGTGGTGAACGTGTTCCCACAGGTGCAGGTCACCAGCGTCTCCACGTACGCGGGGTGAATGTCGGGCTTCATTTTGTCTCCTCATCATCTGCGCCGGGTCGCCACGCATGTTGCGCTTCTGGCGTGAACCGGCACCAAAGAGTGATTCTGCCGCAGTCGGACCGCGGCACCAAATGTTCAACAGTGGGCGAGGTCGCTTTAGTCCCGCACGGGACGCGGCGCCGACCGCCAGCTGTCTGTGGGCTTAGTCCTGTGCCGGAATGGTCTTGGTGATCGCCATCAAGAACTCGGAGTTGCTCTGGGTCTTGCGGAGCCGATCCAACAGCATCTCCAGCCCTTGCAAGCTTTCCAGGCCTGAGAGAACGCGACGCAGCTTCCACACGATGGCCAGCTCCTCGCGACTCATCAGCAGTTCCTCGCGGCGGGTGCTGGATGCGTCGACATCGATCGCTGGGAAGATCCGCTTCTCGGCGAACTCGCGGCGCAGCCGGATCTCTGAGTTGCCGGTGCCCTTGAACTCCTCGAAGATCACCTCGTCCATCTTCGAGCCGGTCTCGACCAGAGCAGTCGCGATGATCGTGAGCGATCCGCCACCCTCGATATTGCGGGCAGCGCCGAGGAACTTCTTCGGCGGGTACAACGCTGCTGAGTCGACACCACCAGACAAGATTCGTCCGGAAGCCGGAGCTGCCAGGTTGTACGCCCGGCTCAGGCGGGTAATGCCATCGAGCAAGATCACGACGTCGTGTCCCAGCTCAACGAGCCGTTTCGCCCGCTCGATTGCGAGCTCGGCAACGGCGGTATGGTCCTCGGCTGGCCGGTCGAAGGTGGACGAGATCACCTCGCCCTTGGCGGAGCGCTCGAAATCGGTGACTTCTTCAGGTCGTTCGTCCACCAACACCACCATCAGCTTCACCTCGGGGTTGTTGATGGCAATGGCATTGGCGATCGCCTGCATGATCAAGGTCTTGCCGGCCTTGGACGGCGAAACGATCAGTGCACGCTGGCCCTTCCCGATGGGGGCTACCAGATCGATGATCCGGCCGGCCATCTGATTCGGCGTCGTTTCGAGCTTGAGCCGCTCCTGGGGATACAGCGGAGTGAGCTTGGCGAAATCCGGCCGCTGGCGGACCCCATCAAGTTCAGCACCGTTGATGGTGTCGATCCTCACCATCGGATTGAACTTTTCCTTGCGCTCGCCCTCGCGCGGCGTACGGATCACACCAGTGACCAGATCTCCCTTGCGCAAGCCAAGCTTCTTGACCATCGACAAGGAGACGTACGCGTCCTCGGGCCCCGGCAGGTATCCGTTGGTCCGGACGAAGGCGTAATTGTCAAGGACGTCCAAGATGCCGCGGGCCGGGACGAGCACATCGTCTTCGGAGATCACCGGCTCGTCGTAGCGTTCCAGATTGCCGCCACCACCGCGGTTGCGCCGGTTTTGGCGATCCCGGCTACGCCGCCGACGACTGCGGCGGCCGCCGCCTTCCTCGTCCCAGTCACGTCCCTGGTTGTCGCGACCTTGATTGTCCCGCTGCTGGCCTTCGCGAGCCTGACCCTGATCGCGGCCACGGCGATCCCGTCGCTCGTTCTGCCGGTTCTGCGGAGCTCCGTCTGTCCGCTCACCATCCTCAGCGCGGCCCTCGGAGGTCTCCTGGGTATCGGCCCGGTCGGCCACCTTCTGGGAGTCGCTGCCGTCCTGTGGGGCGCGGCTCTCCTCGCGGACCTGGCCGTCGTCGACAGTCTGGACCGGCTCTTGCGGCTGGGCTGGCGTCGAATTGCTGGACTGGGTCTCTGAGACCAGCTCAGGTTGTGCGGGGTTGTCGAGCATGTGTGCCTCCTCGCGCTGGCCACTTGCCTCGCGCGGCGCCTCATCCGGTGCGCTGGCGATATCCCGGTTGTCGGGAGGATTCTCGGGCCAGCGGTGGCCATTGTCTTGCTCAGCGCCATCGGGATGCCCAGCCGCGCCGGAGCCACGCTGGGCGGTCTGAATGGCGTCGATCAATTGGCTTTTGCGCATCGCGCCAGTGCCCTTGATGCCAAGGGAGCTTGCCAGCTGCTTCAGCTCGGCGAGGACCATAGAGTCCAAGCCCGAGCCCTTGCGATTACGACGATCACTGGTGAGTTGCTTACTTTGTTCGCCGGTGCCTTCTTCATTTGGGGAGGCACTCGTAACCTCGGCGATTTCTGTCAACGTGTGTCCTTGTCCGTCCGGGCACGTCATCGGTGCCCAATCCATGGCGCGGGGATTCTGCTTGCCCCGACCAGCGGGTCTTTCCTTGAGGTCCTCAGCGCATCGCGACGACTGTTCTCGAGATGTGGCTGACGGGAGATGCCGTAGAGCTTCGTCCGCGTCGCATCCGACCTTGAGGCGCTACTTGGTCAGATGTGCGTTTTGTGACTTAGCTGGTTGGGGAGCCTGTCACCGCAGCTGCCCTGACCGTGTCGGCTCTCTAAGGCTAGCACCTGCGTCGGGAGTTTCCATCACAGTCTGATCAGGTGCCCCAGCGACGTCTGCGTCCAGGATCGACGCGGCTGATCCTACGCTACTGAGCCGTAGCGAGAACCCGGCCGCTTGTTGATCTTCAAGCGCAGCCAGATCCACCTTGCTGCCCAGCACCAAGACGCTCGGACCAGCACCACTGATCACCGCCGCGAAACCTCGTCCTCGTAGCGATGTCATCAGCTCATAGGAACGCGGCATCGCGGCATCGCGATATCCCTGGTGCAACCAATCGTGCGTGGCGTCGTAGAGCAGCTCTGGCTCGAACGCCAAGGCGTGAACCAGCAGCGCCGCTCGACCGGAGTTTGCCGCGGCGTCGACATGCGGAACTGCCTTGGGGAGCAGGCCGCGAGCGGCCTCGGTGGCTACCGATGTGCCGGGAATGAACACCGCTGCGCCGATCGACGGGTCAACACGTCCCCGAGCAACCCTCACCCCGGTCCGACCTTCGTAGGCCAGCACGAAACCTCCGTAGATGGCTGCGGCCACATTGTCGGGATGACCCTCGATGGCGTTCGCATGTCTGAGAAGCCAATCCGGCTTCACCTCTACTTGCGCCAGTCCGGCGGCAGCCACCAGACCAGCGACAATTGCCGCGGATGACGACCCGAGCCCGCGACCGTGCGGGATCGTGTTGCGACAGCCGAGCCAGAGCCCCGGTGCCCTCTCCCCAAGATCAGCGAGGCCGACCAGCGCGGACCGGATGATCAGGTGGCTCTCATCGCGGGGGAGCTCGGCTGCGCCTTCTCCCGAGACCTCAATCTGGTAGCCCTGCTCGATCACTGCAAGATTGATCCGCTCGCGCCAGTCGAGGGCGAGCCCAAAACAATCAAACCCGGGGCCGAGATTTGCCGCGGTGGCTGGAACCTCCACGGTCACGGACCGACCAGCGGTCAGCATCAGAAGTCCTAGTCCAGCAGCCCGCAGACCGTCGCAATGGCGAGCAGATCCGCTGTCACGACATCGGCATGAATCGGACCGAGTCGCGACAAAGCCGTATCCACGTCCTTGAGGCCGTGTCCCGTGACGGTGATAGCGATCTGCAGACCTGACTCGACTTCGCCGCGCTGGTGCTTGGCGAGTAGACCCGCAATGCCCGCAGCCGAGGCGGGCTCAACGAATATGCCCTCTTCACGGGCGAGGAAGGCCTGAGCGTCGAGGATCTGATCATCGCCAACCGCCTCGATCAGACCACCGGATTCGTCGCGTGCGGCGCGAGCTTGCTCTGCAGATGCCGGGTTGCCGATACGGATTGCGGTGGCGACGGTTTCCGGTTGCAAAACCGGATGCCCAAGCACCAGAGGCGCGGCACCTGTGGCTTGAAAGCCCCACATCCGTGGGGTTCGCGTCGCCTTGCCGGCCGACGCATATTGTCTATAACCGCGCCAATAGGCCGAAATATTCCCGGCGTTGCCCACCGGAATCACGTGTACGTCGGGTGCGTCGCCCAGCTCGTCGATCACCTCGAACGCCGCAGTCTTCTGACCCTCGATCCTGTTCGGGTTGATTGAATTGACGAGCGCGACCGGGTACTCGTGGGCAAGCTTGCGGGCGAGTTCCAGACAGTCGTCGAAGTTTCCGTCGATCTGCACCACTTTGGCACCATGCACGATCGCCTGAGCGAGCTTGCCAGTGGCGATGCGGCCAGCCGGCAGTAGCACGATTGTGGAAAGGCCTGCCCTGGCGGCGTACGCAGCGGCCGACGCAGAGGTGTTGCCGGTCGACGCGCAAACCACGGCCTGCGCACCCTGTCCCGCGGCGATACTCAGCGCAACGGTCATGCCGCGGTCCTTGAATGAACCGGTCGGGTTGATCCCCTCAATCTTGATCCAGGTCTCACAACGCAGGATCTCCGACAGCTTCTCGGCCGCAACCAGCGGCGTTCCTCCTTCGCCGAGAGTGATCACCGGATCGCTATCGGACACTGGTAGCCAGTCTCGGTAACGAGTGATCACTCCGTATTCGGGCCGTCGCCTGAGTGCAGTCGACCGGCCGGCGATGAAGGACTCGGGAATCACCTCAGTCCCCTTCAACTCGCATCACACTCGTAACCTCTCGCACAACGTCGAGCCGGCGCAATGCTTGCACCGTTGCGCTGAGGGCGGCGTCTCGTGCGTGATGAGTCACGATCACCAGCTGAGCGTCGGCGCCCCGCCCGTTCTGCCGTACGGTCTCGATCGACACGTCGTGCTCAGTGAACGCGTGAGCGATGGTTTGCAACACGCCTGCCCTGTCGGCAACCTGGAGCGAGAGGTGGTAACGAGTCATCACGTTGCCGATCTCGCTGAGGGGCCGTGCCGCGTAACTGGACTCACCAGGGCCGACGGCCCCGCGCAACCGGTTTCGCGCCACCGTGACAAGGTCCCCCATGACGGCACTCGCCGTAGGCGATCCCCCGGCACCAGGGCCGTAGAACATAAGCCGCCCAGCGGACATCGACTCGACGAACACCGCGTTGTACGCGTCGCCAACGCTGGCGAGGGGATGGGAGCGCGGAATCATCGCGGGATGGACGCGCACCGACACCGTTCGGTCGGCAAACCCGGGAACAGACGGGGACAACTGGCAGATGGCCAGCAGCTTGATCACGCAACCGATGTCATGTGCTGATGCAATGTCAGTGGGAGTGATTTCGGTGATGCCTTCCCGGTAGACATCGGCGCCGGTGACCCGAGTATGGAATGCCAAGCTCGCCAAGATCGCGGCTTTGGCTGCGGCATCGAAGCCTTCGACGTCTGCGGTCGGGTCGGCCTCTGCGTAGCCCAGCTGCTGGGCCTCGGCAAGCGCCTCGGCAAAACCGACGCCAGCAGTGTCCATGCGATCCAAGATGTAGTTCGTCGTGCCGTTGACAATTCCGATGACCGACGTGATTTCGTCACCGACGAGCGACTCCCTGAGCGGCCGGATGATCGGGATGGCGCCAGCGACAGCAGCCTCGAAGTAGAGGTCGGCCCCCGCCCGTTCGGCGGCCTCGAACAGCGCCGCGCCATCCTCAGCCAGAAGCGTTTTGTTCGCAGTCACGACTGAGGCACCGTGGCGCAGTGCCGCCAAGATCAAGGACCGAGCCGGTTCGATCCCGCCGATGACCTCGATCACGAGATCGACGTCCTCTCGAGCGACGAGTGCCTCGGCATCGGTGGTGACCAACTCAGGATCAATGCCGGGCCGATCTCGGCCGTATCGGCGCACCGCGATGCCGACCAACTCCAAAGGCCGGCCCACTCGAGCTCGCAGATCTTCTGCTTGTTCGATGATCAATCGCGCTACTTCTGAGCCAACTACGCCGCAGCCCAGCAAGGCCACCCGTAGTGGTGTCAGCGGCGAGACGTTGAGAAGAGGCGTGGGACGCACGCTGGTCAAAGTCACAGAAACCTCATTTGCACAACGAGACCACGACCCCGAATCGTGGCGGTTTCATTGTTCACCATTGACAGCTTGTCTGCGAAACCCAATTTTTTTTTGAGAAGACGTAGCTTGACCCCAGGTAGCCCTCATCCGGCATCCAAAGCCAGCAAGTCTTCGATCGTTTCCCGCCGAATCAGCGGCGTGATCTGACTATCGCGAACCGCAATAACCGGAGGTCGGGGTACATAGTTGTAATTGCTCGCCATCGAACGGCTGTACGCGCCGGAGCCGGGCACCGCGAGCAGGTCGCCGGCGGCAATGTCAGCTGGAAGGAACTCATCCCTGACGAGGATGTCGCCACCTTCGCAGTGCTTGCCGACCACCCGGGCCAGCACCGGGGGGGCGGTGGAACGCCGGGAGGCCAAGGTGGCAGAGTACTCCGCCGCATAGAGTGCGGTCCGGATGTTGTCACTCATCCCTCCGTCGACTGCGACGTAGAGACGGCTGGCCCCGCCGTCCAGCGCCACAGGCTTGACGGTGCCGACTCTGTAGAGAGCGAAGGTGCTGGGACCGCTTATTGCGCGACCCGGCTCAATGGCGAGGTGCGGCGCGGCGATGCCAAGCGTTGCGCATTCATTGGCGATGATCTCGCGTAGTGCCCGTGCGAGCGCAGCCGGCGTGGACGGTGTGTCGGCACTGGTGTAGGCGATGCCGAAGCCGCCGCCCAGGTCGAGCTCGCCAAGCTCAACGCCGGTCTGGGCGGCGAAGTCGGCGTGCAACCGCAGGGTACGGCGTGCCGCGACTTGGAACCCCTCCGCGTCGAAGATCTGTGAACCGATATGGGAGTGAATGCCGATCAGTTCTAGCCAGGGATGCCGGTGACAGGCGAACAGGGCATCCGCCGCTGAGCCGCTGGCGATCGAGAAGCCGAATTTCTGATCCTCGTGCGCGGTGGCGATGTACTCGTGGGTGTGCGCTTCGACCCCCGTGGTCGCCCTGACCATGACGCGCGGTCGGATCTGCAGCTCCTCGGCAATCCCACCGAGCCGGGTGATCTCATCAAATGAGTCGATGATGATCCGTCCGACTCCGACCGTCAGCGCATACCGCAGCTCCTCGACACTCTTGTTGTTGCCGTGCAGCCCCACCCGCCGCAGATCGACGCCGGCGCGCTGCACCACGGCCAGCTCACCACCAGTGCAAACATCGATGCCGAGTCCCTCCTCGCTCACCCAGCGGGCCACGGTCGTACAGAGGAAGGACTTGGCGGCGTAGTAGACATCCCAGTCCCGGAAGGCATCGGCGAAGGCGCGGGCTCGTGCCCGCAGATCGCCCTCATCCACTACATAGACGGGTGTGCCGACCTGGTCCGCAATCTCGACAACGCTAAGGCCAGCCACTGTCAAGACACCGGTCTCGTCCTTTCGGATCCCGGTGCTCCACAGGCTTTGAAGTAGGGCGTTGACGTCGCTGGGGATGCTCAGCCAACTAGGAGCCCGCGCGGCGGAATCGGCGTGGATGGAGCCGGCCACGTGGGTATGGGTCATATCGCGGAACTGTGCCAGACCAGGCAAAACCTACGCGGACTTATCAGCCCGCGGACATGCGAAGCGGTACTAGGACAATGCCGAGATGTCGATGGTGCGACTCGCGGCTAAACGCACTTCGCCTGGGGCGGGGCTGACTCTGCCGTCAACCGTGACGACGAGACCGCGGCACGCCGACCCAAGGCAATGATCATCAAGCCGGACTCCCCAGACGGTGAAGAACTGTCCGAGCGTTACGCCGTCGGTTTCGCGGCCCTCCAGCCACACCTGACCAGTGCTGTCATGGGTATGCACCGGCGCCTGAACCGCGCGAACCCGGTCGATTCCGACGTACGGGGGCACCTCGACTGCGGCGCCATCCACGGTTATGCGGAGATCGATGACGTGCGAATTCTCGTTGCTGTTCAGAGGTTGCGCCTCCAGGCCAGCAGCGGCGATGTAGGAGACGGCGTCCCGAGGCGCGCCCCAGGGAGGCGGCGTGCTTCGCTGTGCGGCTGGCGCGGGCGTAGCTTGGTTGACGCAGCTGGTGAGCACAAGCAGCACGACGAGCACAGCCGCCAGCGCGGCGTATGCGCTCCACCGACCGCCCGGCACGGGTCGAGAATAGAACGACGAAGATGATCGCCTGTACCACAGTGAGTGGGTGGCCAGTCGCACGCTGGTACATTGCCTTTCGGCCCATTAGCGCGCCGCGGCTCGCGACAGGCTGGCCCCCGTAGCTCAGGGGATAGAGCACCGCCCTCCGGAGGCGGGAGCGCGAGTTCGAATCTCGCCGGGGGCGCCAGCCGAATTTGGCGCCTGACCTGCGGTTTTACCTTTCGCCTTGTAGGCGGCCAAGTCGA
>JBKPTR010000079.1:0-3982 GCA_046735615.1 Actinomycetota bacterium
CCAAGAATTGGTTGTCACTTTCGGCCGCCACGGGTTGCAAACAGGCGAGATCGTCGGACTTGGACCCCGGTCGAGCAAACCCCTCGTGCTATTGAACTTCGTCAGGGCGAACAGAGGAATGATCACCTACGGGGAGCTGAGCCGCAGGCTTGACGCCGGACAGGTCAAGAGCACGAGGATCTCCTACATGGGCTTGGCGACGAAGGACGGGTGACGTCCGCGCTCCACGATCGAAGACGCTGCGGGCCATCGCTCCTCAGTTTGACCGGTTCGCCAGCCAACGTCGTCACGACCGTTCTCATGCAGTAGTGACGGTCTCCCGCACTTCGCCCTCGTGGCGTGAGAGGGGAAACTCGCCGGGACGGTCACCAACTAGACAGGAAATCCGTGTTTCGCAAGCCGACGGTCTAGCGGGACGCCTTCCGCGAGAACAGGTGTCAGGCGGAAGCTTCACAGCCGAGCGTGGGAAGGACCTGCAGGCTGATCAGAGTTCTTCTCACCAGCGAAGTTCAGACTCCTCACGCTGGAGGGGAAGCGCGTTGACAGGCGCCGGTGGATTGGGTAGCCATGCAGTGTGTTCGCGATCCGTGCAAGCCATGCCTTCGACGGCGAGGATTTCCGCGCGGGCGGTGCCACTGTGCTTCTCGATGAGGGGCGCATTGTCGGGGTTGGTGTTCGATACGCTCCACGCCGACAGCGACGGCCTGGTCGACCGCAGCGGCCGCATGGGCGTGCGCGGTTACCGGCAGACCGGCGGCGTGTGCCTGCTCGACCAGCAGCCGCAGCTCCTCGATCGAGAACTGCGGGGAGAACATGTCGCTGCCCGTGGTGACCAAGCCGCCGCTTGCCATCACCTTGACCACGTCAACCCGTCGCTCCACCCGCTCCCGTACCGCAGCCACGATCTCGTCCGCGCCGCTGACCTCGCCGCCGAGGTAGCCGCAGTGGCCACCCGGGATGGTGATCGGTGGTCCGGAGGCAACGATCCAGGGCAGCCCGTCGTCACCCTGCCGCTGTGCGTCCCGCCGTTGCACCACGCTGAACTGCAGATCGCCGAGGTCACGGACCGTCGTCACACCAGCGGCGAGGTGGCGTCGCAGGGCATCGACGACCACGTCGTCGATCTGTTCCGAGGAGTACCCGGCGGCGCGCTCCAACGCCATCACGCCGCTGTCGCCGACGAGGTGGACGTGGGTGTCGATCAGCCCCGGCAGCACGGTCGCATCGCCGTAGTCGAGCAGTTCACAATCAGACGGCGGCTGGTACGCCACCGGCGTCGTATGTGATCCGTTCGGCCGAAGGTGGCCCGGCCCAGGCCCATGCAACTGAGGAGCAACTGGCTGCTTTGACTGCCAGCGGTATTGCGGTGTGCCTACCCCCCGTGGTCACACGATCGAATCGTTGGCGCCCGCGTTGCACCCCATTCAGCAGGCGCTGGGCGCTGCCGTCACACTCGAGGTTTTCATCGAGATGCGGATGTCGATTCTGCCGCGGATGACGGCCTTCGGCGTCCGACTAATCTCCGGTTCCGACGCCGGCATCGCCCATCGCCCGCATCAAGGCTCACGGCAGGTACGCCGACGCGGTGCTCGAGCTTGGCCAGGTAACCGGGACCGTGCTGGCGCTCGTCGCTGCGTCCAGCGGCGCCGCTGCGGCGATTGGGCTGGGCCGGTCGAAGGGGCGTCTTCGGCGCGGGTACGACGCCGACGTACTCGTCGTAGACGGCGACCTGGCCGCCGACCTCACCACCCTGCGGCATGTACGGCAGGTCGTGCTCCGCGGTGTGCGGGTCTCACCACCGTCGGGACAGTCCTGAAGCACTTGACCGCGGTCCTCGCCCCCGCGCGCATGTAGTTCGCCTCGCAAGACGCAGTCACGGCGTAGACACGAAGGACCGGGCGCGCATTGACGACGTCGTGATCGTGGAGATCATCGTGGCCCGCCGCAGGGACCGACTCATCAGAGTGCTTTGGGATAACTAGCCACGCGCGGGGCAGCCATCGCAGCCACGTCGACCTAGATCCCCAGCCTAACCTTGTTCGACAAGAGCTGATTTCCCGACATCCGATGCGTCCGAGGGGCGACCCCGCTGCGGTTCAACCAGACGACACCACCGGCGAAACCGGCGCACAGTTCCGTACAGGCATTCGTCGGTATGCTGCGGATGCTGCGGCCGTATCCCGATCGTCTATCGACCGTTCGACCACAGCCTGGGCCGTCTGATGGGTTACCGGTTTGTTACCCGACTGACTCCTTGATCGATGGGCTGAGTCAGGTCGTGATCTCCTCGGCCACATCATCACCGAAGTTCACCCGCACGTCGGCGGATGTATCTGGGAGGAGTACCTCGTTTGACAGGCTTTGACCTGCGAGAGGAGAGTCCAAGGGGGCGTCATCGAGTCTAGGAGCCTGGGCTTGGCTCGCGGATCGCGGAGTCGTTCGACCACAAAGGGGCTGCTCATGTGCGGGTTCGCGGCCGCGGCCCTTTACGTCTTTTGGGGATAGCGTTTCGGGGTTCGCCTATAAGTCAGCCAGGCCATACAGCTTCAAAGATCAATGGATCAGCGAGCTAACGGCCAGGGGCTCACCGGTGCGGCCGGGGATGGTGACCGTCGTCACAATCCACGACCTGTTGCTGATCGCCTTCGGGATCGGGTTTGGCGGGCGGGGGCTGATGCGCAGAACAGGAGCCTCGGATCGCAACGGGCCGCGAGCACGATCGCCACGCTGATGTCGATGCCCCACACCGCGCTTGACGCCGGGTGCATCCAATCGGAGGAAGTTGGTTCGAGCCATCGTGACGTCATCGGGAAGAAGGAGTGGATTAGCAGACCGAAGGCGTGCGCTGCATCAGAGCCACGCCCGCCCAGCGCAGACACCTGACCGAGCTGCATTGGTCGAGCCCGGTGGGGCCGCGGCACGTCCTTTATGGTGGTGGGCGTGCCGGTGGCCGCGTTACTGAAGTTGCCGCAGTGGGACGCCGCGACCCGGCACCCGTTCCTGCGAGCGGTGGGTGACGGGACGGCAAGCACATTTGGGGTATGGCTGGCGCAGGACGCGTTGTTCGTCGCCAACCTCGTCGCGTTTCAGGCGCGGCTGGTTGCCCGGGCGCCGCGGTCGGCGCAAGCAGTGCTCGCTCAGGGTGTCGTTGGTCTGGTGGCGGAGCTGGATTGGTTCGACATCCAAGCCGCGTCTCTCGGGGTGTCTCTCGAGGTGGCACCGATGCGCGCCACCCGCGACTATCGGGCGCTGCTGTCCGAGCTGGACGAGGAGCGGTACGCGCGGGCGGTCGTCGGCTTGTGGGTGCTGGAACGGGTCTATCTGGAGGCCTGGCGTTACGCCGCCTCGTACGGTGGGACGGGGCCCTACGCCGCGGCGGTGGCGCATTGGACAGACCCCGCGTTCGCGTCGTATGTGGCAGCGCTTGAGGAGCTAGCCGAGGCGGCGCTCGCGCAGGAGGCCGACGATGCAGTGGAAGACGTCGTGGGCGCGGTGCTGGCGCATGAGGTTGCCTTCTGGGACATGGCAGAACAGAGGGACGGGTGAGCCTCGCTCGGAGACTGTGGGTGGACAACGCAGAGCTTGCGGGGAGGGCGCTCGCGCACCCGTTCGTCCGTGGTGTCGCGGACGGGTCGCTGCCGCGCGAGGTGTTCAGCGGCTACGTTGCCCAGGATGCGTTCTTCCTGGAGGCGTTTGCCCGGGCCTATGCCCTCGCCTTGGCGGCGAGTCCGGACACCCAGACCGTGCTCGCGTTCGCCGGCTTGATCGCCGGCGTGCGCGATGAGCTGAGCATGCACGCCGCGTACGCGGCGCGCTGGGGAGTGGACCCCTCGACAAGCTCCCCGGCCGAAGCGACTCTGGCCTACACCGAGTTTCTGCTGGCGACGGCGGCGACCGGCACCGTCGGGCTGGTGTGCGCAGCGATGACACCGTGCATGCGCCTGTATGCACATCTCGGACAGTCGTTGGCCGTCGAGGGGGT
>JBKPTR010000080.1:0-40175 GCA_046735615.1 Actinomycetota bacterium
GGTGCAGCTACGCAGCACGAAACAACGGTCGGAGTGAGGAAGTGCGCCCCGAACTGACTCCTGTCGAGCCTGGCCACACCGTGGCTTGCCATCTGACCCAGATCGAACGCGAGCAGATCTGGGAACACGAGATTGCGCCGAAGCTGTGAGCGCGCCCGCGCAGCGGCCGGCAGCGGCGGATGCCGAGCAGGACTCTAACCTGATCACTGTTGAAGAGCTGATCAAGCACTTCCCGATCCGCGCTGGGATCCTGCGCCGCCAGGTAGGAGCTGTTCAGGCGGTGGACGGGGTGAACTTCGCAGTCAAGCGTGGCGAAACGTTCTCGATCGTCGGCGAGTCGGGGTGCGGCAAGAGCACCACGGCCCGTCTGCTGATCCGTCTCCTCGAGCCGACCAGCGGGAAGATCACCTTGGAGGGGCGCGACATCAGCCATTTGAAGGATTCGCAGTTGCGTCCCTTGCGGCGTGACATGCAGATGATCTTCCAAGACCCCTACTCCTCGCTGAATCCGCGGCACACGGTTGGGAAGATCGTCGGCGCACCGTTCCGCCTGCAAGGGGTGTCGCCGCCGGGCGGGATCAAGAAGGCAGTGCAGGATCTGCTCGCTGCCGTCGGCCTTAACCCAGAGCACTACAACCGCTATCCGCACGAGTTCTCTGGGGGTCAGCGGCAGCGCATCGGCATCGCCCGCACACTGGCGCTGCGCCCGCGACTGATTGTGGCCGACGAGCCCGTCTCTGCCCTCGACGTTTCGATTCAGGCGCAGATCCTCAACCTGCTGGGGGACCTCCAGGAAGAGTTCGACCTCACGTACGTGATCATCGCTCACGACTTGTCGGTCGTGCGCCATGTCTCGGATCGCGTGGCTGTCATGTACCTCGGCAAGATCGTCGAGTTGGCCGACCGGGAGGCGCTGTACGGCGCGCCGATGCATCCGTACACAGTCGCGCTCATGTCAGCCGTGCCCGTGCCGGACACCCGACGCCGCCAGGAGCGGGAGCGGATCCTGCTGAGTGGTGATGTGCCCAGTCCCATCTCGCCCCCGCCGGCGTGCCGGTTCCACACCCGGTGCTGGAAGGCGCAGGAGATCTGCCGGACGGAGGAGCCGCCGCTGGTGGAGCTGCTGCCGCACCACAACGTGGCGTGCCACTTCCCCGAGAACTACCCGGATAAGGCGGTGCAAGAGTCGGCGGAGGTCTCGCTCCGGTGATGATTGATCCATGAGCGGCGACAGCGAACTGCCAGATAACGTGTCGTTTACGCACTTGGATCAGGAGCTCTTCGACAAATCGGGTGCGACCAAACGGGACCTGATCGACTACTTCGACGCGGTGCACGCTCGCATCCTTCCCTGCCTACATGACCGGCCGCTGTCCGTCATCCGTATCCGACCTGGCCAGCCGCCCTTCATGCAGAAGAACCTGCCCAACTACACCCCGGACTGGGTGCCCAGAGTGCCGATCTGGGCTGAGGCATCTCGGCGAGAAGTCTCCTACGCCCTGTGCAACGATCGCCGCACGCTGCTTTGGTTCGCCAACCAGCGGGCCGTGGAGTACCACGTCACCCTCTTCAAAGCCGCGCATCCGGACCAACCCGACTATCTGGTGCTCGATCTGGATCCGCCGGAGGGAGCGCCTTTTTCAGTGGCCGTACGGGCCGCCCAACTGGTCCGCCAGGCGCTGGATGATGCGGGCATGGCCGGCGCGGTGAAAACAAGCGGCGCCAAGGGTCTGCACGTATTCGTTCCGATAGCGGCCCGTACGTCACCGGAGGACGCAGCAGCCGCGACCCGGGCCGTGGCCGTACGCGCCGAGCGGATCGATCCGGATCTGGCTACGACGGCCTTCGTCAAGGATGAGCGAGAGGGCAAGGTATTTCTGGACTCGACACGTGCCGGCGGCGCCACCGTCGTGGCCGCCTACAGCCCGCGAATCCGGCCAGGCGTACCCGTCTCCTTCCCCGTTGCCTGGGAGGATCTCGAGCAGGTGGTCCCGGCCGACTTCACGATCCACAACGCGGCCGAGCTGCTGGGCAAGGCCGATCCGTGGGCGGACCAGATGCCGCCGGCTCAGGAGCTGAACTCCGATCTGGTGGCCGAGGGTCACACGGTTCCGGTCGCGCGGGTCCAGGCCATGCATGAAGGCAAACGACGTGCCCGCTCCCGTCGCGATTCTGCGTCCTGAGCTCTGCTGAAGGCGGCTCTGTGGGCTTCGACAAGCTGAGCCCACGTCATGCGCCACGACTTTCCGGGAAGATGTGCGCATGATTGAGATCGACACCATCCTTCTGGTGGGTGCTGTCGTCTTGATCGCGGCTATCATCGCCGCGCGAATCGGGGCTCGGGTCGGCCTACCGTCACTGCTGCTCTTCCTCGGTCTCGGCCTGGTGATGGGTGAATCCGGAATCGGAATCTCCTTCGACAACGCCGACCTGGCTCGGGCGCTCGCCTTTGCTGCCCTGGTGGTGATTCTCGCCGAGGGCGGTCTCACCACACGGTGGAGCGACATCAGGTCCTCAGCTATCTTGGCAGCTTTGCTGGCCACAGTCGGCGTCGGGATCAGCGTCGGCTTGATGACTCTCTTCGGGCATTACGTTCTCGGATTGCCGCTCTGGATTGCGATGCTGTTGGGCGCGGTCACCTCCCCGACCGACGCTGCGGCGGTCTTCTCAGTTCTCCGCAACGTGCCGATCCCGGCCGCACTGCGAGGCGTGCTGGAAGCCGAGTCGGGCCTCAATGATGCGCCGGTCGTACTGCTTGTCATGGCCGCCAGCTCGCTCGCAGTAGGCCAGGCCACGGAGGTCAACGGTCTCGGTCTCTTTGGCCTGATCTTGCTGGAGTTGCTCGGTGGCCTCGTCATCGGTGGCGGTCTTGGCTGGCTTGGAGCGCAGACTCTGCGCCGCGTCGCGTTGCCCTCCTCGGGACTCTATCCGCTCGCAATCTTGGTCTGGACGGTGTTCACGTACGGCATCACCGCGCTCATCCATGCGAGCGGATTCGCGGCGGTGTACGTGTGCGCTCTGATCCTGGGAAATGCCCAGCTGCCACACCGCGCGGCGACCCGATCTTTTGTGGAAGGGATTGGCTGGATCGCTCAGATCGGGCTCTTCGTCATGCTCGGGCTGTTGGCATTCCCAGATCGCGTCACGCTTCGCGGCGCTGTGATCGCGGTCTCAGCCGGCCTTTTCCTGACGCTCATTGCCCGACCTGCCTCGGTCGTGGCATGTGCAGCGTGGTTCAAGACTCCGGTGCGGCACCAGGTGTTTCTCTCCTGGGCAGGTCTACGCGGAGCGGTGCCAATCGTGCTGGCCACGATTCCGCTTGCCCAGGCGGTCCCTGGTGCGGAGTTCCTTTTCGATGTGGTGTTGGTCTTTGTCATCGTCTTCACCTGCCTCCAGGGTCCGACGCTGCCGTTGGTCGCCCGCCTGCTGGGGCTGGTGGACGATGGGACGGCGCAAGACGTCGAAGTAGAGGTTGCGCCGCTCGACAAGATCTCAGCCGATCTGCTGCAGGTTCGCATTCCGTCGAAGTCGCGCCTCGTCGGGGTGGAAGTAGGCGAGCTTCGGCTGCCTAAGGACACGGTGGTGTCCCTGATCATTCGAGACGGGCGGCCTTTCTACCCGGATCTGCGGGAGCGGATCAAAGGTGGGGACGAATTGCTCATCGTGACGCCTGAAGACCAGCGAGCCAACACCGAAGAACGCCTCCGGGCCGTCGGGCAGCGCGGACGACTCGCACGCTGGCGGGCCCGTGAGGGCGAGTGAAATTGCTCCGTAGTCTCACTCTTGGGCAAAGGGGTGATAAATGACTGATCTTGGGTCACGATTTGTGGCCGCTCTCGTTGCCAAGGACACCGATCGCCTCGTGGCACTCTTTGCGTCCGATGTGGATTTCCGCGGCCTGACGCCACGCTGATTCTGGGAGCAGACTCACCTCAGCGGCTCGTGCTCGAGGTGCGCTACGAGTGGTTTGAGCCCAGCGACGTAATCGAGCGCATTGACTATGTCGAGGCCGGCCACGTCGGCGACCGGGAACGCGATTACCGTCTATTGCTCCGCAACCCCGACGGACCGTTCGTCGTCGAGCAGCGGGCTTACTTCGACGTTAATGAAGCCGGCCGCATCTCCTACATGCGTCCGATCTGCTCTGGCTATCGGCGGACCACGTAACCAAGCTAGGGCGCCGTGGCCATGCTGTTCAGTTGCCAAGGGCAGGGGTTGCGGTCGGCGTCTGGGACGGCAAGCACACGGTGGTGGTCTCCACCCGATAGGTGGCCTCGGCGTTCTTGTTGAAGCCGCCGTACTTGTTCCCGACGAGCACGTCCACCGTACGGTCGACTCGCCGGTCTGAGCGTACGGTCGCCTCCTTGAAGAAGGACTTGACGAACAACACCTCGGGATTGTTTGCATCCGCGCCGACGATGACAGTCTTCTGAATCTTCTCAACGGTGTTACTTGTCTGAACCACTCGGAAGCCCTTGTTCCGCAGCGATCGGCTAACATCGGCCGCCAGACCCTTCCGGTCGCCACCGTTGTACACCTTGATCACGACCTGACTGGCCTTTAGCTGACCCTTGGGCACAGTCTGCTCGACGCACGGCTCTGGTGGCAGTGGCGCGATGGGCCTGATGATGTTGCTGTATCCCCACCAGGCGCCATATAAGAGCACGCCGAACAAGACAAGGAGAGTGACCGGGGTCCTTGCGACACGGAAGATCCGACCGATCAACGTCGAAACTCCTTTACCTCCGCAGCGGCCCCGATGCGTGAGTTCCCCGAGCTCCTCCCGTGCCCGACTACCCCCCCGTGCGGTGAGAGCCTACCTGGAGTTCGGCGTTACTTCAGGTCAAGCACTCGTGCATGCATGGTCTGCCGTTGCTGGAGAGCCGCCCGCAGTGCGCGATGCAGCCCGTCCTCGAGGTAGAGCTCTCCGCGCCAGGAAACAACGTGCGCGAAAAGGTCGCCGTAGAAGGTCGAGTCCTCCTCGAGGAGCGCCTCCAGATCCAACGTCCGTTTGGTCGTGACGAGCTGATCCAAGCGCACCTGGTGCGGGGCGATGGCCGCCCACTGCTTCTGGACGTAACCGTGATCTGGATACGGGCGTACGTCTCCGACGCGCTTGAAAATCACTGTGACACTCTAATCAAGTTTCGGATGGCAACTCCACGGTGCGTCGTTACGATTTGGCACATGACTGAGCCCGCTGCCCAGCAACTCTCCGAGGAGGTGCAGCGGATCGTCCAGGGCTACACGTTCGACGGGCAAGCCATCGAGCTCGGCGTCCTGATGGAGAATGACGCGGCTGTTCGCAGCGCTGTGATCCGCATCCCGCTGAGCATGCTGAACCGGCATGGACTCGTAGCAGGGGCCACCGGTACCGGCAAGACCAAGACCCTGCAGCTGATGGCTGAGCAGATCTCGGCTGCGGGCGTGCCGGTCTTCGCCGCCGACATCAAGGGCGATTTGTCCGGCATCGCCTCGCCTGGGCAGCCAAATGACAAGCTACTGGCGCGTACCGAGAAAATCGGCCAGAGCTGGCAGCCAAGAGCCTGCCCCACGGAGTTCTTTGCCCTCGGCGGCCAAGGCATTGGCGTGCCGCTCCGGGCGACCATGAGCTCGTTCGGCCCTGTGTTGCTATCAAAGGTGCTCGGGCTCAACGAGGTGCAAGAGTCGTCGCTAGGCCTGGTGTTCCATTACGCCGACAAGGCCGGCCTGCCGTTGCTGGACCTGAAGGACCTG
Organism: Actinomycetota bacterium; assembly: GCA_046735615.1. Classification (GTDB taxonomy): domain Bacteria; phylum Actinomycetota; class Actinomycetes; order Propionibacteriales; family Propionibacteriaceae; genus Microlunatus. The sequence goes on from JBKPTR010000080.1 coordinate 5,737, forward strand.
CGCGCTGTGCTCACTCATCTCACCAGCGATGAGGGCAAGGCGGAGCTGAAGAACATCGGCGGCCTGAGCGCCTCGACCGTCGGCGTGATCCTGCGTACCTTGATCAACTTCGCCGACCAGGGCGCTGAAGCCTTCTTCGGCGAACCCGAGTTCGAGACTGCCGACCTGCTGCGCGTCGCGTCGGATGGACGCGGCGTGGTCTCGCTGCTGGAGCTGCCCAACCTGGTGGACCGGCCCGCGGTCTTCTCCACTTTTTTGATGTGGTTACTCGCCGATCTCTTCCATGAGTTGCCCGAGGTCGGGGACATCGACAAGCCCAAGCTGGTCTTCTTCTTCGACGAAGCGCACCTGCTCTTCGACGACGCCACGAAGGCGTTTCTGGATGCCATCGCCCAGACAGTGCGGCTGATCCGTTCCAAGGGCGTCGGCATCTTCTTTGTCACCCAGACCCCCAAAGATGTGTCTGACGAGGTGCTGGCCCAGCTGGGTTCGCGGGTGCAGCACCAGCTGCGCGCCCATACGCCCAACGACGCCAAGGCGCTCAAGCAGACTGTCGCCACCTTTCCCAAATCCCACTACGACTTGGCGGAGACGCTGCAGCAACTCGGCATTGGTGAGGCGATCGTCACGGTGATGGATCCCGATGGTGCGCCGACGCCCGTCGCCTGGACTCGGATGCGAGCGCCGGAGTCGCTGATGGCGCCTACGCCGGAGGGGGTGTTGCGACCGGGGATCGCCGCATCGGCATTGATGGCCGAGTACGGGCAGCCACTGGATCGGGACTCCGCGTACGAAAAACTCGTCCGCGAGTTACGGGCGGGAGCCGAGGCGGCCGAGCGGGAGCGTCTGGAAAAGGAGGCCGCCGCACAGGCGGTAGCGGCTGAAAAGGAACGCGCGAAGGCTCAGTCTCAGGCTGAGCGTGAGGCCCGAGCGGCCAGCCGGGCGCGATCACGTAGCCCGCAACGCACGGAGAAGTCAATGGTCGAGCAGATCACCGATTCGAGTGCTTTCAAGCAGTTCGCGCGTACGGCCGGGACGGAGATCATTCGCAGCATCTTTGGGACGGCGCGTCGTCGTCGCCGCTGAACTTTGGGGCTGTACCGGATGGGCGGACGCTGTATGTGGCATGCACGCCCATGTCTAGCGCCAAGATCCCAGGCAACGTGGGGTGCAGCATGCGCCCTGAGCCTGTCGAAGGGCGGATTCCCGCGCTTCGACAAGCTCAGCGCACATTCTCAGCGGGCATTACTGAGCTTCAACAGGCTCAGCACGCATTGCGCTGCGGCGCTTCTGCTGGCGTATGCGCTTGGCCTCAGCCTTGCGCGCCGCGATTGCGACCATGATCGCGAAGCGTTCTGAGGCCTCGCGACTGATCTGTTCTTGTGGTCGGTGCTCTTGCTCAAACATGGCTGTTTTCCTTTCTAAAAGCTGCTCGCGCATCGCGCGCTCTTGATCCGCCTACTTCGTCGTCGCTCGCAGAGGAAGAACGCTCCGCTCGCTCCTCCTCAGCACGGCGGGCGCGCGATTCCCGACGCTCGCAGCTTGCAGATAAGTGATAGGCGTATTTGACTCGGCGGTGGGCGCAGCAAGATGGGGACGCTCAAACGCGTGAATAAGGGATGTTCCCGGAAAAGAGGTGCCGCGCTACGCGGCGCGACCGAGGCGCGCGCTCACCCGATCCGCGTTAGCGCAGCTAAGCCTCGTCTTCGGAGTCATCGTGATCATGTACAAGGTGGGCACCTCCTCTTGCCGTGGTAACCACATCGCCTCGCGATGTATTCCTCGATCAGGTTAGGCAGCCGCGCCTGGGCCGCGCAATCAAATTAATGGGGGAGGCATAAGGTGAGGAACAGACCTTGATCGAGAATTGTGACCGTCAAGGAGCGCCATGACCCTATCCAGCCCTGATACCCCGCCCGATGACGTACCCGAGGCCGACTGGGCCGAACAGACTCTCGATGCCGACCCGCTAGCTGAGGGCGAGGCCGAGCGGCCGGCACAGCCCGTGAGCGTCGGTCGGGCCATTCGTGAGGCCGACGAGGCCGACCTGGTCGAACAGGAAACCGTGGTCTACGGCGAGGACGACGACCTCCGGTAATCGGCGGCCCAACCACCCGGATCCCGTAGCACTCCCAGCAACGCGCTGTGCACGGACGAGCAAGCCCTGTGCAGGCTGCGATAAGCGCTGCCGCCCATGCCGTCATGACACTGGCCATAGAAGCGATCCGAAACCCTGGGAGTGATCATGTACGACTACATCATCGTCGGCGCCGGCAGTGCCGGCTCGGTGTTGGCTGCCCGGCTTAGCGAGGACCCGGAGACCCACGTCCTCGTGCTTGAGGCGGGCCCTCCGGACGACGCCGACGAAATCCGCATGCCTGCCGCGACCCCCATGTTGTGGCAAGGACCATTCGCCTGGCAGGACGCCACCACAGCGCAGGTCAACGCAGCCGGTCGTAGCATCTTTTGGCCGCACGGCCGGACGCTGGGCGGGAGCTCGTCGATCAACGGCATGGTCTACATCCGTGGCAGCCGCCGAGACTACGACGGGTGGCAGGAAAGCTACGGCTGCGTCGGATGGGGCTATGCGGATCTGCTGCCATATTTTCGCCGCGCCGAAGATCAACAGCATGGTGTATCGGCCTATCACGGGGTGGGCGGGCCGTTGCGAGTCGAGAGCCCTCGCTACGTCCATCCGATTTCCGAGGCGTGGGTGACGACTGCCACTGCCGCGGGCTCCCGTACAACGAAGACTTCAATGGTGCTGGCCAGGACGGAGTGGGTCTCTATCAGACAACAGCGCGCAGCGGTCAGCGCTGGTCGACCGCCGACGCCTACTTGCGGCCCGCGATGAAACGGCGCAACGTCACCGTGGAGACGGACGCCCTCGCCACGAAGGTGCTCGTGGAGAATGGCCGTGCCACGGGGCTGCGTTACCGGAGTGGTGGCGCAGAGCACGTGGCTCGTGCTCGTCGTGAGGTGCTGTTGTCGGCCGGAGCGGTCGACAGCCCAAGGCTGCTGATGCTGTCCGGCATCGGACTCGCGGAGCAGCTCCAGGAGCATGGCATCAAACCGCTGATCGATTCCCCCAAAGTCGGCCGCGGCCTGCAGGACCACCCCACATGCTTCGTCGTGTGGCGGACGCCTACAACGGCCAGCCGGGCTGAGGAGGCGACGCCAGACAACATCGGGAGGTGGATGCGAGACAAGGAAGGACCGATGGCCTCCCATGGAATCGAAGCGGGTGGCTTCGCCCGCAGTCATGAGGGACTGCCCGCCCCTGATCTTCAGTTCGGCGTCGCGGCGGGGCCGCCCCCACTTCCTGAGCTAGGTGAGTCGTCGCAGCGGCTGACCACAATGATCATCGTCGCCGTCGACGTGCAGAGCCGTGGCCAACTCTCGCTGCGCTCGGCCGATCCCCAGGCGAGGCCACTGATCGACCCTGGCTACCTTGCCAAAGAAGCCGATCTCGACGTGCTCGTCGCAGGAATTCACTACGCCCGGCGCATTGCCACTCAGCCGCCGCTAGCTCGACTGGTCGACGGCGAATACACCCCCGGGGAGGCTGTGGACGATCTTGATCTCAGGAGGTGGGTGAGTCGCAATGTGACGACGATCTTCCATCCCACCAGCAGCTGTGCCATGGGCGGCGGGCAGGACTCGGTCTGCGACAGCCAGCTGCGGGTGCGTGGCGTCGCTGGGTTGCGTGTGGTCGACGCGTCGGTGATGCCGACCATACCCCGCGGCAACACCAACGCGCCCACGATTGCTCTCGCTGAACGCGCCGCTGATCTGATTCGTGGCCGGACACCGCTTCGACAAGCGAACCTGGAGCCTGAGCCTGCCGTAGTCAGCGCAGACTGACAGGCGGACCTAGCCAGATCCGGTGGCTGCCATCCGGTACTGCGTGGGTGCGATCCCGTATTGGGTTTGGAAGACACGGCTGAAGTGCGCCGCGTTGCTGAATCCCCAACGAGCGGCGATCGCGCTCACCGGCTTGTCGGCCGACGCCGGTTGCAACAGCTCGCGGCGGCAATGCTCTAGCCGACGCTGCCGGATCCAAGCGGCGACGGTCGTCTGCTGGGTCTCGAACAGCTTGTACAGATATCGCGGGGAGATGTAGTGGGCAGCGGCGATCGTGTCCGGCGACAACCCGGGGTCAGCCAGCTGTTGTTCGATGTAGGTCTGGATGCGTATCAGCAGCGCCCGCTGGCGCGTCTCTGGCGTGAGTTGCTCCTCGCGGTTGAGCCGCGCGGCGAGCGTCACCGTGACGAGATCGAGCAGAGCTCCGCCGAGGCGCGGTCCATCGGGCGTTGCCCAGTCATCTAGGCCGCGTATCAGCTGACGGGCCAGCGTCGAAACCAGCGCACCTGTGCCCTTATTACCTGGGATGCGTACCGCAGTGAGGTCCGCCGTTTCGTCGCGCCGCAGGGGCAGGAGCCTACGGGGGAAGACCACCGCGATCATCTGCATGGGTGACATGATCCAGTTGACTGGTCGCGACAGGTCCACAAACGCGATGTCGCCTGGCCAAAGGTGTGCTTGGCACCCATCCTGCTCAACGATCCCATGCCCGCTCGCCAGCACATCAATCTTGGACACATCCAAGTCGGACCGGCGGATGTGGCGCCGACTGCGCTGCGCCCCGCCAGGACGGTGGGATCTCAGTTCAGCAAGCCGTACTGCGCCGGCATCGCCGATGCGCAGCTGATCTTGCAGGTCGACTCCGCTGGACGGCATCCGCACCTCAAGCGGGCCGAGAATCTCATCGACGGTATGTTGCCAATATTCCAGGCGCGACGCCGCTGGAACGTCTTCTGCCCTTACTAACACGCTCATGAGCATTCACCACCGGACTGCTGCGGCAACCTCCCAATCTACCGGCGCCATCGATCTGCAGGTGCCGGACCTGGCGACGCTATACGAGCGGCGAAGTGAGAAGTGGTCTGGCCGGGAGCCAGACGTGCTGCCGCTGACGGTCGCCGAGATGGACTTTCCGTTGGCCCCGGAGGTCACCGCGGCGCTGCATGCGGCGGTAGACCGGCACGATCTTGGCTACACAGCGCCAGCGGCAGCCCGGACCGGCACCGCGTTCGCGGGTTTCGCACAACGGCGGCTGCACTGGACCGTCGATCCGGAACATGTCACCCTCGTACCGGATGTCATGGCTGGACTCATCGAGTTGTGCCGGATTCTCATCGAGCCTGGCGCGCGAGTGGCCTTCTTCACCCCGGCCTACCCGCCCTTCTTCGCAGAGCTGCCACAGGCGCGAGTCGAGCTTGTCCAACTCCCGCTGGATACTGCCGGCGCAGTCGATCTTGAAGCGCTGGAGGCGGCGCTGGCAGAGGGCGTACGCGTTCTCGTCCTGGCAAATCCGCACAACCCGACCGGCCAGATAGTGCCACGACCGGTGCTCGAGCAGATCGCCGACTTGTGCGTCGCCTACGACGCGTGGGTGCTCGCGGATGAGATTCACGCCCCGCTGGTCCTTGAGGGCGCCACTCACACGCCGTGGCTGGAGGTCTCAGACGCTGCGCGAAATTGCGGTATCGCTCTCAGCTCGGCGTCGAAAGCGTTCAATGTGGCGGGGTTGAAGGCGGCACTCGTGATCACCGCATCCGATCGCGCCCGTGACGCAGTGCGGCGCCTGCCGCTACTCACCGATCGGGTAGGAATACTCGGCATCGTTGCCGCTGAAGCGGCCTTCACGGCTGGTGACCGCTGGCTCGACGCGGTCCAGGCTCGGCTGGAAGCAAACCGCGCGCTTCTTGGCCAGCTGCTGGCGGCCGAGCTTTCCGACATCACATGGAGACCACCTCAGGCCTCCTATCTCGCCTGGCTGGACTGTCGAGCCCTACCTCTCGGCGACGATCCGGCGGCCATCTTTCGCAAGCGGGGCCGCGTCGCGCTCAGTCGCGGACTGGATTACGGTCGCGAGGGCGCCGGCTTCGTCCGGTTGAACTTCGGGACAAGTCCAGAGCACCTCACGAATGCAGTCCAGCGCATGGCCCTTGCCATGTCGTGAGTGGGTTTGAGGAGCTTTGAAAGCCGGAGCCCGGCCTCCCACCCAGTGTTCGCCGCCGGTAGAGCCGACCTGACTGCATTATGTTGCTAGACGTGAAGGCACGGTCGGGGATTGCCCAAGCGGCTGCGCTGGTGACCGTCCTGACAGCCTCCTCAGCCATTCTCGGCTTCTTCCGCGATGTCGTGATCGCGGGTGTGTTTGGGGCCGGTGCCCAGCTTGATGCCTATCTGGTCGCCCAGGGCCTGATGAATCTGGTGCTGGCACTCGTCGCTGGTGCAATGGCGAAGGCGACCGTGCCAGTACTCGCGGCCCAGACCAGCACCGACGACGACTCCAACAAGGCAGCCCACACCTTGTCCGTCGTACTGACCGTGACGTTGCTCGTGCTCGGTCTCGGCTCGCTGATCATGGCATTGGCGGCCAACTCGGTGGTGACCGTGCTGGCGCCGGGCTTCAAAGGGGCCCAGGCAGAGCTGGCTGCTTCGCTCACCCGCATCGTGCTGATTGCCACTGTGTTGATATCGGGCACGAACCTGCTTGCCGCTGCGGCCGAGGCACATCGTCGATTCTTCTGGTCGGCGATGCAGGGAGTGCCGTTCAACCTGATCATGATCGCGGCAGCGGTTCTCTTCGGACCCCGTTACGGGGTCTATGCCCTAGCCGTCGGGTTCGTCGTCGGCTCAGCGGCCCGGTTGCTGTGCCAGTTGGTGCCCATTCGTGCCCTGGGTCTGCGGTTGCGTGCCTCTTTTGACATCAAGGATCCGGGCTTCCGAACGATCGCGAGATTGATCCCGCCGCTGCTGATCGGTAGTGCTCTCGGCAACGCCAACACGATGGTCGATCGGGCCGTCGGCTCGATGGTCGGCGAGGGAACGATTTCGGCGTTGAGTTATGCCTGGCGAGTCATCTCGCTCGGTGAGACCTTGCTCGTCGCGTCGCTGCTGACCGCACTCTATCCAGCGTTCGGCGCCGCTGCCGGCACGCGAGATCTCGATGAGATGCGGCGGCTGGTCGGTCGTGGCTTGTCGACGGTGGCCACGGTGCTGATGCCGGTGTGGGGTTTCTTGATCGTCTGCGCTGTCCCATTGGTCGCGCTGCTCTTCGAGCATGGCAGCTTTACTCCCGCCGACACCCAGCGGACGGCGACCGCGATGTTGTGGTACGCACCGGCACTGCTGGCTCTCGGATGGCGGGAGATGGTGGTGCGTGCCTCGTACGCGCTCGGCGACTCGCGTCGACCGGTGCTGGTCTTTGTCTTTGCCATGTCCATCAACGTGGTCGGCGATTTCACCCTTGGACTTACCTTCGGAATCGCCGGACTGGCTGCGTCGACTTCGCTGTCAGTGGTGTTCGCAGCCGTGGCCAACACTTTGATGCTCGGCCGACGACATGGCGCCGTCGATCTCAGGTCGTTGCCTGTGATGGTGGGCCGTACGGCCCTTGCGGCCGCGGCAGGCACTGCTGCCGGCGCTGTGGTCTACCGTCTGCTCGGTCCAGTTGTCGGTACGGGCTTGATAAGCGAACTGCTGTTGGTGTCATCGGTCGGGCTGACTCTGGTGGGAGTCTTCATCGGCGTCCTGTACCTGCTGCGTGCACCAGAGCGACGGCTGCTCACTGAGGCCATCGATGTGGTGGCGCGCCGGCGACGCTGAATTGATCCGGCTTGGATCTGGCGGCTGACCGACTCTCAGGCGGCTCGAACGAGGACGAATGGCGTGCTCGTGAGCCGCTGACCCAGCGGATTGTCACTGAGCACGGCAGCCAACGTCTCCTCAGAAAGTGATCGTGGAGACACCGCGCGGATCGAGCCGCCGTAGTCATTGAGGTCGACGATGCTGACGCCGATGTCCAGCGCCCGCTCGAGATCGGCGCACATCTTCTGTGCAATCTTGCTGTCCAAGGGCGGGAAGAGCACGTGCTCGTACGGCGGGCGGCCGCCGTCGACGTCTCGTGCGATCGATCCAGCAACCCGATAGAAGGTTCCATGCATCCCGAGCGGGCGAGTGACGGCACTGCCGATTGCTGCCGGGATGATCCGCCGCAGGCCGACAGTTCGTACGACGTACTCCATCTTCTCGGGGACCGCCAGCCCCTTCGAGTCGGTGCGCGGGTGGACATGAGAAGCCAGGAACCGAGCGAGCCGACCAGGTTTCACGGTGCTGATGTCCACAGTCCGACCGGTGAGCAGGATGGCGACCTTCTCACTCACCCCAACGGTGTCGCCCGGGCGGGCGAGCTTGAGGCTCTCCTTCAGCGCCAGGACCAGATCGTCGGTCGGCTCCAGCCATGGGGTATGCAGCGGAAGGCGCAGATACTTGACCCCGGAAACGCTCACCTGTGTCCACAGGTCTAAGCGGTTGTCAGCCTTCGACTCCGTGCTAAAGGTCATGTCGATTCCCCCTGCTCGACGTTGATGGAGTGAAAAATGTGACTGATGTGATCAGTTTTGATGATAAGACGCCTGGAGACGGCTGTGAGTCCCCCGAAATGATCGGCGTGTCGCCCTGGACGATCGCAGATTGCAGTGATCAGAACGCCCGCCAGATTAACTGATTTGCGCGCCCTTCGTGGCCAGTTTGGCCAAAGGGCCACTCGCGCTTATGGGTCTTCCAAGCTCACCCTGTCGCTCTGACCCCGAAAGTGGTCATAGACGACATCAAAATCGAGCGAATCATGTCGTTGGTGACCACTTTCGTGAATAGGGAGGATGATCGGATCGTGGCGTCAGAACCGCGGATGGTCTCGCTCGGCTTCGGTAAGTTCGCGCGATCAGACCACATCTATGCACTTGAGCCCCTGCTCGGGGATGAACGGGGGGATGGCCACCGAACCAGGGTGTGGGTCGAGGGCATCAAGGATCCGATCATTGCCGCGCGTACCGAGGTAACGATTCTGCGTGACATGGGCCAGGAGGCGGCCGCGACTGAGGCGCCGCTGATCGATGAGGCTTTGGATTTGGCGTCGCGGCTCGCGGCGGCGGCGGAGGCCGGCCGAGTCGATCTCAACGATCTTGGACGTCGAGCCCGCCATTTCCTTGCCTCCACCACAACACAAGACCGACTCTTGTGATTACGGCTCTGACCCGGTGGATCATGCACCCTGAGCTTCTCGATCACGCGCCCTGAGTACGTCTGCATGCACCGTGAGCCGTAGACCATGCGCTAAGCCGTAGATCATGCGCCCTGAGCCTGTCGAAGGCCTACGTATCAGTACGTCTCAGATCCTTGGCTTTGATCCACAGCTGCCGTCCATCCGGCCCGCGAACCCGTCCCCACCATTCGCCACGCTCGCGTACCCAATAGTCCAAAGTCCCCGCCGCTGACCACGTTGCAGTCTCAACTTCGATCGGTGGCCGCACCTCGCGTCGTTCGTCAGCTGTTCGTTGTCCGTACTGGTTGTAGACCACATCCATATCCATCGCCATCTGGCTTGCCTCGTCCTCTCCAAGATCGACAGCGCGCCAGCCCATCACGCCCCCGTCGTACACGCCCCACCGCCCGCTGCCGAGGTGTCGCGCTTCAAACCTCACCCAACTATTAGAACACGAATGCGATTAATGCCACCGCTACGTCGGTTGGTCCAAGGTGACAAATCGGTATCCGTGGGCCCGATAGTCGTTGATGATCTCTGGCAGCGCAGCGACCGTCGCCTCTCGATTCCCGCCGCCGTCATGAAGCAAGATCACTGGATGCTCCTCGGTGAGCCCGAGTCCGGCCCGCTTTCGGATGATCGTTGCGAATTTCCTCCGGTCTTTGGACGGCGCCCAGTCGCGCGTGTCAACCGACCACAAGATCATTGAAAGACGGGCGGCACGAGCGACGGATTCTGCGCCCTTCACAACCCCGCCCGGCGGACGAAACAGACATGGCTCGAGTCCGGTGGCATCAAAAATGGCGCGATGGGTGCGTTCGATCTCTCCAGCCAACCTGCTCCGCTTCCAGCCGGCTGCCACGCTCGGAATGCGGTGCGACCACGTGTGATCTCCAAGCACGTGGCCGTCGGCCACGATTCTTCGCAGCATCTCTGGATTGGCCGCTGCGTGCTGACCTATGACGAAGAACGTGGCACGCACGCCGGCTCCCCGCAGCACATCGAGCACTTGTGGCGTCGCCGCTCCTGGACCGTCGTCGAAGGTCAGTGCGACAGTTCGTACTGCGGCATCGGCTTCATCTCGAGCGGCCGGCGCGGTACGGATTACGCCAGTTGCCGGCTTGGGGCACTTGGGTTGGGTATTGGCCTGATGGTCGGGTGTCGGGATCGACGCTGTCTCTGCCACCGGAACGCTTGGGTCACCGCGGATGGCAACGACGATGGCGTGCGTCACCACGATGGCGAGCACAGCCACGAGTGCCAGCAGCAGACACACTCGATCCCATCGCACCTGGAGCTGAGCGTGACCAGCCGGAGTAGGGCTTGCAGTCTGCCTCGTACGGTCCGGCAGCGGCGTCGCGGCCACGAGCTCATCCTGCCTTGTCGGTGCGCCTGAGCCTGCGATCCGACGGCATGTCGCTAGTGAGTTTGCGGGGCCTCAGTCAGCTCGACAATCGAGGCGAGTTTAGGGTCGAGAGGATGAGCGAGTCGCAACACCTCAGCACATACATCGAGCGGTCGGCCGCCGAGGTCTACGCGTACGCCGTGAACCCGACGAACCTCCCCAACTGGGCGGCAGGGCTCAGTGGAGCGATTGAGCAGCGGGACGGACGCTGGTTCGCCGAGTCACCGATGGGAAAGGTCGAGGTGACCATCGTGCCGGAGAACCCATACTTCGTCCTCGATCACAAGGTGAAGCTGGCCGACGGGACCACCTTCAACAACCCAATGCGTGTGATCGCCGATGGCTCCGGCTGCGAGGTGGTATTCACCCTTCGCCGCCGACCAGACCAGTCGGACGCCGACTACGAGGCAGACGCAACGGCGATCCGGACAGATCTCGCAACCCTCAAGCGGCTCCTTGAGCACTGAGCGGACGGTCCCCGATCCGGTGGCGCTGTGGACCAGCAGCGCCTTCGTCGAAGAGGTCCGGGCTTGGGTGGCTGCACGGCTCAAACCACGCGGCAGCTGGCTTACCGGCGAGTGGGAGCAGCCGCATGCCCGTGTCTGGTCGAGCACCATCAGGTTCGAGACAACCGTGGGTCGCGTCTGGTTCAAGGTAAACGCCAGCGGGACCTTACAAGAACCCGGACTGTTAGCCCTCGTCGGTGAGCTCCGTCCGGGCTTGGCGCCGGTACGAAGCTGGCTTCTGGAATTACTCAAACCGTGGGCCGACGTGGGCGCTTATGCGGAGTTACTCGGATGACAAAGAACCCCGTACGGCGCGGCCGCTTATCTTGCGTGGCTTGATCTCGACAAAGAGATTCCGAACTCCGTCCGCCCAAGGCACCGGGCCCGTCTCCCAGGCCGACGTGAGCAGATAGTTGTGAGCCATCGCCTCAGCGAATCCGACCACCAGAACGCTCCAGCCGGACTTGTTCTGTTCATTGATCTCGTCAATCTCAAAAGCGACAGATGTTCGCCGGACGAGCCCAGCAAGCGGGCCAACGGGAGACGTACGAAAGATCACGCTGCCGGTGCGGTATTGATAGGTGACCGGCAAGATCAACGGGCCGTCCCCGGTCATGAAACAAACCCGACCGGCGGTTTGCTGTGCCAGGAGCTCTCTACAGTCGGCCTCTGACAGCTCGACGAGACGGCTGGTGGGTTGTTTCTCGTTCTGTGGTGAGGTCATGACCAGACTCCGTTCGTTGCGTCGGGCGCGAAGACGACTGCGTGATGGCCGGCTTCACCGCCCCCGCGGTTCAGGCTTGCGCGCCGCCGGTGTTTCACGAAGAGTCGAAAGTCCTGGAGAGTCCTGGAAGTTGCCCAAGTCGTTCCGCTCGTTCGGCCCTGGGCAGCTTTTGATCAATGCCGGATTCTGAAGACGATGTTTGAGAGGGTGAGCGCCGACGATCTGATGTCGCTCGCCCCAAGGCGGCACCCGCCACCTCTCCAGGTGGGCGCCGCGCTTATCTTGGAGGCGCCCGGCGAGCTGGACGTCGGTGGTTTGCGGACGGTTCTGCAGCAGCGGATCGCGGCGGTCCCACGGCTGCGGCAACGGTTGCAGAGGGTGCCGCTCGGTTGCGGACGGCCGATCGGGGTCGATGACGCTGGCTTCACCATCGACGATCATGTGACAGTCGTAACGCCACACCCAGAGGCGGACGACGCCGGCCTGCTGGATATTGCCGCTGACCTCGTCACCAAGCCGCTGTCCGAGGACCGTCCCCTGTGGTCAGCCACCCTTGTTCCCGGCATGACCGGCGGCCGAGCTGGTTTGGTACTCGTCATGCACCATGTCGTGGGAGACGGTTTGGCTGGGTTGGCCGTGCTGCGCGGGTTGGTCGACGGCTCAGCGAGCCCCTCAGCCGCAGCCGTCCCACAACCGCATCCAACCCGAGCTGCGCTGGCGAAGGACGCCTGGAGAGAGCACATTCGCTCACTGCAGCGGCTGCCCAAAGGACTTGGACGACTATTCGCCGCATTCGACGAACTCCGTCCGTCGCTGGCCGGACGTGCCCAACCGTGCTCATTGAACAAGCCCACCGGACCACGCCGAAGCATTCGCACAATTGTCGTGGACCTGCATCAGGTTCGAGAGCTTGCCCATAGCAACGGCGCAACTGTAAACGATCTTGTCCTGACTGCCGTGACCGGTTCGTTGCACCAGCTGCTCACCGACCGCGGCGAACGGCTAGACACTCTGGTCGTTTCCGTGCCATTCGCTGCGAGGACGCGCACCGAGCCCGGCCAGCTAGGAAACCGCAGCGGTGTGATCCCCGTAAACCTTCCCACCAGCGGGGGATTCTCCGACCGTTTGACCGCGGTATCGGCGATCATGCGAGCTGCCAAGCAGTACGAGCGGGGGGCTTCCACAGCTGTCTTGGGACCCGTCTTCGGGCTGCTGGCCCGGCTCGGCATGTACCAATACTTCATTGATCACCAACCATTCGTGCACACCTTCGTGAGTGACCTTCGCGGTCCGGACGAACCGCTCAGCGTGCTGGGCTGCCGGGTGCTGGAGGTGGTACCGCTGAGCGTGGCGACGGGCAACGTCACCGTCTCCTTTACCGCCCTTTCCTACGACAAGCGTCTAGTGATCACGATGATCTTCGACCCGGAGACCTGTCCAGATGCCGACCTGCTCAGCAGCGCTCTGAAGTACCAATTCGCCGGATCCTGATGTGTCGTGCCAATCGTCTTGGGTATCCAAAATGTCGCGTCATGGTGGATAAATGGGCGAGAAAGGCTCGCACAGGAAAGGAGATCCGATGTCTACGCAGTCTGAACCCGGCGACACGCAGCCTCAGCCCGACGAGACCCAGACCCAAGCCAGCGAATCGAGGGAGAGTAGGTCTGCAGGCACGATGATCCGCTGGCCGCGAGATCTGACCGATCTGTGGGGTGGCTGGCAGCCTTTCGGGGCTATGAACTGGCCGTTCCGAGACATCAAGGTCGAAGAATTCATTGATGGCGAGCAGCTGGTGGTCAAGGCAGAGATACCAGGAGTCGATCCCGAGAATGACATTGATGTGTCGGTCGACAACGGCGTCCTGACAATCGCGGCGGAGCGTCGGGAAAGCAGTCGCGAGAAGCTTGACAAGGGCTTTCACAGCGAGTTCCGCTACGGCAGTTTCGTTCGCCAGGTAAGGCTCCCAGCAGGTACGTCACCCGAGGTGGTTTCCGCGACCTACAAGGACGGTGTCTTGGAGATTCGGATGCCTAAACCCTCGGCGGAGGCTGCCTCACGCCGTATCCAGATTCAGCGCGGCTGACGCGCAGCGCGTTTCCGTCGGACTTTACCCGCCGGTGGAACTGCCAACTCTTGCCGGTTTCTCAGAATCACCCCCGAGCGACGGTTGCCTCGATCACTCCACGCTTAATTTTCTTTGGGCGCCTTACCTCGGGGGCGATTCTGAGAATTTCGCGGACGCTGCGTCGAGCAACCAGCGTCCTGTCTTCATGTAAAAAGGACTTTGGTCCCGCACACGAGCCTCCTTCGGCACATGCACGACATCGCGGTAGCAAAGACAGTTGGATCATCCATGTGGGAGAGGTGATGTACGAGCCATGACCTTTGACAATCCGGGCTGGTCACTGCTCGACCGGGGTGGACGCCTCGAGACCCTTGACCGCGAGGAGTGTCGTCGCCTGCTCGGCTCGACCAATGTCGGCCGTCTCGGCTACTGCACCGACTTCGGGCCTCGCATCGTGCCAATGAACTACACGTTGGTCATCGAAGCCCTGACGTTCCGCACGGGCATCGATACTGAGGCATCCCACCAGCTATTCGATCATCCCATTGCGTTCGAGGTTGATCAGGTCGACGAGTTCCTTCAGGCAGGTTGGAGCGTTCTGGTCGTGGGAAATGCCCGGCCCCTCGACGAAGAGTCCTTGCTTCTGCTCGACATCGGGCAATCGCCGCAGCCTTGGCCGGAAGGCAGACGAGCGCTGGTCGTGCAACTGCCGCTGACAATGATGACGGGCCGTCGAGTCCACCCGTCCTAAACACCTTGGGAGGTAGCCACCATGATCAGCCCGTCGACAGCGGGAAGGCCGGACTCCGATCCCACCTCGGAGCGCTACTTCGAAGCAATCGGCCGGCAGCAATGCTTTGATCTCATCGAGTCCCATCATCTGGGTCGTATCGCGTGGCAGGCCGCAGATCTTCCGCAGATCCTGCCGATCACCTACGCCATGCACCAAGGTTTTGTCTACTTCCGTACTCTGCCGGACGGGATCTTGGCAGAACTGGCCCAACCGACCAGCGTCGCCCTTGAAGTGGACGAGCTCGATCAGCAAACGCGGAGCGGCTGGAGCATCGTGCTCCATGGACGTACCAGCGCCGTTCGCGAGCCCGACGAGCTGGCCGATCTGTGGGCTTCGGACTCTCTGGTGCCGTGGGCTTCTGGGAACCGAACGCTCTTCATCCGCATCCGTCCTGACCGAGTCGCCGGCCGGATCGCGCGCCGGCCGACCTGAAAGCCGAGGTGCCATTGACGATTCAGGGCCCGCTGGCAGGAGATAAATCCGGTCATCGTAACCTTTCTGGGACATGGCGGCTGAGCGCGAGGAGAGCGAGCCGGGACCTGCATTCTCGCCGGATCCCGACGGCGATCCACGGCTGTCTGTTGAGCTGCTGATGGGCGAACTCGGGCTGTCAATCGAGCAGCTGACGCACCAACTCGCCGACCAAGCGTCGCTGATCATGAATGCTCAGGAGCGGCTGCGGCGCCTTTTGAATGCCAACCGCTCAATCGTCCAAGAGCTCTCCTTGCCAGCGGTGTTGCACCGCATTGTCGAAACGGCGCGAGATGTCGCGGGAGCCCGGTACGCCGCACTGGGGGTGATCGGCGCCGATGGTTTGCTCGAACAGTTTTTGCACGTAGGTCTAGACGATGAGGCGGTCCGGGTCATTGGGGAACTCCCCAAGGGACGCGGCGTGCTGGGTGCACTGATCGAGGATCCCAAACCGATCCGATTGACTCGGATTGCGGACGATCCACGGTCAACGGGCTTCCCGGAGGGCCATCCACCGATGGTCACCTTCCTTGGTGTACCTATCCGCAGCCGTGACGCTGTGTTCGGCAACCTGTATCTGACTGACCGCATCGACGGCGGCCCCTTCACGGCCGAGGACGAGGAGCTCGTCTTGGCTCTGGCTGCGACAGCCGGTATAGCAATCGAGAACGCCCGACTCTACGAGGAATCCCGGCGGCGCCAGGAGTGGTTGAGAGCCTCCGGCGAGATCAGTCGCCAACTGCTCGACCCTGAAGCTGAGCACGCCGACACCCTTCACCGCATCGCTACGAGTGTGAAGCGCCTGGCTTCAGCCGACGTAGTCACGCTGGTGAGACCCACCGACGATGATCCAAGCAAATTAGAGGTAGTCGTCGCGACCGGTATGGCTGAACGCGAGCTCGTGGGACTTCGCTACCCGAATGTCGACAGCATCGCTTGGCAGGCGATGCAGGAGGGTCACGGCATTCGAATCGAGGCGGTTGATCAGCAACCGGGCGTCTATCTCCACCTGCGGCCGTATGTCCCGGTGAGCCAGGCGATGGCCCTCCCGCTCAGGGGCGAAACCGGTCCGCGCGGTGCGATCGTGGCGGGCCGGATCATCCCGCACGCGCCCTTCACCGAAGCCGACCTCGACATGGCGGAGACGTTCGCTGGCCAGGCTGCCATCGCCCTGGAACTCAGCGACGCTCGGGCCGATCAACAGCGACTCGGTGTGCTGGAGGATCGGGACCGCATTGCCCGTGACTTGCATGATCGAATCATCCAACGGCTGTTCGCAGCAGGACTGAGTCTGCAAAGCATCGCCGCAACCGCGAACGACGAGGTCGTTGAGCAGCGCCTCACCCGCACCGTCGACGAGCTCGACGAGACAATTCGGCAGATCCGGACCACGATCTTCGCACTCCAGGAGGAGTCGTCGCGATCGCTGCGTGGCACCGCCCTCGAAGTTGTTGATCAGCTGGCGCCGCTGCTGCCGGTGCGGCCGGATCTGCAACTCGTGGGGCCGTTGGACACCGTAGTCGACGACGCGATCATCGGCGACGTGGAGGCCGTGTTGCGGGAATCGCTGACCAACGTCGCCAAGCATGCCCAAGCTGCGAAGATCCGAGTCCGTGTTCAAGCCGACGCGCAGCGGCTCGCGCTCACGGTCACCGACAACGGAATTGGCCTGGGCAAGAGCACGCGTCGCAGCGGCTTGGCCAACCTGCATCGTCGTGCTGAGCGGCATGGCGGTGAGTTCGACGTCAGCAACGTACCGGAAGGGGGTCTACGGCTGAGATGGTCGATCCCGCTACGCCCGTAACCAGCGAGAAGCAAATCCGAGTGTTCATCGTTGATGATCATGAGCTGGTTCGCCGAGGACTCACCGATCTTCTTACCGCAACCGACGATCTGATCATCGTCGGTGAGGCTGCGACCGCGGGCGAGGCGTTGCGCCGCATCCCAGCCGCCGCACCAGATGTCGCCCTTCTGGACGCGAGATTGCCGGATGGCAGCGGCATTGACGTCTGTAGGGAGATCCGATCCTCACAAGACAACGTGCGGTGCCTGATTCTCACCTCGTACGACGACGATGAGGCGCTCTTCGCCGCGGTGATGGCCGGGGCCTCCGGATATCTGCTCAAGCAGATCGGTGGCAACAGTCTGGTAGAGGGCATTCGGCAGGTTGCGGCGGGACGGTCGCTGCTCGATCCGGCGGTAACCGAGAAGTTGCTCGACCGGCTCCGGAATCCTGTTGCGGCTGACCCGCTGGCTGGCACTCTGACCGCTCGGGAGCGTGAAATCCTCGATCTCATCGCTGACGGCTGCACCAACCGGCAGATCGGTGAGCGGCTGTTCCTGGCGGAGAAGACCGTCAAGAACTATGTGTCCGGCCTGCTCACCAAGCTCGGCATGCAACGTCGGACACAGGCGGCGGTGTACGGGGCAACCCTGCGCAAGCGGACCGGCGGCACACCTCCGAGTCGCACGTGATGTGATCTCTATCGCCGCCGGAGGTACCCCGATAGGTTCGAGAGCAATAAGGCAAACGCTGCGATGACAAGGGCGCTGGCAATGGCAATTCTGATATTGGTCACCGCGAGGTAGATGCCGATGAAGATCAGAAAGAGGCTCACGACACCCGCCAGGAATGGCAGTAAACGGCCGCGGATCAATGCCTCGATGCCCGCGACGATGAGAATGATGCCGACGAACCCGGAGATACCCAAGGCGGTGCCATACATGATCAGGCCGGCGACCGCCAGAAGCATGACGGAGACCGAAATGGCGGCCCAGAAACGCAGTGTCCACCGTGCTGGGCGCAGGACGTCTTGATCGGGCAGCGCCCGGTGCCGCAGATGGGCATGCACAGGTTCTGGTGGCAAAGGTGTCACCAAAGCTTTCGACACTGCTTGTCGCTCAGCTGACAGGCTCGCGATCTCGTCCCGAGTGGCAGCGACAGCTGCCTGTGCGGCGGCGTAGCTTGCTGTGGCGTGCGCTCCCTCAACGGCCTGAGCTCGCAGTCCTTCATGCAGTGAACGCAGCCGGTCTATCTGATCAGCTAGTCGTACCTGCGCGGCGACGAGCTCGAGTTCGACGTCGCCGGCCCGGCGTTGCAGTGCGTTCAGCTCATCGGCTTTCGTAGGCGGCACCTTGTCCAGCCCGGCCCAGGCCACTGGTCGATCCCATGCCAGCCGTGTCGAGCCGTTCCGTTCGTAGCGTGGCCCTGCCGGGGCGCGCTCTCCACCGAATGGATCCCGGGTGTCGTACCCCCACAGCCCTCGATAATCACGCACCCAAGGTGTGTCGTCGTCGATCACGACGCACGTCCAAGCTTCGTCACTACCCGGTCCCACCGATGGTCCATCCCCGCGCCGGTAGTCGATGAACGGGAGACCAATTCCCCGGCGCTGCTGGATTCTCGATGAGGGCGTGATCGCACGGAGGAAGCGGCGCCACTGCTGTGTCAACTTTTCCACCGCCGGGGGAGACGCCGAGACGATGTAGTCCCCGGCCAGGTACGCGCCGCTGTGCGATCCGGCACCTGCATGAACCACCGGGTGCGTTCCGTCGACGAGTTGCAGGTCGGGGTCGTCCACGCGCCGTCGCAGGTCATCTCCCACCTCGTCATGGGAGGAGAAGGCCACCCAGGCCAGTTCTGGCTCACTACCCGCGCCGGGTTCGGTGAGGAAGAGGGTGATCTGCTCCCAGTCGGCCTCATGATCATTGACCCCACTGAACGTCGATCGCCAGTCGTTCATCGCATAGAAGAACCAGTACTGCAAGACCAGATATCCGGCATCGCGGACAGCGCGCACGTAGTACGTGGGTGCCAAGGTTCCCGCATCCTGGTAGCGGATATGGGCCGCAGCTGCGAAGCCGCCAGGAACTTTGCCTCGCACGATCAAGGAGAATCGCATGAGCGAATCGACGAGGCGACCGAACAGGCCAACCATGGCGAAGGGGCTTCCACCCTGGAACCGGGGACGATCTGGGCGACGTCGCCAGCGGCGATACTCATTCCGACTCAACGGTTTGTCGACGAAGTGGAGCTCGAGATCGATGCCGCCGTTGTGACGGGCAAGGCTGACCAAAGTCGCCAGGTTGATCTTGGTAGCTGGTGCAATCAACTCGGGCGCCTTTTCCCCTGGCATGCGACGGAAGAGAGCGGCCGCCTCAACGTAACGCTCCACAGGCATGGGAAGGAACAATTCGCCTTTGGTGTAACGCAGCACTGGCTCGAAGCGGCGGGCCAGTGTGAGTACCTCCGATCGCGGGGATTGGGTTGGCGAATCGACAGATTCCATCAGCCCTTCCTCATTCATGGACGGCATCCCTACGAGACTGCGGCCGTCCACCAGGCGGGGTTGGGACGGAACCGATCCGCTGGGCGCCCGGTTGCCTCCGTTTCAAACCGGTAGACGAGCCCGGCTCCGGGCTGGGCGCGACGCTGTTCATCGGTCCAATGTTCGGTGCCAGTGGTGACATAGAGCAGGTTCAGCCTGGGACCTCCGAACGCGCAGCAGGTGGTCTGCTCGGCTGGTACGAGCAACTCCTGGCGGAGTTCGCCATCGGGTGAATAGCGCTGGACCCGCCCACCGCCGTAGATCGCCACCCACAGATCGCCGACCGCGTCGACCGTCAGCCCATCGGGTGATCCGACGTCCGAGGGCACGTCCACCAGGACACGTTGATCGGAGATCATGCCCTGTTCGGGATTGAACTTGAATGCATAAATGACACCCGGGCCGGTATCCGCGAGGTACATCGTGGCACCGTCCAGACTCCAGCCCAGTCCATTGGAAATCGTCAAACCGTCGAGCATCAACTCGACGTGCCCGTTCCGATCCAGACGGTAGAGGGCTGCACCTCCCGGATGTTGATCATGGGCGAGAGTGCCGGCCCAGAAGCGGCCTTGTGGATCGCAGGCCGCATCGTTCATCCGGGTCCCTTCGGGCGCGACCTCGGCGAGTGGACGCAGCTCGCCATTTGGCTCTAGGTAGGTGAACCCGCGGTCCGCGGCAAGCAGCCAGCCTTGATCATCATGTATCGGAGCGATGGCACCCACCGTGCCAGGAACCGGGTGGGTACGCACGGGGACTAGACCGCCATCAGCTTGTACCTCATCGCGGTACACCCGTCCAGCGAGAATGTCGACCCGGAGCAGTTCGCCGCGCCGGTCGTCCCACCGAGCTCCCTCGCCGAGCTGGCACTGTTCCGTGGTGCAGGCGACTGCATTGCTTGTCATTGTGGGCTCCCCTCAGGAGTTGGACGTGCATCTGGCCTCGCTTCTCAGAACGTCGAAGTCATGTCGATCACGACCTTGATGTCCTCAGGACGCTTCTTGAGTGCGAGCGGCCACTCCTCGGGTGTCACGCGTCGCGTAATGAGATGCGCGAGCCAGGCTGGGTCGGCCTGTGCCAGCGCCTCGGCGGCCTGGTCATAGTGGCGGCGGGCGGCGTTGACGGATCCGAAGATGACCTTGTTCCCGTACACCATCTTCTGATTGATGGCTGCGGGCTGCATCTCCATGGTGCGGTCGTCGTGGGCGAGACCGGTCAGCGCGATGACAGCGCCTCGCGCCGTCCGCCGCGCCGCGCCGATGATCACTTGACCGATGCCTGTGCACTCGATAACGATGTCCGGCTCGACAGCCACTTCGGACACCGGTCCGGCGTGGTAGTGCGCGCCGAGCTCGGCAACCAGCCGTGGCTTCGCCCCCTCCGTCACTAGGTCCACGACATGGGTCTCGAAGCCACGCTGCCGGGCGAGCAGCGCAGCGAGGAGGCCGATTGGACCGGCCCCAGTAACGAGCGCCACCTTGGGCTGGAACCAGGAGCGGGCACCGATCCGTTCGGTGTGCTCCCACGCCTTCGCCACCACCGTGGTGGGCTCCAGTAGCACCCCAAGCTCGCCCAACGCTGGATCCAGACGCACGGCAAAGCGTGGGTCGATGCGGAACCGCTCGCTTCCGTAGCCGTGATAGCCCAGAATTCCCCGCTCAACGAAACCGCCCGTCTGGCACATGTCCCATTCATCAGCCGCACAAGCTGGGCAGGGCAGAGGGTCTGGGCGCCGAACTACTGCAACGACCAGATCGCCAGGGGATAGATCGCTATCCTCAGGAGCTTCCACCACCTCCCCCAGCGACTCGTGTCCCAGGACAAGTCGTTCCTCTCCCGGCGGAGGGACGCCGATACCGTCGATGGCGATTTCCGCATCGGTGCCGCAGATTCCGATTGAGCGTGTCCGGACCAGTACCGACCCGTCGGAGGTGGGTGGTTCCGGCAGGTCGATGAGACCCGCGGTCTCCGGGTGTCCAGGGACGATTGCGATGGCTTTCATTCGATCACCCTCCTCGACGACACCATCGTGTGATGCGGGGGCCACCCGCCGGTACACCCAGCGCGGGTGATTCGGTTGTCTAGAGGAGGTGGATGTGACTGACATGGCACGCGTGATTGTGGTACCCGGGCTGGCTGTGCACGCGTACGCGGAGCTGCCTGTGCAGCACCTTCGCGACAACGGCTACAACGCCAGGCTGCTGCAGCCGCCGGCGTGGCGGGGTGTCGAAGATGATCTTGAGAGCTACGGCCGCAATCTGGCAGCGGACATTGATCGCAAAGGTGCTCCGGTTGATGTCTTGATCGGTCTGTCGGCTGGCACTCAGGCGGCTGCCGTTGCCGCATCCCGGACCGACTTGGTGAAACGCCTCGTGCTCGTCAGTCCGACCATCGATCCGGCGTACCGTTCCATGATCAAGCAATCCCTGGTCTTTGTCAGGGGGGATCCGCACGACAAGGCCGCTTTCCTCAGCCAAGTGCCGGACTGGTCCCGCGCGGGTATACCGAGGATTTTCCGTGGCTTCGCTTCAGCCATCGCCCTGCATCTCGAAGACATCTTGCCCAGGGTTCGGGCCGAAATAACGATCATCCACACCGAGCACGATCCGCTCACCACCCACGCGTACGCCGCCTCGCTGGCAGAGACCAACGGCGCCAGGCTGGTACTCATGCCAGGCGTGAGCCACTCGTGGCCGAAGGCAGACTCGGCCAGATTCCTGCGATTCATCAACGAGTTGTTGCGCGGGCGAGCGTCGGGTAGGGAGGGCGACGGATCCTGTCTGGACGACTAAGCGAGCACGACCCCTGGGAATCGGGTGAGCCTGGGTATGGGTTGTCGTGTGAGCGCGGGAGGAAGACAGGATCTGTGGAGCCCGACCGGGCGCGAGCCCGCAAAATGAAAAAGAGCGAACTCGACCCGAGACGGGTGGTCGCGTCCTTTGATTCAGCAAGCGTGCTCCACGCAGCCACGGTCGCCGCTCTTGAGGGGCAGCCGTTTCCGAATCTTGGCAGCTCGGCCGTGGCGGGTCTAGCTGTGCGGGCGGCTGGTCGGCTTCCGTGGTCGGTGCTGCGCAGCATCTACACGCGGATCGGCGCCTCGGAGGGCATCGACCCTAAGAGACTGGGCGACGTCAACTTGGCCGCTGTTGCCGACTCGTTCGCCGCTCGCTACCCCAAGCGGCGCTACCCGGCGGTCTTGCTCGGATCGAGCAACGGTGCGCTGACTCACCTTGCTGCGGCGATGCAGCTGCCCTGGCTGCCTGACACCGTGCTGGTACCGGTCGCGCACGTCGGTGATCCCGACCGCCCGGATCAAGCGCTGGAGTTCGGCCGTTCAGTAGCGCCTGCGCTGCTGGAGCGCAACACCGACATCGTGCTGCATCACATGCATGATCAATTGCAGGACGTCTTGATGGCTGAGCGGATGAGCTACTTCCGCGTCAAGTGGCGTCGGCTGCCTGACGCGTACGCAGCCTTCGTCGAGAATCACCTGGCGCCGAACGGAACTGTGGTCGTCGTCAATGACAGCTCCAGCTGGCCGGTAACCCGGGTCGGACCGCGGCATGTCTTTCAGGCAGGTGGCCGTGGAGGCACGCCGCCGGAGGGGTATCTGGCACGACCGCACACTCCGCAGCCAGATAACGAAGCGTCCGAATCCGAGTGGGGTCTCGATCCGGCCTTCCGCCAAAGCGTTCTGGCCTGGTGCGATCCGCGCAGCTATCGCTATGCCGAGATCGGCTACGTCGGGCCACAAGCCCCTGCCGCCGCAGTCGCGACGGTGATGCGCGACTGGTACCGCGCTCGAGGCGAGCCGGCGAGCCGCCTCGTCGTGCCCTGCTTCATCCTGGGCGATCCATGGCAGACCATCTGTGCCGCCGCGGTCCCTTACTGGATCCACTTCGCGGTGCAGCCAGCGCTGCAGGCGCTGGATGAGTATCTGGACAAAGCGGGGCCGTACTCCGATGTCAACGTGTTCTTGTTCGAGCATGGTGCCGAGTCACCCGGGATCGCCGGTCCCGATGACTTCCAAGCAGTGATCAACCGGCACAGTGCCGCCGCACATTTCGATGGGCTCGAGCCGGGCCACTTCCCGCATGACATCGGCACCCTGGGCCGCTATGGCCAGGTATTTGATCAACTACCCAGGGCGCGACACCCATGGAGCCCGCTGCCTGTCGAGGAGGCGCTGCGCGGGCTCGCGGCTGCCGGCCTGTCCGTTACCACGGCCAGTTGATCACCTGAGCGGGGTTACTCGGCCCAGCGTCGATCGGTCGTGAACGTCACGACTACCGACCGCTCGTACCCCAAGGCAGCCAGGCGCTCACGCAAGTCCGACCGCACCGCGTCGCAGTCGGCGACGGTGACTACCGTCGATTCAGACCCGAGCACGAAGTCGATTTCGATGTCCAGTCGGCCACCCACTTTCGCGGCGCGTACGAACGACTCCTGGAAGCCATAACGCTCCTCCACTTCCTCCACACAGCCGCGGAGCTTGGCCTGGACATCCGCCGGCGGCGACATCGACAGCACCTCTCGCATACCGCCGATCACGAGTCGGAACGGCACTACGAGGAACGCCACGGAAACCAGAACGACCATGGCGGGGTCCACGTACGCCGCGAGGTCGGAGCGACCCCTCGCGGTCAGGAGTAGGGCTGCAAGGAATCCGACGAGTACGCCGGCAGACAGCAAGGCGTCGCCCAGCCACTCCGCCGCCTCAGAGCGAACAAGATCCGTCCCGGGACCTGCCGGTGACTCTGACCTGGTACCGCGCTTGAGCACCAAACCGACGGTGAGGCTGGCAGCCGTTGCGATCAGGGCATACACGACCGCCCAGCCGACCTCGACCTCCCGGCCGCCTCTCATCAGGTCGACGATGCCTCCGACCGCAGCATAGATGCAGAGCGCACCGAGAGTCGTTGCCTTGAAAATGACGACTACCGGTTCCGCCGCCTCGCGGCCCCACGGGAACCGCTCGTCGGGACCCCGCCGGACGAAGCGCAAAGCCAGTACCGCAAGGCCGGAGAGTCCGATGCTGGCGAACGAGTACAAGCCGTCGAAGACGATCATGCTCGAGCCGCTGAGGATCCCCCAGATGCTTGAGAACAGCGCGAACCCGGCGGAGGCCCAGACCGAGAACAGCAGCAGCCGACGTTCGCGCGCCGCTTCGCCCGAAGACACGGAGCAGGATATAGCTATGGGCCCTGAGCCTGTCGAACGATGATCTATGGGGCTTCGACAGGCTCGGCCCACATAGGGCGGCTCAGTCTTCCCAGGGAGCTGTGCGCTCCATCTTGCGGTAGTACTTCGCAAGATGACTCTTCACTCGATCAACATCTCCATCTGGAATGTCGATGCCGCCGCGGGCGCCCTGCATAATGCCGCCGGCCGCCATCACAGCCCGCGGCACGGCCACGAGTTTGTCTTTGACCACATCGCAGATGAGCAGCTTGTACGCGGTGAAGTTGTCCTTGTTGTCCGCGTCGTACCAGACGTGCGCATCCCGGTACCTGGAATTCGGCTCGTCTTCTGCGTCGGCCCACTTGCGAACGCGCTTATCGGCGGCGTCACCGTCCCACTCTCGGTCGGCGCCGGCCAGATCAAAGTCCTGGAAGCTGGTGACCGCCATCGAGACTCCTTCCTCCCAGATAGGAGACGTGTCCAATTAAGCGTTGAGACGCTTGGCCAGTAACTTCTTTCCGTCCTCGGCGCCTTTGCGGCTCTCGTGTTGCGCCTTACGGAAGAAATCAGCGAGTTCGTCGTCTCCGGCCAGAGCGGCGTCCTCGATGTAGGTCTCCAACCGCAGCACATTGCTCAGGCACGCTTCGGTGAACCAGATAATGTCGTAGTCCTTGTCCTTCGTCCCGGTGACGTTGCCAAGTTCAGGATTGGCGGTCATGGCTATCCTTTCGCTGCTGGTAGACGATCTAGGGCTTTTGTTGCACCTACCCCGAGATCAGCGGCCAAAACGATCACAATGCGTCACGAAGATCAATGGCCTGCGTCTCGGCCACTTTCGCCAAGCCAAGGAGCTTGTGGTGAGACCAGGACGACAACGCCAGACGCACGAGCGGTCCTGGCAAGGCTCGTCGTCGAAGCGGTGCGGTAGCAGTGAGATGCGCTACGGCACCGGTAGCGCTGCGATCCACCGATAGACAACAACCCACGTCGCCGATCACTGGCACGTGGTCGTACCAGTGCACGGCATTGCCACGCTCCGACTCGGCAGGGCGACGCCAATGGTGCAGAGTGTCGAAGGCGCGGTCCTCGACAAGTTTGTGTCCGATATAGGCGGTGTCGAGCACTGCGGATGGTGAGCATCGGATGAGTCGGTGCTTGGTCATGGGAATGCGTTTTGTCATGTTGTGCGGAGCGTGCTCACCCCCGAATGTGCAGCCGCCGAATGTCTGACGATGAATACCCGCCCTGGAGCCAGGGAAACACTTCACCGTATTACATGCCGCGGCCTTCGTCATTAAGTACGGCCGCGGCGATCGTTTCGACGCGTACCGGATCGGCGATGGCATCGATCTCGACGATCTTGTCCTGCGCGACAGTGAACCCCATGACGGCGAAGGGCCGTCCACGCACGGTGATCACGACTCTAGCCGTTCCATTGATCAGCACGGGGTGCAGTTCCGCGCCCGGTAGTGCGCCTATCAGTGCCTGATTGGCGACCGCCGCTGCGCCGTGGAGAACCTTTGGAGCGTCGGGTCGTCTGGCGCCGAAGTCGGATCGAAGTATGACGTCAGGATCGAGCACCGCGACGAGCGCGTCGAAGTCCCCGCCTCGTGCTGCCTGGAAGAAGGCGTCTACCACCTCACGTTGCCGAGCAAGATCAGGATCGGGACCTGGTATCTCGGCACCTTTCACCCGGCGCCGCGCTCTGCTGGCTAGCTGTCGTGCTGCCTGTGGGGAGCGCCCGACCATGGGAGCAATCTCCTCGAAAGGCAGCTCGAACATGTCGTGGAGGACGAACGTAAGCCGCTCGGCTGGGGAGAGGGTATCGAGCACCACGAGGGCGCAGCATGTTCAGACACACCCGGGCAACGATCGTGGTGAGCCAGCCGCCGAGGTTCTCGACCTCGCTTGCGCCAGCCCGGCTAACCCGCAGCCAGGTGTCCTGGACGGCATCGTCGGCTTCACTCAGGGAGCCGAGCATCCGGTAGGCCACCGATCGCAAATCGCTGCTCCTCGAAGCGATCCGCCAGCCACTCGCTGGACGTTTCCTGACCTTGCCGAACACCCGGCTCTTGTCGCCCTTCGACAGGCTCAGCGGGCATCTCGCCTTCATCCATCAGTCACATCTTCCTAACCCGAGGTGTCATAGAAGGTGACACCCCACACAGGATGAATGTGACAAGGAGAAACAGGTATGAGAGCACTGGTGACAGGTGGCACAGGCACGCTCGGACGGCTGGTCGTGCCCCGGCTGCAAGACGCAGGATGGGACGTACGGGTCCTTAGCCGGCGCAGCCGCGATGGCACGCAGGGCATCGAATTCGTTACTGGTGACCTCGCGACTGGCGAAGGAATCCAATCCGCCGTGGATGGTGCGGAGATCATCATCCACTGTGCCGGTGGCGCGAAGGGCGACGACAACAAGGCTCGGCACCTCGTACGCGCCGCGTCGGGGGCCGGTACCCGGCACCTCGCATTCATCTCGGTTGTCGGGGTCGACCGGATCCCGATCACGAGCGCCCTTGATCGAACGATGTTCGTCTATTTCGCGTCGAAGTCTGCCGCTGAGCGAGTCGTGGCGGATTCCGGCGTGCCATGGACGACGTTGCGTGCGACCCAGTTCCACGACTTGATCTTGACGGCAGCGCGGACGATGGCTCGCCTGCCGGTGCTACCGGTCCCGAGCGGATTCCGCTTCCAGCCCGTTGACACCGCTGAAGTGGCAGATCGGCTGGTGGAGCTTGCACTTGGTACGCCGGCCGGCCTGGTGCCCGATATGGGCGGGCCGGCCGTGTACGAGATGGCGGAGCTCATTCGTGGATATCTGCGTGCCCGCAACAAGCGCCGGCTGATCGTG
This sequence comes from Actinomycetota bacterium, assembly GCA_046735615.1. Lineage (GTDB taxonomy): Bacteria > Actinomycetota > Actinomycetes > Propionibacteriales > Propionibacteriaceae > Microlunatus. The sequence goes on from JBKPTR010000080.1 coordinate 33,179, forward strand.
CCCATCTGGCTGCCGGGTAAGGCCGCCCGCGCGTTCCGGGCGGGCGCAAACCTCCCTCCGGACGGTGCGGTGGGCCGTCGGACGTGGGAGGACTTCCTGGCCGAGCGGGTGAACTCACCGAGCGACCGCGCATCGCGAGCGTGATCAGCGCGCGGCTGCCTCGACCGCGGATAGCCACGTTTCACGGAAAGCGGCCCGTCCACCTCAAGCACAACCTTGATCGATCGGCCTTCAGGATTCGGGTGGAAGGACAATACCGTCGTTCCTCTGCACCAGTCGCAAGTCCTCGACCGTTGCCCGGACCAGCCGAGCGCCACGGCGCACGCGACCGGGTCGCAGTGAAAATTGAGCAGATCGTCCGGCAAGGCAGAGTGTTCGCGGCCTAGCTTCTCCATTTGACTCGCCTGGCCGTACACCTCGCCCTGCCGGGCGAGCAACTGTCCTGGCGTAATGCTTGTCGGCCAGTGCCGCTCATCAATCACAGGATCGGCCCGGCCGAGAGTGGTGGACGAGACGTCCGCTCGGGCCGCTAGAGGGATCTCGTCGCGACCTGCGAGGTGCAGCAGATGCGCGACGTACGCCGCGCGACGCCCTCCGGGAACGGAATCGTCGTGATCCCCGTGACCTCGACGCCTGCCCAGCCCAGCAACATGGGCAGTGCCCATGCGTCGTCAGTGTCGCCGCCCAGGGTCTGTATCGAGGTGAATACGCACCTCGCCAGGATGCGGTCCTTCGGTGCCGGCCTATTCGCGGGGGTTCACGAGGGGTCGAGGCTCCCGGCCTCTCGCGAGCCGATGCACCGCGGCACCGGTCGCCTCGTAGAGCTCAGCCGCGTGCTCGGGTGTCCGCCCGATGGCCGTCAGACCGAACCGTCCATCGATGGCAAGGCAAGACAACATATGTAGGACGACGCCGGTACCAGTTCGGATGTTGAACTGGAGCCCGTTCGCAGCGACCACCCGGATCACAGCAGCCGGCGCGAGACCGAGCCATGATTCGTCGATAAGGTTGTCGGTTGCCATGTACCACCGCGGCGTGCCGTCGGTGGCCTGCCAGGCCCCGGCATCGGCGTCGTAGCGGCCGGGCACAAGGTGGCTCAGGACGACATATGGGTGCGTCGTCCCGCCCTTGCGGAGGTTGATCTCCAATGCGTAGACGTGCCATGTGCCGGTGTCATCCTGCGTCGCCGCAAAGTCCACGCTGAGACGCCCAACGACACGGCGACTGGCGAGGAGCTCGCCGATCGCTCGCCCATAGCGCGCCAGCTCTGACGCATAGGCTGGATCGGCGGGGAAGCGGCAGCCGGTATACACCTGGCCGGTGTCGCCCCCGAGCACCTGCTCGTGGGTGGCGAGTACTCGCACCTCTCCGAACGGTGAGAGCTCCACCTGGACACTTGGGCTGGTGAAGCAGGTCCCGGTAATCAGTTCCTCCACAACGGCACCAGAGGCAAGATCACGCAGGTACCAGTCCGGCAGCGCCGCCGCTCGCACGGCGATCCCATCGCGCTGGGCTGCTCGGCCGTTGAGTTCGCCGAAATCGATCACCGCGTTGCCATCTCCGGCGGCGCTGTCGTCGAGCTTGACGACTACGCCGGTCGCGGTCGGCCGCTGCTCTCGGATCTCAGTTACGGCCGTGACCATCTCGTCGATGGTGCGGACATCCTCCCGGCCGACCGGTAGAGGAACGCCGGCTTCCATGAAGAGCCGGCGACCTGCGCTCTTGAAACCGAGATGCCAGAGGTCCGGCGCTGGGCCGTCAATCGGTAACTGCAGCTGCTCGGCCACCTTGACCTCACGCTGCGTCACATTCCACGGCTCGATGAAGGCTGGCCGACCCGCGAGCGACGCGCGCAGCGCGCCGATGATGTCGGGTCGGTCCAGGAGTTTCGCTGCTATCGGGCGGGGAGAGTCGTCTGGCACAACGGCCAGCCGGAACCGGCTGCGAGCACTGCGGCGGTCCGACGGCATCAAGGAGGCGTAGTAATCGAGGATGCGGCTTCCGGGTGTTTGGCAGGTGAGGAAGACCAGCTCGCAAGTCTCGATGCGGTGCAGCATGAGCGAGGTTACGAGGTAGCGGTGTTCCAGCGCTGGGATCCGTGCGGCATAGTGCGACAGCACGGTCTCGCCAATGCTGAACGACGGAAGCACGACCACGACGTGGTCAACGCTGCTACCCGGCCGGTTCAACCGCCAGACCGGGCCGAGGTCTGCTTGGAGCTCCTTGAACGTCTTCATGCTGCGCCCTGTCGTCGAGCACCATTCTCTAGCCTTGTGGGAACGAATGGCGAGCCACCGAAGACTGGTGCTGCTGAGGGGAGGAGGTGCCGTGGAGCTGCCAGCAGCTAACGGACAGCCGTTCAGCTATTCGGCTCCCGTCCTTGAGGACCGTGCGGTCCGGGTTGTGTTCGGGGTCGGAAAACTCGATCAGGTCGCATCCGAGGCGCGTACGCTAGGTACTCGGGTCATGATCATCTCTGGCCGTCATGAAGCTGACGCCGCAGCGGGGGTGATCGCACGGCTCGGCGATGATCTTGCTTGGCAGATCCCAGAGGTGGTGCAACATGTGCCCGTCGAGGTTGCCGTCCGCGCCATCGAAGCGGCGCGCGACGCCAGGGTCGGCGTACTCGTCTCAATAGGCGGCGGCTCATCAACCGGACTTGCCAAGGCTGTTGCCCGAGACACCGGCCTGCCCATCCTGGCCGTACCTACCACGTACGCCGGCAGTGAGATGACTGCCATCTGGGGCCAATCCGATCAGGGTGAGAAGACGACAGGTCGGGACTCGAGAGTGCTGCCGCGGATCGTCGTCTACGATCCGGCTCTCACGGTGTCCATGCCGCCCGAACTCACAGCTGCCAGTGGCATGAATGCTCTGGCGCATGCGGTGGAATCGCTTTACGCGCCGGATAGCACACCGCAATCCTTGGAGGTGGCAGTGGAAGCCATTCGCGCACTGGCGCACGGCCTGCCTCGTGCCGTCAGCCAACCGGACGACATGGATGCACGTAGCGAAGCGCTGCGGGGTGCCTGGCTCGCCGGCTGGGCATTGGGCAGCACCACGATGGGCCTGCACCACAAACTCGCCCATGTGCTCGGCGGCAGATATCAGCTGCCGCACGCCGGAGTGCACAGTGCGCTGCTGCCACAGGTGGCCGCGTTCAATGCGCCCGCAGCACCGGATGCCTTCGGCCGGGCAGCCCGGGCGTTGGGCGTACCTGGGCCTGAGGCGGTGGGTCCGGCCTTGTTCGAACTCGCGACCCAGCTCGAGGCGCAAACCTCCCTGGCCGACTTGGGTTTGGAGTCCGATGCCATCGAGGTGGTCGGCCAGATCGTCGCCCGAGCCCCGGTCGCCAACCCCCGGGACTTCACCGAGGAAGATGTCATTTACCTGGTGCGGCAGGCGTATATGGGTACAAAACCTCAGCGAGAGAGGAAATGATGATCATGGCTCAGGTCAGCCCGCACGGGTTACATCACGTGACCGCGATTGCCACGGACCCGCAGTCCAATGTGGACTTCTACACCAAGGCGCTCGGGCTCCGCCTGGTCAAGCAGACCGTCAACTTCGACGCGCCCGACACCTATCACCTGTACTACGGGGATGAGAAGGGTAGCCCGTCAACTCTGCTCACCTTCTTTCCCTGGCCGGGCGTACCCCAAGGTCGCCAGGGTGCCGGGATGACGACGACGACGGCATTCAGCGTGCCGGGATCCTCGCTGGGCTGGTGGCATGAGCGCTTCAAGACGTTAGGGATCGACAGCGACGCTCCTGCTACCCGCGATGTGGAAGAGGTTCTGACGTTCCGTGACCCCGATGGCATGGTGATCGATCTGGTGGCGTCGGAAGGTGATCATCGATCCGGCTGGGACGGGGTCGCTGACATCCCTGCTGAACATGCGGTCCGTGGCCTGCATGCGGTCACGTTGTCGGAGCGCCAGCTCGACCCGTCTGCAACGATGCTGACCGACTTGCTTGGGATGAAGCTGACCGGTGAGGAGGGGGAGCGGTCCCGTTTTGGGATGGCCGGCGGTAGCTCGGGTGCCCTGGTTGATGTGTTTGCCGGTATTCGTGACCGCGGCTGGCAGGCTGGCGGCACGGTTCACCATGTCGCATTCCGGGCGCCGGATCTGGCTACGCAGACACTGTGGCGGCAGGAGCTGGTAGCGCATGGAGTCCAGGTCACCCAGATCATTGACCGGCAGTACTTCAAGTCCATCTATTTCCGGGAGCCGGGAGGTGTGTTGTTCGAGATCGCGACCGACGCGCCAGGTTTCGCGGTTGACGAGCCGTTGCTCGAGCTCGGTCGCAGCCTGAAACTGCCGCCGTGGCTGGAACCCGACCGCGAACAGATCGCCAGAGCGCTGCCGCCGCTCCAGCTCGACATGGACATCCCGTGAACGCCGAGACCGGTCTCGACCGGCCGCACGTCTTTCTTCCGGCCGACGATCCGGCGGCGGGTCCGCCGCTGTTGCTGCTGCACGGCACCGGTGGCAATGAGTACGACCTGCTGCCGCTGCGCGACCGTCTGTCGCCAGGGGCGGCGGTGCTCTCGATTCGAGGAACGGTGCTGGAGAACGGGATGCCTCGGTTCTTCCGTCGCATCAGTGAGGGTGTGTTCGACGAGGAGGACCTGCGTCGCCGGGCCGATGAGCTCGCCGAGTTCGTCGTGCAGGCCAGCGCGGCGTACGGGATCGAGGACCGGTCTCTGGTTGCCGTGGGATTCTCCAATGGGGCCAATATCGCCTCGGCAATGCTGCTGCAGCGACCGGGACTTCTGGCTGGCGCCGTGCTGCTGGCCGCGATGGTTCCGTACGCAGAACCCCCGGCCACTGATCTCGCCGGAACCGTCGTGATCATCTCCAATGGTGACCGGGATCCGATGATCGCAGCGGGTGTCACCCAACAGCTGGCCAGCCAGTTGCGGGAGCGCGGTGCTGAGGTGGTAGAACTGCCGCATCCGGGTGGTCACCAGATCTTTCCTGCCGTCCTTCCGGAAATACGCCGGATTATCGCCGACCTGACGATGCCCACCAGAAGGAGTGCTGAATGAAGTTCGCTCACCTACCGCTGCGCGTCGCCACCGGCGCGTACATCCTGAACTCCGGGTTATCCAAGCAGAATCTCGAGGGCGCAGCTGCCGAGGGCATGCACGCCATGGCCAGCAACGCGATCCCGGCCCTGAAGAAGTTCCCGCCGGAGCAGTTCGCGAAGATCCTCTCCACCGGCGAAATCGCCCTCGGTGCGGCACTGCTGGTCCCATTCGTGCCGTCAGCCCTGGTCGGAGCCGCATTGGTGGGATTCTCCGCTGGGCTGGTTCAGCTCTACCTCAAGACGCCAGGCATGCGGCAAGAGGGCAGCATCAGACCTACTCCGGAAGGTATCGGCCTCGCGAAGGATGTCTGGCTGCTCGGTGCGGGAATGACATTGATCCTCGACGGCTGGCCGAAGCGAGCTCGCCTGCAGTCACCTGACGAATAGCAAGGAGCGCGGCGTTAAGCCTGATCCACGCAACCAGGCCTTCCACAGTGACACCAAGATCAACATCTCGCTCGCAGGCAGATCCAAACTGGTGATTGACGTCACGGTTCACCGTGCCGGATAGCCATCTCGCGGTCATAGCCGATCCGCGTCCAGCGCTCAAGTTCGCCATAGTCAAGCGGCTTACCCAAGCCGCCGGCGGCCAAGATCAACATTCCAGCCGCTATCAACTCATGTCCAACATGCGTGGCCGGGCTCGCGTACCAGGCGCCCGCTGTGACGCCTGCGGCCTCGGCAAGGACCTCGTCATGACCAGCGGCGAGCTTGCGAAGCTCGGCGATCGAGGTGGCCAGGTCTCGCCTTTCAGCGGCGTAGCGCATAGCGGTCCCGTGTAGGGAGGAATACAACAAACCCATGTGCCACAGTATCGAATACATATTCGATTAGACAAGAACACTAGCACTTTTTGATCACGCACGATCCTGTGTCATCCCACATGAACATGGGGGCGGCGGTCCCGATCGGGCTCGGCACGGCGTATCACCTCGCGGGTGATGGGTGCAACTTCACCCACACCGAAGATCAGGAAGCGGATCAGGTTCGCTGCGGGATTGCCTTCGGTCCATTCGAAATAGATGTGCGGGAGTCGCTCAGTGCGGTCACGCACGCTCAACAGGAGGGCGGCCAGTGCGTTCGGGACTGTGGAACTGCTGAGGGTGAGGATCCGGTAGCGACCATGTTGCACCTCACCGCAGACGTCGAGATGACTGGCGAATTCAGACGGATCGGTGAGGGTGACCTCGATGAAGATGACGTCATTGGGGTCGGTCAGATCGTTGTCGCGGCTGACCTGGCGAAGTTTGTCGCTGTACTCGATCCAATCACGGGCGTCAGGTTCGTTCGCAATGAACCTGATGGTCCGGCGCGCGGTGTCGCGGATGAAGAGTTCGGCGGTCTTGTCAAAGGTCACGTCGGTGACACGCAGCTCGAGTGAGCGGGCGAACCGGGACGCCAAAGACACACTGAGGATCGCGGCGATGAAAACTGCGGCGATCCTGACGCCTTCGGGGCGCTCGATGATGTTGGCGATCGTGGTGTAGATGAAGATCAGGGCCACCAGGCCGAAGGCGATGGTGAGCCCACGTTGGCGAGCGTGTCGAGCAGCCAGCGTGACCGCGACAGCCGCGGATGTGATCACGACGAGGACCCCGGTGGCGTACGCGCCGCCCTGAGAGTCAACGCTGGCATTGAAGATGATCGTGATGAGAAAGGCGCCGAGTGTGAGGATCAGCACGAGAGGACGAACGGCCCGCGCCCAGTGAGGGGCCATCCCGTAGCGGGGGAGGAAGCGCGGGATCAAGTTCAGCAGGCCGGCCATCGCGGACGCGCCTGCAAACCACAAGATCGCAATCGTTGACGCGTCGTAGACGCTGCCGAACGTGTTTCCCAGGTACTCATGGGCCAGGTAGGCCAGCGCTCGCCCATTGGCCGCGCCACCAGGTTGGAACTCCGCCGG
>JBKPTR010000081.1:0-11926 GCA_046735615.1 Actinomycetota bacterium
AAACTTGTAGGGAAGTAACAATCGGACATCCGAAGATTCGTTCCGTCCCCGTACAACCTTTCCTCCGACCTCGCGAAATAGTGCATATGTGCTTGCGATCGTGGCGCCTGGTCAGGGGGCGCAGACGCCAGGCTTCCTAGGTCCCTGGCTTGATGAGCCCTTCTTCTGTGACCGGCTCAATTGGCTGTCGGCGGTATCAGGCCTTGATCTGAGGCACTACGGCACCGAAGCGGACGCCGAGACCATTCGGGACACGGCGATTGCCCAACCACTGCTGGTTGCTGCCGGTCTGCTCGTCGCCCTCGAACTGTTTCCGCATCCAGCCGATGGTTACCCGCTCGTCGGCGTCGTCGCAGGTCACTCCGTGGGCGAAATCACTGCAGCTGCCGGAGTCAGCGTGCTGACGGCAGAGCAGGCGATGGTCTTTGTACGCGAGCGCGGCCGTGCAATGGCCGAGGCTAGCGCCGCCACCCCGACCTCGATGACGGCCGTCATCGGCGGAGACGCTGAAGATGTGCTCGACAGGCTGGCAGCACATGGTCTGACGGCTGCCAACAACAATGGCAGCGGCCAGATCGTCGCTGCCGGCACCAAAGATCAGCTGGCCGCACTGGCCGCCGATCCTCCGGCTCGGGCCAGGCTTATCGAGCTCAGCGTCGCGGGGGCGTTCCACACCGTGCACATGCAACCTGCCGTCGCCCGGCTTGAGGCTCTGGCACGTGCCATCTCAACCCACGACCCCCGAACCCGCTTGCTCTCCAATGCCGATGGTCAGGTCGTACACGACGGGCGGGAGGTACTCCAGCGGCTGGTAGGACAAGTTGCCACGCCCGTCCGCTGGGATCTCTGCATGGCCGCGATGAACGATCTCGGCGTCACCGGCCTGCTGGAAATGCCACCAGCAGGCACCTTGACCGGTATCGCCAAGCGGAATCTCAAGGGCGTTGAACTCTTTGCGCTGAATACTCCAGATCAACTGGAGGAGGCGATGGAGTTCGTTCAGAAGCACGGGGGTGCCGCCTCCGCCTCCCCTATTGCCGGCAATCCCACCTGGCGTCTGATCGTGTCCCCGGGCAAGGGTCAGTTCGTCCGCACTGAAGACATCGAGGCTGACACGATCTTGCCGCACCACAGCACTGTTGGGATGGTCAAGAACCTGCGAGACGAGATGCCGGTCAACGCGCCGCATGGCGGCATCGTGGTCGAGTGGCTGGTGGAAGATGGTGATCCTGTCTCCCCTGGTCAACCGCTACTGAGGCTGCACCCGACGGTCGAGTCCGCCGACGCAACTGAGGTCACCCGATGACGCTCAAAGTGACGCCTGGTGCGAAATACTCCGCCATTCTCGGATTCGGCGGCTATCGACCCCGTCGCGTGGTCGACAACGCTGAGATCTGCACGATGATCGACTCCTCAGACGAGTGGATCCGTACCCGCTCCGGCATCATCGAACGCCGCTGGGCATCCGACGACGAGACCATTCAGATGATGTCGGTTGCTGCTGCCCGCAAGGCGCTGGACCGTGCCGGCCTCGAACCCGGTCAGATCGACACTGTCATCGTCTCGACCGTCACCCACCTCTACCAAACACCCGCTGTGGCCACCACGATCGCGAGCGAACTTGGGGCGAAGAGCGCTGCAGCGTTCGACATCTCCGCAGCCTGTGCTGGGTTCTGTTACGCCACCGCGATGGCTGACTCTTTCATTCGAAGTGGCGCCTCGAAGTACGTGTTGATCGTTGGTGTCGAGCGGCTCACTGACATGACCAATCGGTCGGATAGGTCCACAGCCTTCCTCTTCGCCGATGGTGCCGGTGCCGCTGTAATCGGGCCGAGTGAGTCCCCGGGGATTGGGCCGGTGGTCTGGGGCTCTGATGGCGACCAGGCTCCGCTGATTCAGCAGTCCGAGCCCTGGGATGCCGCACTGGCCTGGGATCGCGAGTCGTATCGGTCCACCGAAGGTGAGCTGAATTGGCCGACCCTCAGGATGGAAGGCAATCCCGTCTTCAAGTGGGCCGCATACACGATGGCGAAGACCGCTGCCGAAGCTCTGGATGCCGCCGGCGTACGCCCGGAAGATCTGGACGTCTTCGCCCCGCATCAGGCGAACATGCGGATCACCGATGCCATGTTCCGTGCTCTCAAACTGCCGAGCCGTGTCGTGGTGGCGCGCGATATTGCACGGCAGGGAAATACCTCGGCCGCCTCGATTCCGTTGGCGATCGAGGCGTTGCTGGAGTCAGGTGAGGCCCACAGCGGGCAGACGTGCCTCATCATCGGCTTCGGCGCTGGCCTGGTCTATGCCGGTCAAGTGATCATCTTGCCCTGAATCTCAACCACATCACTGTCCCCAACCAATGAAGGAGCCCTATTAATGCCCACCACCGAGGAAGTCCGCGCCGATCTGGCCGAGATCGTCAACGAGGTCGCTGGCGTTCCCGTCGACGACGTCCAGCTGGACAAGTCGTTCACCGATGATCTGGACGTGGACTCACTGTCGATGGTCGAGATCATCTATGCCGCCGAAGAGAAGTTCGGCGTCAGCATTCCCGACGAAGAGGCCAAAAACCTCAAAACCGTGGGCGACGCCGTCGCCTACATCGAGCGTTCTGCCGCCTGATCCCCACCTCCGCTGATCATGTCGGGCCATCCGCACCGAGGATGACCCGATACCCAGCTAAATAACTCGACACGCATCGCAGGAGTCAAAGCCATGTCACGCATCAGCGTTGTCGTCACCGGCCTCGGAGCCACCACCCCGCTCGGAGGCGACGTCCCGACCACCTGGGAAGGCCTGCTGGCCGGCAAGTCCGGCGTACACAGGATCGAAGCCGACTGGGCTGATGATCTCCCAGTGAAGATCGCGGCACAGGCGGCCATCGATCCAGCCGAGATCTTGGAACGTGTCGAGGCGCGCAGACTCGACCGCTCAGCCCAACTGGCCGTGGTCGCCGCCATGGAGGCCTGGCAGGACGCCGGCTACGGGCTGCGGGAGGACAATCCCGTCGACCGTGAGCGCTTGGGCGTCGCCATCGCAACGGGTATCGGCGGGTTGATCACTCTGCTCACCAACTGGGACATCCAGAAGGACAAAGGCGCTCGCCGAGTCAGCCCATTGGCCATCCCGATGCTGATGGCCAACGCCTCCGCCGCCAACGTCAGCTTGCGGCTCGGAGCCCGAGCCGGTGTGCACACGCCCGTGTCGGCGTGCGCGTCGAGCAACGAGTCGATCTCGCTCGGCTTGGACATGCTGCGACTGGGCCGCGCTGATGTTGCCGTAGTGGGAGGCACCGAGGGAGTCATCCACCCGTTGCCGATCGCCAGCTTCGCCCAGATGCAAGCAATGAGCCGACGCAACGACGAACCGGAGCGCGCCTCGCGGCCGTGGGACGTCGATCGGGACGGCTTCGTGCTCGCCGAGGGGGCAGCAATCTTCGTCATCGAGACCCTCGAGCACGCGCAGGCGCGGGGCGCCCGGATCTACGGCGAGCTTGCCGGGGCGGGCATCACCGCAGACGCACACGACATGGTCCAGCCGGACCCTACCGGCGCAAGTCAGGCATTGGCGATGACGAAGGCACTACGCGAGTCCGATCTTGCGCCCGGCGACATTGTGCACGTCAACGCCCACGCCACCTCCACCCCACAAGGTGACGTCACCGAGGCCAGCTCCATTCGGCAGTCGCTGGGTCAACACACCGAGGCGATCGTTACCGCAACCAAATCGATGACTGGCCATCTGCTCGGTGGTGCGGGCGCGCTGGAGTCGCAGGCCGCGCTGCTCGCCCTGTATCACCGCAAGGTCCCGCCCACCATCAACCTTGACAACCCAGAACCTGATCTTGGTATCGACATCGCCACCAAGGTACGCGAGCTGCCAAGCGGTGACCTGGCGGCGATCAACAACTCGTTTGGCTTCGGCGGCCATAACGTCGCCGTGGCCTTCACCAACGCCTACGCAACAGGAGGCTTGAGATGACGACAACGACCGAGCGGGGCGCTGCCCCTGGCGCCGCACCCGCACGGCGGACCACTGGATCCCGCGCTGCTACCGCAACACCCCAGAAGATCAAGCTTCCACGCGAGCAGGACCCGCGAAATCCGAACCTTCGGCTGCAGGCGCTGCTGGACGTCGGTTCGGTCGAGTTGATCACTCCGGATGACGACTCTGGCATGTTGGCGGCAACCGGCACCATCAACGGCTGCCGAGTAGTTGCCTTCTGTTCAGATGCGACCGTGATGGGCGGCGCCATGGGCACGGAGGGCTGCGACGTCGTGGTGCGGGCATATGAGCGCGCGATGCACGACCGGGTGCCGATCTTGGGAGTTTGGCATTCCGGCGGCGCACGGCTGGCGGAGGGCGTGCTGTCCCTGCACGGAGTTGGTCGGATCTTTCACGCGATGACCCAGGCTTCCGGCAAGATTCCGCAGATCTCCATCGTGCTGGGCTTCGCAGCCGGAGGCGCGGCGTACGGACCGGCACTGACTGACCTGGTGATCTTGGCGCCGGAGGGCCGCATCTTCGTCACCGGGCCAGATGTCGTGCGTTCGGTCACCGGTGAGGATGTCGACATGCTACGGCTCGGCGGGCCCGACACTCATGGGCGCCGCTCGGGTGTGGTGCACGTAGTCGCCGACGATGAACGCCACGCGATTGAGCAAGGCAGGGCGCTGGCGACCTTGTTGGCCAGCCAGGGTTTGACCGCGATGCGAGTGAACGATGTTGATCTTGCTACACTGCTGCCCGAGTCGCCCAGGCGAGCCTACGACGTCCATCCACTGATCAATGGCCTGCTGGATCGCGGGTCGACGGTTGAACTGCACGCCCGTTGGGCTCCCAACATCACCATTGCGCTAGGACGGCTTGGCGGACGCACGGTCGGCGTCATCGCGAACAACCCGCTGCGGCTGGGAGGCTGCCTGGACTCACTCAGCGCGGAGAAGGCGGCGCGGTTCGTCCGGATGTGTGACACCTTTGGGGTGCCGCTGGTCGTGATCGTCGACGTACCCGGCTATCTGCCAGGTGTCGGGCAGGAGTGGGACGGGGTGGTACGCCGCGGGGCGAAACTGCTGCATGCCTTTGGCGAGGCAGTTGTGCCGCGGGTAACGCTGGTGACCCGCAAGGCCTATGGCGGTGCCTACATCGCGATGAACGCGCGTTCACTTGGCGCTACTCGTGTCTTCGCGTGGCCGGGAGCAGAGGTGGCCGTGATGGGCCCGATCGCCGCAGTTCGCATCCTCCACCGGCGCAAGCTTGCCGAGGTCTCCGACGACGTACGCCCGCAGGTCGAGGCTGAGCTCGCCGTTGAGCATGAACGCATTGCAGGTGGTGTGGAGAAGGCGGTCGAGATCGGGGTCGTCGACGAGATCGTCACCCCCGATGCCACCCGGTCAGCTCTGGCCGCCGCAATTCGAGAGGCGGATATCGGCGAACGCGGCGCCCACACCAACATTCCCCTCTGACTTGTCAGCGTCGGTGGCTGCTATGCGACCACTCGTACTGAGAAGTCGGCGATAGGTTGAGGGAGTTAGACGACCTCGTGCAGCCAGCGGACCGGGGCGCCGTCGCCGGCGTAGCGGAAGGGTTCGAGCTCGTCATCCCAGGCACGACCAAGTAGGGCGTACAGCGCGTCGGTGAGATCTCTGCCGCCGAGAGCGGCGAGCGCGATCGCATGCTTGATCCGGTCTTCGGGAATCATGATGTCGCCATGGATGCCCGTGATCGCATGGAAGATGCCAAGCGTCGGGGTGTAGGAGTAGCGCACACCCTCAGTACCTGAGGTAGCTTCCTCGGTCACCTCGAAACGAATCCGCTGCCAGCCCTTGAGGGCGCTGGCCAGACGGGCCGCTGTTCCACAAGGGCCGGTCCAGGAGTACTCGGTCCGATAACAGGCACGCTCGATTGGCTGAGGAATCCAGTCCACGCGTACGGGCATACCAAACGCGCCGCCGACCGCCCACTCGATGTGTGGGCACAGTGCTGACGGCGCGGAGTGGACGTACAAGACTCCACGGGTCGTGCTCATGACCAGATCCTCCAAGTGCGAGACCAAAGACAACCTGAGGGCTGCCTTCCCCTGCATCCTCAGGCCGGTCACGCGGGGCGGACCCGGTGTGCTCCCTATCTTGCACCATGGGCCCCAGCCGCACCAAGAAGTAGCAGCAGACTCGCGACCTTTTTGGTCGCCGCTCGCGCATAGCGCCGGAAGCCGACGTCGGCGGCGCTCTTCGCGAATGAAAGGCGTGTTCGCTCATCCTTTCTCCCATCGCCGGCTCGCGATTTGCCGACGCTCGCGGCGAGGCAGCCCCCTACATTGGGCCAGTGACGATCGCACCGTATGGATCATGGGTGTCTCCGATCTCCGTCGACCATCTGACGACTTCGTCAGTTGGACTCTCCGCCGTGCAGGTTGATGGGCGGCACGTCTACTGGCTGGAGGTCAGGGCTGACGAGGGAGGCAGGGCCAGCTTGTGGCGGCGGCTCATTGCCGGCGGCGAGCCGGTTGAGGTCACCCCGGCTCCGGCCTATGTGCGCGACAGAGTGCATGAGTATGGCGGCGGTGAATATCACGTCGCAGGCGGCACTGTGGTCTATTCGGAGTACAGCGATGGGCGGCTGTACGTCATCCGCGGCGATGGCAAGCCACAGCCGATCACTCCCGAGGGTGCCTTTCGATTCGGGGACATTCGGGTCCATCCCGATCGCGGGCTGGTGCTAGCGATACGCGAAGATCATTCCTTCGGTGGCGAGCCGGTGAACACCCTCGTGGCTCTCAATCTTGATGGCCCGAACCCGGATGCGGGTGAAGTGCTGTGCGGTGGCGCCGATTTCTATTCCACTCCTGAGCTTTCAGCGCGTGGACGATTGGCCTGGACCCAGTGGAACCATCCGAACATGCCGTGGGACTCCACGACGATCATGGTCGGCTCCTTGAGCGGTTCTCTGGTTGTCAACAGTCAATCCATTGCGGGGGGCCCGAGCGAATCCGCCGTGCAGCCCCGGTGGCTGGGTGAAAAGCTGATCTTCGTTTCCGATCGTACGAACTGGTGGAATCTCTACCTGTGGAGCGACGACGAGGTACGACCGCTGTGCGCAACAGAAGCTGAGTTCTGCGGACCGCAATGGGCACTCGGCCAGCGGCCGTACGCGATCATCAACGATGATCATCTGCTGTGCAGCATCAACCGCAGCGGTGAGCAGAGCATTGCCATCGTGCGGATCTCCGACGGATTGATTCATCAGGTCTCCGCATCCGGCACTGCCGCCACCTCGCTGGATGTCGACGGCCGCTGGGCCGCTGCCGTTCTCAACTACTCCGACCGCCCCGCTACGCTGGCCCTCCTTGATCTCGATCACGGTAGTTGGACTCCAGTGCGGTCCTCGGCTGCGATGATCATGGATGTTGCCTCGGTATCACTCGCCCAATCGGTTAGTTGGACTGGTGAGCTTGGTGCGGTCTTCGGCTACTTCTATCCGCCCACCAATGCTTGCTGCAGCGCCCCTACGGGCAGCCTGCCTCCCTTGATCACCCTGTCCCACGGTGGTCCGACATCCTTCGCTGCGGCCGATTTCAAGATTGCGTACCAGTTTTGGACGACGCGTGGCTTTGCCATTCTCGATGTCAACTACAGCGGGAGCACAGGTTTTGGTCGTGCGTACCGAGACCGGCTAAAGGGTCGCTGGGGCGTCGTTGACGTGCAGGACTGCATTGCGGGCGCTGTGGCGATGGGGTCGGAGGAGGTAGGGGACCCGCAGCGGCTAGCGATCAAGGGCGGCAGCGCTGGTGGCTACACAACGCTGGCCGCCCTCACATTGACCGACGTGTTCGCCGCCGGCATCAGTCAGTACGGGATCGCCGATCTCGAAGCGCTAGCAGCCGATACGCACAAGTTCGAGGCGCGCTATCTCGACAGCCTGGTAGGTCCGTATCCCGAAGACCGCGATCTCTACGTGGAACGCTCGCCGATCCACCACTTGGATCAGCTGTCGGCACCCATCCTGCTGCTGCAGGGGACCGATGACAGAGTCGTCCCGCCCAAGCAGGCGGAGATACTGGCCGAGGCAGCCCGCCAGAAAGGCCTGCCCGTTGCCTTGATCATGTTCGAAGGTGAAGGCCATGGCTTCCGCCGCGCGGAGACGATCAAGGCGGCGACCGAGGCGCAGATCTACTTTCTCGGCCGGATTCTCGGCTTCGAACCAGCGGATCCGGTTCCGCCAATTGCCATCGACAATCTAGACGGGATCGCGCGCCGCTGATCGGAGGACGAGCGATGAGACACGCTTTTCCGTCTCCTAGCGAGGACGACGTCAGCGGGTCACGAGCGCGATCCGCGCGACGCGGAGCGTCGCAATGTCATTGCCATGGATGTAGCCGCGGCACCCAGGCTGGCACTCCCTGCCGATACCGTTCGTATTCATCACCGTAACGGTTCTGAAGCAGCGGCTCCTCGTACCAGCTGACAAACGTCGCCATGGTCGCCCAGACCGCAAGCGCGTACAGCAGCAAGGCGAAAGAGCCGAAGATCATTGCCTGGCCGAGGATCGCTCCAATCACGCCTAGGTACATCGGGTTACGCACAAAGCGATAGTCACCACCGACTACTAACCGTTCGGTTTGCAGGGCCGGCGACGGAGTACCCCGACCCTCGATCACGAAACGGACGAAGTTGCGGATCAGCACCAGGACCGTCACTGCCAAGATAGCGGCGCCCAAGGCGATCATGCCGACTCCGAAGGCTGACATTGGCCATCGCACATCCCAGCCACTCATGAGCCAGGGCACCAGTCCAGCCACGACGCCGGGAGCGACCACGAAGAAGACGGCGCTACCGACTGCGGCCACCGTCAGCCTGCGCACAATCCGACCTTACGTGCGCGTCAATGCGGGCTGAGTGGTCAAGTGCCCTTCGACAGGCTCAGGGCACAGATACGACATGCTCAGGGAGGCCAGGTGACGACTAAGTCCGCATCCAGTAGGTGTCAGGCGTAGGCCGCGGGCCGAAGATCGCCTGACCGACCCTCACAGTTGTCGCCCCATATTCGATGGCGAGCTCAAGATCACCGGACATCCCCATGGACAACTCCTCGTAGCTACCGGCGACATCATCACTAGCACGAAGCCGCCGCTGTAGGTTGCGCATGCGCTCGAAGCAGGCGCGGATCTCTCGCTGATCATCCGACAAAACCGCCAAGGTCATGAGCCCGCGAACCTGCAATCCCCCATACGCCTTGAGCGCGATGGCAAACGGCTCCACCTCATCGGGTGGCAACCCGAATTTTTGGGGTTCGCCTGACGAGTTGACTTGCAGGAAGACGTCGAGGCTGCGGCCCTGCTCGTCCAGCGCCTGCTGAAGCGCGGCAGCCACCCTGATGCTGCTCAGCGCGTGGAACTCCGACGCGATGGCTGCGACCTGCCTGACTTTGTTGGTTTGCAGATGGCCAATGATCGCCCACCTGAGGTCGCGATGATCAGCGAAGTGCCTGGCCTTTTCTATCGCCTCCTGAACTCTGTTCTCCGCCAGTAGCCGAACACCGGCCTCGTAGGCCTCGGCGACCAGCTCCATCCCCTGGTTCTTGCTGACCGGTAGTAACCGGACTTCACTCGGGTCGCGCCCGACCCGCGTGCACGCTGCCTTGATCCGCGCCTCCACGGCGGCAAGATTTTCCGCCACGTTCACCATGCCTGCACCTTAGTCTCGCGAGAGCGCTGCGATGGCGAGTTATCCGAGGTCGACGCCTTACGGCCAGCGAGCACCGAGCGAGATCATCCCAAGAGCAGCCAGAATCGCGAAGCCTAGCCCGAAACCGGCGTAGCGCGAGGTGACTTCTCGATCCACCTTCTCCTTGCCCACCGAACTGCCAATGTCCTTGTAGACCTCTTTGAGCTCCCCCGCAGACGACGCCGTGTACGCCTCTCCGCCAGAGATCTTGGAGACCCGGGCCAACTCGGCCCGATCGACAGGCACTGGCTCCCGCCGACCGCCGATGTCGATGTAACCGTCAGGGGTCCCGTACGCGATCGTGTAGATCGGAACCGACTGTGCCCTGGCAGCCATAGCGGCCTGGTCAGACGGACGTCCCACCTGCGTCTTGCCGTCACTCAGCAACACGATGCGCGCCGGGGGCACAGTCTTCGGGTTGTCCGGGTCGGGCGGCACCTGCGCCAGCGCAGCGAGCGAGGTGAAAATGCCCTCGCCGATTGCGGTCGAAGCTTGCGGACGCAAGGAACGGATCGCAGCTGTCACCGATCCCCGGTCGAGGGTGGGCGGCACCAAGGTCGTCGCCGTACCGGCGAATGTCACGAGTGCGACGTTGAACTTAGGCGGCAGGGATGTCGCAAATTGCTCTGCCGCAGCCTTCGCTGCGTCTAGCCGGTTGGGATCGACATCCTTGGCCTCCATGGACAGCGAGACGTCGATGGTAACCACGATCGTCGCCCGCTCCCGCGGCACTGAAACCTGATCCTTCGGCTTGGCGAAGGCCACCGTCAAAGTCAGCAGGCTGAGGATCGACAAACCGACGGCGAGATGCCGCAGCCACGTGCGGTCCCGCGGGATGACCAGGTCGAACATCGTCTTGCTTACCTGCTTGCTCCGGTTCCGCTTACGCTGCACCATCCACAGGTACAGAAGAACCAGCAACGGGATCAGCAGCAGCAACCACAGCCGCGCCGGAGCAAGGAAGGAGAGGAGTGGGATCATCCGCGGCACCCTCGTGCGACGAGCGTCGGAGTCGCGCGGCTGCTGTCTGGACGAGCGAGTCGAGCAGACAGCGCTTTTCTTTCTGCGAGCGAGTGAGCATGGCAGCAGCTTCCAGCGCGACGTGCGCGAGGAGCACCAAAAAAGTCCGCAGGAAACATCACGGCCATTTTGCTCCGAGTGAGATTGCACCCAAGGCTGCGAGCACGGCCAACGCCAAGCCGTAACCAGCAAAGCGGGCCGTCACCTCCCGATCAGCCTTCTCGTAGCCGATATCAGATCCGATGTTCTCGTACACCTTCTTCAGCTGATCGGCAGTGGCCGCCGCGAAGTACTCCCCATTGGTCGCCGCGGCGATCTCCTTCATTTCCTCGTGGTCGACCGGCACGGGTTCCCGCTTACCTTCAAGATCGACGTAACCGTTCTCAGTGCCGTACGCGATCGTGTAGATCGGCACCTTGGCTGTCCGCGCCTCCGCCGCCGCCTGCAGCGGCGCGCGACCCGCAGTGTTCGAGCCGTCGCTGAGCATCACGATCGCGCCAGGGGCAATCGAGTTCGGGTCGTCCTTATCCTTCGGAGCCTGCTGCAGCGCCCGAAGTGCTGTGGCAATTCCCTCGCCGATCGCTGTCGACTCCTGGAGCTGGATGCTGTTGATCGCGTTTTCCACCGTGGTATGAGCAGTGGTTGGCGGGACCAGGATCGATGCGGCTCCTGCCATCGAGACCACCGAAATGTTGTACTTCTCCGGCAGCTTCCTCACGAAGTCGATCGCCGCCTGCTTGGCAGCGTCGAGCCGGGTCGGCCTAACATCAGTAGCCTGCATCGACAGCGAAGCATCGATCACCACCACGACTGTGGCGCGCTCGCGAGGCACGTCGATCTGGGTCTTCGGTCGTGCAAAAGCCGCCGTGAGTGTGATCAAACTCAACAGTGACAGGGCCACAGCGAGGTGACGCCGCCACTGCGACTGCTTGGGAACGACGACGTCGAGCATCGAGGTATTGGTGAAGCGCATGCCGCGCCGGTTCTTGCGGAGGCTGGCGAAGATGTAGGCGAGAATCAGCACCGGGATGATGAGCAAGATCAGCAGCCGCTCCGGCGACAGGAACGCTAGCTGCGGAATCACCTGCTGCGGAAGCAGCGCGGAATTCATTTCGTCACTCCCTGGGGCGGGGCGTGCAGCATGCTCGCCACGCGACGGTACGCCAGTACGAACCGGGCAATGTCTT
>JBKPTR010000082.1:0-5731 GCA_046735615.1 Actinomycetota bacterium
CAGCCAAAAATCGCAGTCCGTCACTGCACGGACCGATCCCCAGTACGGCAGCTCGGCCATGCCCTTGACGAAGGACTGGGTGGCGCCGGCGTAGACGCCCCGTTGGTTGGTACGTCCGGTCTCTACCTCGGTGTTCTCCACACGACGGTGCATGGACAACGTGCCGGAGAGTAGGACGTAGAAACAGGTCGCCGGATCGCCTTCGTTATAGACAGGCTCGCCTCCGGACCAGGTTTGGCAGTACCCGTGCTCACTGAGCCAAGCCAGCTGATCATCGTCAAGTTTTTCGAACAGAAACAGCGTGCGCAGCTCCGATGGGCTCAATCTCACGGGCTCGGTTATCTGGTCGGTCATGATCAACTCCTACTGTTCCGCCAAGTACCGATGGACCAGCGTGACGGCGAGTGCCCCTTCGCCGACCGCGGAGGCAACCCGCTTCACCGACTGAGCCCGGACATCGCCGGCTACGAAGACGCCCGGAATGCTCGACTCCAGCAGGTAGGGGTCACGCTCCAGATCCCACGACGCAGGCCGCTTGCCGCCGGCCAGCAATGCCGAGCCCGTGACCACGAAGCCGCCGGAGTCCCGAACCAACGACTGCGGCAGCCAGTCGGTCAACGGCGCGGCGCCGATGAAGACGAAGAGGTGCCCGGAATCGACGACTTCCTGACTGCCGTCATGACTAACGAAGGTGACGCACTGTAGATGATCATTTCCCGAGCAGCTCTGCACCACGGTATTCAGCCGAACTTCGATGTTAGGAATCCCGGCGATCTGGGCGACCAGATAGGACGACATGGACTTCTCTAACGAGTCTCCACGGACGGCCATCGTCACCTTCTTCGCGTAGCGGGAGAAGAAGGCGGCCGCCTGACCGGCCGAGTTGGCACCGCCGACGATGATCACGTGATCTCCCAGGCAGGACTCGGCCTGAGTCGCTGACGAGCCGTAGTAGACCCCACGCCCGACCAGGTGGTCGGCGCCCGTCGCCTCTAACTGCCGATAGCTGACCCCGCTAGCTAATACCACTGCATGAGTCAGTACTGACGATCCATCGTCGAACCAGACCTGCCTGGCCGGGCCTCTGACATCCAGGCCAACGACCGTACGCGCCGTCAGCAGCTCGGCGCCGAAGCGCTGCGCTTGCCGGCGTGCCCGGTCGGTGAGCTGGTCGCCGGCCACACCATCGGGAAAACCGAGGTAGTTCTCAATTCGGGAGCTCTGTCCCGCCTGACCCCCAGCCGCGGCCCGCTCCACGACCACGGTCTTGAGGCCCTCCGACGCGGCGTACACGGCAGCGCCAAGGCCTGCCGGACCGCCACCAACGATCACCACGTCATAGAACTCGCCCTGCGGGGTGGTGCTCAGGCCGACCGCGTTCGCGACCTCGAGCAGGCTGGGCTGCACTAACGGATGCCCATCCTTGGTGATCACGATTGGGGCCTGGCTTTCGACCGCCCCGGCGGCCGCCAACAGCCGCACGCCATCTGGGTCACTGACGTTGTACCAGCGATAGGGCACCATATTGCGGGCCAGGAAGTCACGTATCTCATATGACGCCGCCGACCAAGGGTGGCCAAGAATCTTGATCTTGTGCTCGGGCGCCTTGCCCTCCCGCTGCCAGGCCTCCAGCAGCTCATCAACGACTGGATAGAACTTCTCCTCCGGCGGCTCCCAGGGCTTCAGCAGATAGTGATCAACATCAACCACATTGATCGCCTGGATCGCCGCGTTCGTGTCTGCGTACGCGGTGACGAGTGCCCGCCGTGCCTGCGGCACGAGGTCCATCGCCTGTTCCAGGAAATCCACTCCGTTCATCCGCGGCATCCGATAGTCGGCGAGGATCGCGGCCACCTGCTCACCGCGCAACACCACTTCGCGGATGGCCTGCAACGCCTCCTCGCCGGACTCGGACCGCATGATGCGATAGTCCTCGCCGTACCGGCGCCGAAGGTCACGAGCCACCGCACGCGACACGCTGGGGTCGTCGTCGACTGTCATCAGCACTGGGCGTAAAGCGCGCTCAGCCCGCGCCTCCGCAACAGACGCGGTCATGTGCCGACCCTGTCGAAGTAGCACCACCGCCAGTTCTCCCCCGGCTCGGCCGAAGTGACGACTGGGTGGCCGCTGAGCTGCGCATGGGCGCTGGCATGCCGCGCCGGCGAGGAGTCACAGCAGCCGACGTGGTCGCAGGTGAGGCAGCGGCGCAGATGTAGCCACCGCCCGCCCACAGCGACGCAATCACTACAGGAAGCCTCGAAGTTATCGGGAACTGGGGTCAGCAGAATGGCGTCGAGATGAGCACAGTTAGCCACAAGCCGGCTCCTTTCTTTGCGTCAATCTAGTGTGCGCGCAACCCTGGCTCTGCCGTTCAAGAGGGGCGCTCGTCCGCTTGCCAGTCTGGCGGCGGCGCCAAGCGTGACCGGCGACGGCGACGCAAGCCCGCAGCGGTCAGCAGCCTGACGATCTCCCGCGAGCGTACCGGCCGGGCACCCGCGGCCACCGCTAGGGCGTAGCGTTCGGAGATGACATCGTAGTGATCACGTTCGAATCCGCGTCGCGGGATGCCGATCCGCGCTGCGAATATGTGCAACTCCTCATATGACTGATCGCTGATCATGTGCGACCACAGATGGCCGTGGCCTGGCCAGATCGGCGGGTCAATGTAGATCGCCATGATCTATGCCTCTGCACACGCGGGGGCGCGGCGTCATGGCGTCACCATATTCCTCGGGATCCCGGAGAACTGTCGACCGTAGAATTGCCAGGTGGCTGCGCTGAAGCGGCTGGTCGTCGTACTCGCGGCGGCATCCCTGCTCTCGGGCGGCTGCACCTATGCCAAGGAGGAG
Source organism: Actinomycetota bacterium (assembly GCA_046735615.1). Classification (GTDB taxonomy): domain Bacteria; phylum Actinomycetota; class Actinomycetes; order Propionibacteriales; family Propionibacteriaceae; genus Microlunatus. The sequence goes on from JBKPTR010000082.1 coordinate 2,850, forward strand.
CCTGGCCTCTTCCGCGGTAGGGCGACATCGTCGCCGACCGTGGAGACACTGCAGCCGCCGGCACCGACCAACCCAGAACTTCCGGTAGCCGCGGAAGCCGAATGGACAACTGCCGAAGGGCTGCAGATCAGGACTCGGTTCGCGATCCATGCCGTACGGCGACTCGAGGTTGGGACGGTCGTCGACTGGTCGGTAACTCCGCTGAGCACGCCCCGCTACGCACCCGGTGAGAAGTTGCCGTCGTGGGTCGACCTGGGCTTGAGCCGGAGCTCCGAAGGCGATGTCAACATGTTCCTGATCGACCCGGCCAGCGGCAAGATCTATCGGACGCTAAGCCACCAATCCCGACGACTGTTCAACCGATGCCTCTGCACGCCGCTGTGGTTGGCGCAGCAGGGCCTGCGAATCGGCGAAACCCGCATGTTGCAGGCAACCTTTCCGCCCCTGCCGGATGCGCTCAGCTTCATCGATGTGGACATGATCAACTTCGCACCTTTTGTGCATGTGCCGGTGACAGCGATCGGCCAAGTCCCCACAGCGCCACATCCGACCGACCTGGCTCGGCCGCCAGCACCTGTGCGGCCGACCCTCGGGGAACGAGTCTTCCGCTACCGTCAGGAGCCGCATCGCGTCCAGAGCATCACCATCGACCGAGTGGTGGCAGCGCCCGGTCGAACCTCGATGGAATGGACGATCAAGTCGATCACCGATCAATCCACTTTCATACTCGAGCCCGCACTGTCACCGATCGGCGGCATCTTGCCCGACGACGTGGATGTGCTGGACCGCGATGTCGTCAGCGGACCGGCGATCAAGCCTGCGGGTGTCGCGGGCGCCAAGCCTTTGCGGGTGACCTGGCTGACTACTGCCGTCGCTGAACGCAAGGCGTACGAGTGCTCGTGCAGCGTGTTGGGTGTGTGGGCCGGCTCACTGCGCCGGGACGGCGGCAGAGCCAGCGTCGCCAGCAACTATCCCCCACTGCCAGCCGGCACCCGCTCGGTGGACGTGATCTTGCCTGGCGTCGGCACCATCTCGGGCGTCCCTGTGGTTGACGCAGACGACTCAGCGCCGCGACTGGGGCCGGCGGAGCCGTACGCCGGCGAGACGTGGATCTACTACAGCGACGACCCGCCGCGTGGCTGGACGACGACGGACTGGCCGACCCCTCTACCGGATACGGACCAGCTGAAGGACTATCGGTTCTTTGTCGAACAACTCATCCAGATGCCGGGCTGGTAGGTCCGGTCCACGACGTCAAAGGGGCGGCTCCTAACGGAACCGCCCCTTTGTTGCTGTGACTTGATCAGAAGTCCATGCCACCCATGCCGCCATCGCCACCAGGCGGGACGGCGGGAGCCTTCTCCGGCTTGTCAGCGATGACCGCCTCCGTGGTCAAGAACAGACCTGCGATTGAGGCCGCATTCTGCAGCGCCGAGCGGGTCACCTTGGTTGGGTCGGGAACGCCAGCGTCGAGCAGATTCTCGTACTCGCCAGTGGCGGCATTCAGGCCGTGGTCAGCGGGAAGCCCCTTGACCTTCTCAGCGACTACGCCACCCTCAAGTCCGGCGTTGATCGCGATCTGCTTCAGCGGCGCCTCGAGGGCTATCTTCACGATCTGCGCGCCGACCGCCTCGTCGCCCTCCAACTGGAGCTCCTTGAACGCCTTGGCCCCCGCCTGCATGAGCGCCACGCCGCCGCCAGCGACGATGCCTTCCTCGACAGCCGCCTTGGCGTTGCGGACGGCGTCCTCGATGCGGTGCTTCCGCTCCTTCAACTCCACCTCGGTGGCTGCGCCGACCTTGATCACCGCGACGCCGCCGGCCAACTTGGCGAGCCGCTCCTGCAGCTTCTCGCGGTCATAGTCGGAGTCGGAGTTCTCGATCTCGGTGCGGATCTGGTTCACCCGGCCAGCGATCTGGTCAGGGCTGCCAGCACCCTCGATGATCGTCGTCTCGTCCTTGGTGATGATCACCTGACGAGCCTGTCCGAGCAACTCAATGCTGACGCTGTCGAGCTTCAGCCCGACTTCCTCGCTGATCACCTGGCCACCGGTCAAGATCGCCATGTCGGTCAGCATTGCCTTACGGCGGTCACCGAAGCCCGGTGCCTTGACCGCGGCGGACTTGAAGGTGCCGCGGATCTTGTTCACGATCAGCGCGGCGAGCGCCTCACCGTCGACATCCTCGGCGATCACCAGGAGCGGCTTACCAGCCTGGATGACCTTCTCCAGCACCGGCAGCAGATCCTTCAGGTTGGAGACCTTGGAGTTGACGATCAAGATGTACGGGTTGTCGAGCACGGTCTCCATGCGCTCGGTGTCGGTCACAAAGTAGGGCGAGATGTAGCCCTTGTCGAACCGCATGCCCTCGGTGAGTTCGAGCTCGAGCCCGAAGGTGTTCGATTCGTCGACCGTGATGACACCTTCCTTGCCGACCTTGTCCATGGCCTCGGCAATGATCTCGCCGACCTGGGTGTCACCGGCAGAGATGGAGGCGGTAGCAGCAATCTGCTCCTTGGTCTCCACATCCTTGGATATGGTGGCCAACTGCTCGACGACTGCAGCAACGGCCTTCTCGATGCCCCGCTTGAGGCTCATCGGGTTGGCGCCCGCGGTCACGTTACGCAGGCCCTCTCGGACCATCGCCTGGGCCAGCACGGTTGCAGTAGTGGTGCCGTCACCCGCCACGTCGTCGGTCTTCTTGGCAACTTCCTTGACGAGCTCGGCGCCGATCTTCTCGTACGGGTCCTCGAGCTCGATTTCCTTGGCGATGCTCACCCCATCGTTGGTGATGGTTGGAGCACCCCACTTCTTCTCCAGCACGACATTGCGGCCCTTAGGTCCAAGGGTCACTTTGACGGCGTCGGCGAGGATGTTCATCCCT
>JBKPTR010000083.1:0-3097 GCA_046735615.1 Actinomycetota bacterium
CTTCATCGGGGCGGTACGCAACGACGACAAGCATCACGAAAGCTACCCAAGCCTCCCCACCCTCACCGACGGCCTACGCACCGAAGAAGTCATTGATGCCGCCCGCCAGTCGAGCAACACGAGACGCTGGGCGACCGTGGGTGGATGAAGGAGCGTTAGAGGCATACGGGCGCATCGGATGTCGGGAAATCAGCTCTTGTCGAACAGGGTAGGCCGGGGATCTAGGTCGACTTGGCTGCGATCGCTGCCCCGCGAGTGGCTACTTATCCCAAGCGGTGCGCGCCGACGATCAAGGCCGCCGCGTTGAAGCCACCAAGAGTGGGCCGTGTCTCGGACCGGCCAGCCAATTGTCGCTGACCACCTGTCGATCGGATTGCGTACGACGCGTGTTCGATGCCCTCCACGCCGACAGCGACGGCCTGGTCGGCCGCAGCGGCAGCATGCCCGTGCGCCGTTACCGGCAGACCACCGGCGTGCGCCTGCTCGACCAACAGCCTCAGCTCCTCGACCGAGAAGTGTGGGATGTAGACGTCGGTGCCTGTGGTGACCATGCCGCCGCTCGCCATCACTTTGACCACGTCAACCTGTCGCTCCACCCGCTCCCGTACTGCAGCCACGATCTCGTCCGCGCCGCTGACCTCACCGCCGAGGTAGCCGCAGTGTCCGCCCGGGATGGTGATCGGCGGACCGGATGCAACGATCCACGGCAGCCCGTCGTCAACCTCCGCTGCGCGTCCTGCCGTTCCACGACATTGAAGTGCCCGAGGTCACGGACCGTCGTCACACCAGCGGCGAGCTGCCTTCGCTGCGACTCGATCACCCAGGCGTCGATTTCTTCCCGCAAGTGCTCCGCAAGTGCTCCGCGAGCCGCTCCAACGCCATCACGCCGCTGTCGCCGACGAGGTGGACATAGGTGTCGATCAACCCCGGCAGCACGGTCGCATCGCCATAATCGACTAGGTCACAGTCGGATGGTGGCTAGGCGGCCTGTTGATCAAGCTCTGTTTTCTGCGTTGGGAGTTTGATGGTGACGAGGGCTTGCACGCAGGCTTGGAGGTCGAATCGTTCACCGGCCCAGCGCGGCCGGATGGCTCGAGCGGCTGGGTGCTGAGAAGCTGTCCACTGCAGCGAGCTGATCCTGGTGATCTGTGATCCAGTGCTGACGCTGCTGTAACTCTCTTACCTCACCCGCGCGCCTAACGATTTGCCATGATCAACGCCTGCGGGCTCTGCATCATGTTGTTGTCGGATCCGAAGATGGCAGATCGGCTAGGGGTGAAGGATCCCTGGAGAGCAAATGAGCCATGAGTAGATCCGGGAGTGGATACTCGGAACGGCACAACTCGGGCCATTGGTCCCTACCTCGCTGGAAGATGTGGTGATTTGATCTTCTTAAGCGTCCGGCATCCGGCCGGCATCGGCCTCGTCGAGGAGAACCGATGGACTTTTCTGCAAACCTCGAAAATCTTAAGGGCAAGGTCGACGAAGTGGTGGCGACCGCGCGGGCGGCAGCTGCGGAAGACCGCGACCAACTCAAGCAGCGCGTCGATCAGGCGCAGGACGACGCGAATCGCGCCGTGGAGGACACCAAGCAGCGAGCTGGCGAGGCTGCCGATCGAGCCGAGAGCAAGTGGGCGAAGATGAAGGCCGATGCTGCCGCCAGGAGAGAAGACATCAAGGCAAAGATCGATGAGAGGGCCAATCAGCTGGACGCCGAGGCTGCGGCCGCGGATGCCGACTGGGCCGAGCAGGATGCAGTCGATGCGATCGATTACGCCGCCATGGTGGTCCAGGACGCGCAGCTGGCGGTGCTCGACGCACTGGACGCCCGCGCCTACGCAGACGAGCGGGCCAGGATCGCCGCATCTTGAGGCGTCGCCGGGCGTACGGCTTCCGACGGACTGAGCGTTTCAAGCCATCGGTCATGTGATCACTCGTCTTGTTGATCATGAGGGCCTATTTCCCTAATGCCGAACTTGTGATCGAGGACGGTTCTCACTAATTCCTGACTTTGAGGACTCTTACTCTCACCGTCTGCGTTTTGGTGGATGAGCACCGTAGGTGGTCACCAGTCTCGACCCAGCCAGGAGCCATGTCAGTGGATTCCACATCAGACGATGAGCAGCCGGAAGTCGACGACGAAGCGCTTTCCGAGGTCGTTCGTCGACCAACCAGATCAGCGGACGATCTGTCAGAGGTTGCCGATGCCGCACCAGGGATCACGACGGATGATCTTGCGCGATCTTGAAGCCGTCGCATCCAAGCCCGGAGTTCCAACCGAGAGGGAACTGCCCATAGAAATACTCCGGCGAGTGCGGCGAATCGAGGAGCAGCTTGGAATTGGCGATCGCCAAGAGCCCGAAGCGTTTGAGCACCTGAATGAGCCTTTCGGGCAAGCTCCCCGTCGGTTGTGGGAGCAGCCCTCCGACGGTGGCAGTCCTGGGGGCGAGGCATCGGGACCGGCGACGGTGCCCGAGGAGCGGCTCGCAGGTTTTACACGCGCAAAGCGTTCACGCGAGGGAGAGACCGATCGACCCGAGGAGTCAACCAAGCCTGAGGGCTGAAACCGGTGCCACGCTGCTCGAGGAGGCGTACGAAGCTGCAGAAAGCCTGAAGCAAGCTCACGATACCGGCGAGCTCAAGATCGAAGACACTGAGATGGCCGAAACCGCACATCGTGATCTTGATCGCATCTTCAACAGCGGGGGAGTCGCAGCCCTGTTCGGGAACACGTACGGGGCAGCGAAGGACGTCGGCGTGTACGTCACCGCTGAAGCGATCCGAGGCCTTGCTGATCTTGAAGCGAAGGAGCGAGAGCGCTGCGCGACGTTCGCCTCCAACGCCGTGGCCGCCGGTCTTGCCGAGCGCACCGTACGAGTGGCCGAACGGCAAGGTCAGCTAATGGTGGAGATGGTTCAGGGAGCACTGCGGGAAGTTGATCTTTCACCGGAGCAGGCATCAGCCTTCAAGGCGGCGTTGGCTCGGCAGGCTCGGGAGTTGACGGCTTCACCTGAGGTTCGGAGCGGCTCAGCGGGCAATCTGTTCTGGGCCCGCCGAGCCTGTGGCGTGACGCGGGGTACCGCCACGCCGGGCCATG
>JBKPTR010000084.1:0-19436 GCA_046735615.1 Actinomycetota bacterium
GATCACCCTCAACGATCAGTTGCACGAGACGTTCAAAGAGCGACAGATCTTCCGGATTGACCACTTCCTCGGCAAGGAAGCCGCGCTGAACATCCTGGCGTTCCGCTTCGCCAACGGGCTGTTCGAACCGATCTGGAACCGGAACTTCATCGACCATATCCAGATCGACATCCCTGAGACCTTGGGCCTGGATCGACGGGCGAACTTCTACGAGGTGACCGGCGCGTACAAGGACATGGTCGTGACGCACCTCTTCCAAGTGCTCGCATTTGTGGCGATGGAACCGCCCACAGCGCTAGAACCGCGGGCAATTAGTGAGGAGAAGAACAAAGTTTTTCGCTCAATGTTGCCCCTCAATCCACACGAAGTTGTCCGTGGTCAATACAGCGGCTATCGCGAGGAGGACGGTGTCGCACGTGATTCCGACACCGAGACATTTATTGCTTTGAAATGCGGTATCGACAATTGGCGGTGGGCCGGGGTACCGTTCTACTGCCGGACCGGCAAGCGGATGGCCGAGGGCCTGCGGATCATCTCGATTGCCTTCAAAGAGGCACCGAAGAGCATGTTTCCCGCGGGATCGGGGGTCGGCTCGTCCGGTCCGGACCATCTTACTTTCGATCTTGCTGATGAGGCCAAAGTCTCCCTCTCGTTCTACGGCAAGCGACCCGGACCAGGCATGAAGCTCGACAAGTTGAGCATGCAATTCTCAACTCATGAGACGGATCGGGTTGGTGACATCCTCGAGGCGTACGAGCGATTGATCTTGGATGCCATGCGTGATGATCACACGCTGTTCACCACCGCCGACGGCATCGAGAGCCTGTGGGAGCGCTCTGAGCCGTTGCTGAATGATCCGCCTCTTGTGCGGCCCTATGCCCCCGGCTCCTGGGGCCCGAACTCAATTCACCAGCTGATCGCACCGCACGCGTGGCGGCTGCCGTTCGAGCGCGCCTGGCGGGGCAGGAAGTAAATTCTTCTTTGCCAATTGTTCATCCAGTGAAAGCTGCAAAAACCGAGCAATGATCGCAAGGCGAGGGAAATAATTGCGGCGTTCAAGCGCATGGGTGAACTAAATATTACATGTGACGAAATACGCAATTTGTTGCGCTAGCTCTTGAAGGCTCGATAAAGGAGGGCCCCGGACCCGGCCTACGTAGGTGGCTTTGTGCCGCGGCGACTGGGTGTCATCATCGAGAATCATCCGACGACGAGTGGCGTAACGATGTCATGGTTCCTCCAGTGGTTACGACCCAGCGTCCGCGACCGCCTGGCCCCATACAACCTGCGCCCCGACGTACTGGACGCAGCGGCCGCCATGGCCTCCGATCAGCGCTCCGACATCTATGTGGCTCGATTGGAGGCCTCGCTCACTGACTCCGAGACCGTGCTGCGGATGATGGATGCGCGCTACGCCGGGTCGATGGGCCTACTCGTGCTGACCAGCGAACGCATTCTCTTCCGTGCGCGCCGCAGCACTGGGCCAAGCTTCAGCATCCCACTACGGGAGGTTCTTGCTATCGAGGCCGCGACCCGCAAAATGTCCGGCACTGTCCGAGTCACGACGCCAGACGGCAGCCTCACTGCCGACCAGATCCTGGGCACCCAGGGAGAGATGCTCGCCGATGACGCCAGAGAGGCGATCCGCGGCGAACCCCGGCCGAAGCGCGACCCGCTGGAGGTCCTGGCCGAACTCCGCGCACTGCGTGACAGTGGCATGATCAGCGCCGCCGAGTTCGAGATCCGCAAGTCTGCAATCTGGCGCGACATTTAGGCGGCGCGTGCGTGGGAACGAGCTTTGCAGGGCCCTTTGTTGCAGACTCCCGATTCGTGGTGGCTAGAACGTGACGAGGGCCTCGAGTGCGCGGCTTGCGGGGAACTCGTGGGTGATGACTGGGTCAACGCAAAAGGCTGCGGTCGGCGAGCGTCGATCACGGCCTCGATTTCGGGCGGCGGGCATCTCCGGGGTCGGCCCGGCGTTCACCTCACACCACCGCCGTCATTCCGCCGTCGACGTACAGGATCTGCCCGTTGACGAAGTCCGACGCCGGTGAGGCGAGAAGGATCAGCGCCCGCTCGAGATCCTCCACTTCGCCCCAGCGTCCGGCCGGCGTCCTCGTCTTGACCCACTCGGTGAACGATTCGTCCTCGACCAGGGCCTGGGTGCTACATGGTCAAGGACCTCGACTTCCCAACGCCAGCACCAAGGCCACCGATACACATCCCGTGCTGCTGCCCCGTCGAACCAACCGGTGGGCCGTTGCTCGCATCTTGCCTGGTAGATGGCGCCACCGGCGAGGTACCCACGCGCCGTAGACGGCCGCCGCGAGAGGTTAACGTCCAGCCGTCCGGCGCACAGCCTCGACGACGACGTCGACGAGCTGGCCAGTTTTTGCAAAGGTGCGGCGCTGGCCTGTGGCACCGGTGCCAACCCGCGCCAACCGGTCGATCCCGACTTCGACGCGCTCGATGTCGCCAAACCCCTCAAGGGAGTCGTGCACGTGGGTGACCAGATCGCGCATCACCTCGATCCAGGGCCGGGGCTGTCGTGACACTGGGTCGACCAGCACTCCGCCGGCGCCGTCATGGCCTGCCCGCCAGACCGCAAGACGCAGCAGCGACGTCGGCATCTGCGGCACCGGATCACCGCGCGCCGCCTCTTCCGCAGCCGTCTCGACGAGCGCTCGGCACAACGCCGCAACCACGAGCGTGTCTTCGAGATCGACGCACACGTCGGCGACTCGGATCTCAACCGTGGGATATCGCCGCGACAGGCGTGCGTCGAAGTAGATCATCCCATCGTCGAGGAGCACGCCGGACTCGACCATCGAGCGCACCAGTTCGTGGTACGCGTCGGAGGTCCCAAACGTGTCGGTTGGGCCCGCCGACGGCCAGCGCATCCACAGCTGCGACCGGTAGCTGGCATACCCGGTGTCGCGACCGTCGTAAAACGGCGAATTCGCGCTCATCGCGAGGATCACCGGCAGCCATACCCGGATCCGGTCGATGGCGGCGATGCCCTCCTCGTCTGATTGGACGCTGACATGCACGTGACAGCCGCAGGTCAACACATCCTGCGCGGTCGGACCGAAGCGCTCCGCCATTCGCTGGTAGCGCGGGCCCAGTGAGATCAGACCGGCACCCGCTACCGGCGCGGTGGCGATGGCTGCGACGCCAGCGCCGGCTTCCCGGGCGGCACCGGCCACGATACGTCGCCACTTACGCAGCTCTTCTTCAACGTCGGCAAGCTCGCTCGACACGGAGGATTGGGTTTCCACCATGTAGCGCTGGAGCTCGGCCTCGACTCCGCCCTCGCCGTCTCTGTGCACATTGTCTCTGTCCGCGGCCGCGATGACCTGGCTGGCGACTGAGCGCGGCTTCCCGGTGTGCATATCGACGAGCAGCAGCTCCTCCTCCACGCCCACTGTCCGCATGGCGGAAGTCTGCCCGAACAACTTCACAGCGCCGCGGCGAGGCCGCCCATCGCTCGAACGGACCGAAACCGCGAAGTGTCTGTCCCACACCTCCAAGTCCTCGACCTGTCGCGTCGCTCGACCCGTGTGGTATGAGTCGGCCCGCTCCAGGATGGAGGAATTCTGACCTGCCTTGGCAGAGCATCCCGATTCGGTGGAAGGCCGATCCCAGGCATTCATCCGATTGCCGCAGCCGGACGGCTCGACCACGCAGACGCGCGGCGGCCGCCTGAGCGGCATGGATGCCTCGCTCAGCGCCGTCGCCAACGTTGGGGTTACCAGCCAGGAGGGGGCTGGGCGTCCGGTCCTAAAGGCTCCAGGAAGACGCTGCGACAAGTGCGTTCACCGTGGCCGATGTTGCACCTGCATTAGATCTCCTCGAACGGTTCAGCGTCCTGGGTAGGGCCCAACCGACCAAGGCCGGGCTGGCCGCTCGGCCGTTTCACCATCATCCCTTCGTGCACTCCACATTCATCAGTGAAATGTGTTATTTGCTCACCTGAGCTCCGAGGAATCGGTACGGTCTGAGCGTGAAAGAACAGCGCCGGGCGTTGCTACTAACCGCTGGTCTCAGGCTGGCTTCGGCCGCTCCTGCTGCCTCGTCGACCTACCTGCACTGGCTGCCGTGTCGGGGGAGCATGCTGAGGCGCAGCATGATCTACGGCGACGACTACGTCGGACCCGACTTCTCCGACGCATGCTTGCGGCCGATGGACGGGGAGCAGGTGCCGTGGGAATCCGAGTTGCACCTCGCCGCGATATGACCATGCTCGCGGTCTTCGGGATCATTGTCCTTCTCTCGCTGTACACCATTGAGAAGCGAAGAGCGAAACGAACAACCAACGTGGATGGCTTCGTAATCAAAGATGGCCACCCCATACCCCGGAAGCGCGTGAGAGATCATGATCAGGCGCTTTTTCTTGATCACCCACTGCAGTGAATCAGCTGCCATCGGAGAGCTTCACCGGCTCAAGCGCAGCCTCGACCGACGTATCCAAGACACCTGCAAAGTCAGGATTTCTGCCACAACGATGGCAGACAAGTTGATCAACAATTGGGCAGCCGATTCGACCGCCTCCCCCAACGTTCCGCACACGTAGCCGTCCGGATCACTGGAGTATCCCGTATTGACGGGACTGTCTCCAATGCAGCTAACTAGGTGGTGATCGTCCAACGGCAGGAGACACTCGTGACCAGCACCTCGGAGAATCTCGCCAGCGCTGCCACCACCGAATTCAGCACCGCGACGGAGCGCCACTTCGCCGCCATGGAGGCCGGCGAGGCTAGCCAGGACAAGATCATCTCGCTCAATTTGTCGCTAGTGTTCCTTCCCCTTGACCGTCCCATCAGCGATGCCAAGGTGCTTACCGGCCGGCAGAAGCCGATGACCGAAATCGCCTTCCTATTCGTCGAAATCAGCACCCTCGAGGGGTATCAGGGCGTCGGTTACAGCTACTCCAAGCGGGCGGGTGGCCGTGGCCAGTACGCCCACGCCAAGGAGATCGCCGAAGAGGTGATCGGCGAGGACCCCAACGACATCCAGCGGATCTGGACGAAACTGATCTGGGCGGGTGCCTCGGTCGGCCGGAGCGGCCTCGCAACTCAGGCCATTGCCGCCATCGATATCGCGCTCTGGGACCTCAAGGCCAAGCGGGCCGGACTTCCCCTGGCCAAGCTGCTAGGTGCGTACCGAGATTCGGTGGCCTGCTACAACACGTCGGGCGGCTTCCTGTCCTCCTCGATCGAGGAGATCATCGACAACGCGCACGCTTCAATTGAGCGAGGGATCGGCGGGGTCAAGATCAAGGTTGGACAGCCGGACCCCCGGATCGATCTGAGCCGGGTGGAGGCGGTACGCGCCGCGCTGAGTGAAGATGTGGCTTTGATGGTCGACGCGAACCAGCAGTGGGATCGGGTTTCCGCGCTCCGCATCGGTCGGCAGCTCGAAGGCTTCGAGTTGACCTGGATCGAGGAACCCCTCGACGCCTACGACGCCGAAGGCCACGCGATGCTCGCCGACAAGCTCGACACCGCGATCGCTACTGGGGAGATGCTCACCAGCACCGCCGAACATCGCCTGCTCATCGAGCGCCGTTCGGTGGACTGCATCCAGCCCGACGCCGCTAGGGTCGGGGGTATCACCCAGTTCCTGCGGATCATGGCGCTAGGCGAGGAGGCCGGACTCAAGCTAGCGCCGCACTTCGCGATGGAGATCCACCTGCACCTGTCCGCGGCGTACGCGCTGGACGCCTGGGTCGAGCATTTCGAATGGCTGGAGCCGCTATTCAACGAGCGGCTGCGGATCGCCGATGGACGTATGCATGTGCCGGGCCGCCCTGGCCTGGGATTCTCGCTGAGCGACCAGGCGCGGGCGCTGACCGTCGAGACAACCACCGTCGGACTTCGGTAGCTGCACTCACAACCGCGAGGCTGTCACCTCAGCGGCCAGCTCCCTCGTCTCCGCTTCGCTCAGTCGACCGTCGGCAATTGCCACATCAAAACGTCGTTGCAGCACTGCGCCAGGAGCAAGGATCGCAGGACGGTCCCAGGCGAGCGCGGAGCCGACGGCTGGATATTCACGCACTCGTACGAACCAGGGCTCCGCGGCTGCTGCCGCGTCTGGTGCTGTGATGACGATGGTGGCCGGCCCGCTGATGCCCGGCCCGGCTGTGAAGTCGGCAGACCATGCCAGCCACGGGCCCAGACTGCCGTGGACCTCGTCCTCGCCGCGCGCCTCGGCGGTGAATACTTCTACGTTGTCACAAGCGGGAAACCGCCAGAAGAAACCGCCGTAGCCGCCACCAATGCGCCCCTTGCTGCCCGGGGAATTGAGCCGAGCATCGGCGTCGGCATGAAGTCGGGATTCGAAGATCAATCTCCACCTCTGGTGGTCGATGGCAATCCAGCCGATCGACCGTTGTTCGTGCAGCGCGACCGATCCGTCGTGGGCGATCCACTTCAGCTCCTGGTTGAACGCGGTGTCCTCTAGCTCCGGCGACTCACCGACGATCACGCCGTGATTGTCAAGCCATATATAGCCCTGTCCGTGAACGTAGGTGCGGCCACCCCAGAAGTGGGTGCCATTCACATCGGGTATGGCCATGCCGACACCGTTGTGCCAGTCGTGGTCGGCCGGATGGTGGGCCGACACCACCACGCCGGCCCGGGTGCGTACCGGGTGCAGGTACGGCCGGGGACTTGAGGTGGGTATGGTGCCGCGCCCGTCACGGTAGACCGCAACCTCGGCATCGGAGACGCGCGCCCGTACGAGTACCCTGTCCCGTTCGCGGTGCGCCCAGGGCACCCCGAGTTCCGCGAACGTTTGCCCGCTCAGTGCGGACTTCCACAACCAGTGCTCGACATTGTCGACGATCGGCCGCCGGTCCCGGCCTTCGCCTTCCCATCTGATAGCGCTGGGGTCGACGCGTACTGGCTCCTCAGCTGCAGCGATGGCGCCGAGCACTCGCATGAACGCTCCCGTACTGACCAGTGGTACCAGCAGCGGCGTCCCCTCACGGCGGTGGGCCAATAGGTTCTCGAGCAGGTCGACGCGCGTAGTGGTTTCCGAGCGGCTCCGATCCTCGGTCTCGACCTCAACCCGATCAGCGCTGTAGCTGAAGGTGGCTCGGCCGAGCGTTCCTTGGATGTGCACTTGCGGCTCACGCTCGATGGCCGCACAGAGTGTGAGGGCGCAGGTCACCTGGAATCCCTGGGCGGTCCGAATCCGGACAACAGATGTGTCGTCGCTGTCGATGGCGTTGGCCCGGTAAAGATCGGTCTCCACCGACTCGACGTCGTCCAATCGGCGGCAACCGACGATGGCCAGGGCCGTGACCACAGCGTGCGCCAGCGCGTTCGTGGCGACGCCGTCGACGACGGGCTGGCCGCCCAAGATGCGGCGGCCCGCCCATGGGGAACGTGTCCAGTAGCCGACCGTGCGGGACCACGGCCCCACTGCGCTGACCTTGACGAGACGACCGATGCCCAAGGCGTCTTCGGTGAGCATCTCGAGTGCGCGCGACCCGAGGCTCTGGAAGCCAACCTGGACCGCCCGCCCTGTCTGTTGCTGGACCTGAAGGAGAGACCGGAAGTCGTCCAAGGAGGCCACCGGGGGCTTTTCCAGATAGACGTCCGCTCCCGCCATGAGGGCGATCGTGGCCAATTGGAAGTGCGCACCGAGCGGCGCGGCGATGATGACGACGTCCATCGGCCCGACCGCAGACAGTGCCTCGGTCAGATCGGCGTACAGGTCGACGCCGTAAATGGTGGGCTGGTCGAGGACGACTCCAGGGTCGACCGCCGCGACGAGTTCGACTAAGCCCCGATCAGAGAGCCGAGCGATGCGCTCGGCGTGGACCTGTCCGAAGCCTCGAACGCCGACCAGGATGAGCCGCGCCGGCGATCCTGAGGAGCCCGATGCTGCAGCGGAAAGGTTCATCCCCAATCCCCGCCCCTTCTTACGCCGTCAAAGTGCAGACAAGAACCTAGAAAACGCTTTCACAAACCGTACCGGATCGGTATAACTGATGGCGAGCCCCGCAACCACCTGACGCCCGGTCCGGAATCAAGGGGACAACCTGAAGAGAACAAATTCGTCATGACTGACCCATCTCCCGCTCGACCGCGGACGATCGCCGACGTTGCGGCTCGCGCCGGTGTCTCGCTGGCCACGGTCTCACGAGTGATGAACGGTAACCCGTCCGTCGATCAGGCATTGGCCGAGAAGGTACGCGCGGCTGCCGAGGAGCTCAATTACTCGGCCAGTCCGCTGGCCCGCAGCTTGGTCCTCGGCAAGACGAACACCATTGCGGTGGTTGTTCCTGACTTGTCCAACCCGACATTCCACGGTGTGTTGCGCGGTCTGAGCCGCGCCGCTGGGCGCGACGGCTATCACGTCCTGATCGCCGACTCCGCTGAGTCGGTCGCTGACGAGCGGATCCTCGCCGTCGAAACGCGAAGGCGCTGCGACGGCATCGTATTGTGCGCGCCGCGAATGGCCGAGGCGGATCTCCGCCCCCTGCTCTCAGAACTTCGACCGGTTGTCCTCGTCAACCGCGAGGTTGGATCGTCCACCACGCCCGTAGTCGCCGCCGACTACCGCGCGGGGCTGAGCGAGTTGCTCGATCTGGTCTACGGCTATGGTCACCGCTCGTTGGTGTACCTCGCTGGGCCGCCGCAGAGCGCATCGAATGCTCGCCGGCTAGAGGCGGTGCGCGACTTTCTTGACGATCATCCGGACACAACGGTCGAGGTTCTGCCATGCGGAGTCAACTTCGCCGAGGGCTATGAAGCCGCGGAGCGCGTTCTGGCGTCGTCGGCAACCGGTGTTTTGGCCTTCAACGATCTGGTCGCAATGGGTTTGATGAGTGCACTGAACGAACGTGGCATCAGTGTGCCTGGGCATGTCTCGGTGGTGGGCTTCGACGACATCCCGTTTGCTCGCTACATGACACCGCCCCTGACCACCGCATCCGTTCCCGTCACCGAACTCGGGGAACAGGCCTGGCATCGGATGTGGGACCTGCTGAACGATCGCGCACCCGGCCACACGGTCTCCTTCCGACCCCGGATCGAGAGTCGGGGCAGCACTGGGCCGGTCCGGTAGTGCATGCGCGCTGAGCTCGATGAAGCGCCGTTGCCCGCGCCAAACCCGATCGCCGGCTACGAGGACTGGCCGGCGGTGCGGTCGGCTGAGCCGTATGTCGGAGCGGACTCGGCTGGCACAGCGTTAGGTAGGGTGCTCGGCCTGCGACGACTGGTTGGGCGCCCAACAGTGCTTGAGGACGGTAGTCGGCACGTCGATGGAGTCCTGATCCATCGGCTGCGCTGGTCGGTGGGCTATGGCCCCGAGACGACGGCATGGTTGCTGCGCCCGGCAGGCGTACGTCGCAGCCTTCCCGGCGTACTCGGTATGCACTGTCATGGCGGGATACGGTCCGTTGGCGCTGAGCAGCTGGTCGACCTCGGTGCCGAATCGGACCCGAGGGCCGTCTGGCTTCGTGATGAGTACTACTCGGGTCGGGCTCCCGCCAGCGAGCTGGCTCGTCAGGGTTATGCCGTGCTTGTCCACGACACCTTCTCCTGGGGCCAGCCGACGGTTCGACTTGTCCCACCCCACGCCTCGGCTCGCTGCCCTCATCGAGGCCCAAGACGCTTTGTGGCGGCAGCAGGGTTTGGCTCCGACCGATGAAGAGCGGTTTGATTTCGCGTCGGGGCTGCACGAGGACACGTTGGCCAAGGCCGCCGGTGCCCTGGGCCAGACGTTCGCGGGCGCGGTGCTCACCGACGACCTGGTGGTGTTGGAGGTGCTTGCCGCAGAGGAGGGCATCGATCCTGAGCGCCTCGGGACGTTCGGTTTCTCCGGCGGTGGTGGCCGCAGTCTGCTGCTTGCGGCGTTGGATCATCGGGTTGCGGCGTGTGTGGTGAGCTGCATGATGGCAACCTTCGGCTCGCTCGTGCCGGCCGAGCTGGATACACACTCCTGGCTGTTCCACATACCCGGCCTGTGGTCGCTGATGGACTGGCCCGACCTAACCGCGCTAGGGCGGGCTCGATTCCTGGTTCAGTACCGAGCCGATGATGAGCTCTTCCCCCGCGCCGGGATGGAGCAGGCTCATGATCACCTGCTCCGCCTTCATGGGGGCAACGAGCGTTACCGCGGGTCGTTCTGGCCCGGCGGTCACGCTTTCGACGCTGGCATGCAGGATGAGGCCTGGGCCTTCCTGTCCGAAATCCTGTGATGTGAAGGGATTGACTTGACGCTACCTATTCAAGATCAAGATCATGATTCGGCAGCCGTGTTGGCGCCGCGTCGCCCGTACTTGTCGCTCACCACGAGCATCGGTGCGCGTAGCAGACCGGATCGCACCGACTCCATGGCGCGGTCCAGATCCTGCATCCGGAACCGGCGCCCGTAACGGGCCTCGCTCTCGACCGCTAGCTGCTTGATGTGCTCGTCCGCGGCGAGGGTGTTCGCTGCCGTGTTGTATACGATGATTTCGATCTTGGTGGCGCTGCGCAGGGCGTCGGTGATCTCGACCCGATACGGCGGAGCCCAGGCCAGCCCGCAGTCAACATCGTTCACCCGGACCTTGGCGATCTCGCCTACCGGGCCGCGCACCGCCACCCGGTAGGAGGGGCCGAGCAGGCCATGCTCGACAGCGCTGCCGTCGAGAACCTCGCAGTCGCCGAGGTCGATCCACACCCGGCCGTTGACGGCGCCCAGCTCGATGCTGGTCGTGTACGTTGCCGCTCCCGAGTAGTGCTGACGGCCGGGCTGGTCCTCCCAAATGTGCGGCAGGTCGACCGGCTGCGCCGGCTCGTTGCCGTACGCCACCTGCCACGGACCGCTCAATGACACCGACTTGTCAGAATCTGAGCACCAAATATGGTGCTCAGATTCTGACAACTCGGCTTCGCTGACGAGGATTACGGTTGCCTCGTACGGGTTCAGCGTGAGCTCAGTCTCGTCACTTACCGCTCCTTGTCGGAGCATCCGGCCCGAGAGTGGGTGCCACTGCTCATAACTCCTCCGGCTCGTCCGCGGGGCAATGCCGAACGTCCGAGGAGTCGGCCCTGTGTTGATCACCCCATAAATGTCGGTGTCCTGGGAGCGACGATGCACGAGGCCAACGTCCGCGGTCGGCGGTGAGATCTTCAGATCGGGAGCGACCGTAGCGACCAGCGCATCGGCCAGCCCCTCCGTCTCCACGACAACCGCACGATGCACCTCCACGGTGGAGTCGATCATGATCACTGACCCGCCGGTGGTGATCATGTTGTCGAGCTAAGTGGCGGTCGCATCTGTGATCATGGTCGTAGCCGGTACAACCACAGCCCGATATCGGTCCGGCGGCGTGATCGCGAGCCCGTCGTCGTCGATCAGGTCGTAGTCCAAACCAGCCGTCCGGATCGCCGCCGGAATCCCGCGGTCGATACGCCGATTTGCCTCCCGCCACGTGTCGAGCGAGCCGCCCTGCGCCCGCCCCATGGTCGCGAACAGATCCTCGTTCGGGACGTACAGCGCGACATCGGCCACCGGCTCGCCCTGCTGCAGCAGCCAGCACAGCCTGCTCAGGTATCTGCTGAGCTCCGGCATCGCCGGCCACCAGGGGTTGCGATCGTCGAGCGCACCGGCGGCGTAAAAGAACCAGCCCAGTCCGGGAGTGTCTGTCGGTGAGTAGGGCCAGCCGTGCCCAATGAGCTGATTGACACCGTTGAGGAGGTGCTCGTGTGCCTCGCCCTTCAGATCGAGCGGGGTAGCGCGGAAGGACGGCGAGTGCACCCAAGTCCAGGCCTCGGCGGAAACCACCGTGCGCCCGTAGAGGTGTGCGGCCGACGACGCCCATCGGGTCTGGGTGATTTCCTTCCAGCCCCACCCTTCGCCCTCGAACAGGTCGGAGAACCGGTAGCTACTCACCGTAGCGGGCGGCGTTCCGTAGCTTTGGATTCGGAATGGCACGCCGCGCCCGGCCGCCCACCGCTGGCAGACGGCGACAAAGGATTCCTCATAGAGCTCCGCCAGCGTGCGGTGATAGTCCGCGCGGAGTCGCGCTGCCTCGGAACCTTCGAACGTCAGCCGGTACAGCACAGGAATGACGTCGTAGCCCCGCCGCCGGGCAAACTCCGCTGGCATGTTCGGTGTCCAGTCGGCGCCATACACTTCGAGGCGGGTCGGCAAACTCTGAGCGGAGATCATCGATACCTATGGCCGGACCTCCTATCACATCGAGTACAGCTGAGAAAGCGTTTTCTGATAGCTTAACGCTATGAGCACCCAACCAGATCAGCTGGACCCGTCGGCCGTCGCCCTGCTTGGAGATCGCGCTTACCCAGAGTCACAGGTCTCGTACGGGGGCACCACCTATTGGCTGGAACGGTCAGTGGACGGTGTCAAACGGCTCGTGGCCGTGGCCGATGACGAGTCCGCGTTCCACGGCTTCACAGGAACTGCGGAGCGGAGCGATCGCGAGGTTCGTTTCGTCGCGGAGACCACGTCGGAAAACGCCCTGGCATTGCGGTCCGCGCTTCCCTGGCTGAAGCCATCCCGCTTTGGGTTGCATACCTCGGCCGGTCTCGGCGACCGGCTCGGGCTGGCCACACCCGGCCATGTACGAGCGCTGAACGCGGTCGGCGCGGGCATCAACCCCGTCTTCGCCCAGCAGTCGATTCGGGAGATGGGGCGTTGCGGTCGGACTCCGCGCAACGTGCTTGACGACGCGACCTGGGGTGCCTTCCAGGCCGGCTGGACGAAGCCAGTCGGCGGCGATGCTGATCATCTGGAGCAGCTCGACGACATCGACGACACCGTGGCTGCCGGCTTTGTGTTCTACACCCTGGATCCCAAGGCGGAAGTCGACCCCGAGGCGGAACACGCGGACCCGGCGACGATCCAGCAGAAGGTGGAAGCACTCGACTGGTCCGGTCTGGACTCTGACTTGGCGACGTTCATGAAGAGGTACGCCGGACACCGCATCGACCTCGAGCGCGAGGCGGTCGTGCTGGACGATGAGTCGGTGCTACGCGCCATGGCGAAGTACGGCCCCTCCCTTTCGCATGCGATGGCTATGTACCGGCGCCTCATGGAGAAAGGCATCGACTGCGAGGTCGAGTTCGCCGTGGATGAGACCGACTATCCGACCAAGCCAGCCGAGCACGTCGTCGTCGTTAGCGAGCTGAAGCGGCTCGGTATGGACTTCGTCTCGTTCGCGCCGCGCTTCGTCGGCCGCTTCGAGAAGGGTGTGCAGTACATCGGCGACATCGAGGAGTTGAAGCGTGACTTCGAGATTCACGCCGAGATTGCCCGGGCACTCGGCCCGTACAAGCTTTCCCTGCACTCAGGCTCCGACAAGTACTCCACGTATCCCCTGATTGCAGAGGCAACCAAGGGTGTGGTGCACCTCAAGACGGCGGGCACCAGCTGGGCAGAGGCCCTGCGCGTGATCGCGTACAACGATCCCGATCTGATGCGAGAGGCCCTTGCGCTGGCTCTCGACAGCTTCGAAGCCAACCGGAAGAGCTACCACCTGTCGTGCGATCCGACCAAGATCCCAACCGATCCGACCGATGAGCAGGTTGGGCGCTTGATGGACGGCATCGACTCACGGCAGGTGTTGCACGTCGGCTACGGGGCGATCCTGTCCGAATTCGGGCCGCGGCTGTACCAGGTGTGGAACGACAACGAAGGGCAGCACTACCGCATAATTGCCGACCACTTCGAAAAGCATCTAGCGCCGTTCGCCGCGTACGCGCAGTAAACCCCGAGGGATGTGCCCTGAGCTTGTCGAAGGGCGTTTAGACAAGCTCAGCGCGCATTAGGGGCGGGGTAGGACTCCTTGGGCAAGTTATAGGCCAAGTCGATTGCCGTCTCGACGGCCTCGTCCGCGCTGAGCCGATGCTCAAGGACCAAACGCGCGAGGTAGCCGGCATCGACGCGACGGAAGAGGTCGTGGCGTGCTGGTATGGAGGCGTACGCCCGCGTATCGTCCACAAAGCCTGAGGTGTTGTAGAAACCGGCCGTCTCCGTGGCGGTTTCCCGGAACCGGCGCATGCCCTCAGGAGAGTCGAGGAACCACCATGGAGCGCCCAGCCGAACCGAAGGATAGGTGCCGACGATCGGGGCTAGTTCCCGGCTGAAGGAAGTCTCGTCGACGGTGAAGAGGATGACGCGAAACCGCGGGTCAATGCCGAATCGGTCCAGCATCGGTCGCAGCCCACGGGTGAACTCGGTCTGAATGGGAATGTCGTAACCCTTGTCAGACCCATACGTTTTCCAGATCGCGCTGTTGTGGTCGCGCAGCACGCCGGGATGAATCTGCATCACCAAGCCGTCCTCGCAGGACATCTGGGCCATCTGGTAGAGCATGTTCGCCGCGAACGCGGCCACTTCGGCCCGGCTCGGTTCCGCTCCGCTGAGAACGCGGGAGTACAGCTCGCGGGCTGCATTCACATCCATTGGGGTGGTGTCGGCCAGCAAGTGGCCGTGATCGGTGGCCCGGGCGCCGGCTTCGACAAAGGCTGCGCGGCGGGAGCGCAGGGCATCGAGAAAGCCGTCGTATGCCGCCGTGTCGATTCCCGTAAGGTTCGCCAGCTCCTCGATATCGGCGCGCCAGGTCGATCGATCAAGGTACGCCACGGCGTCGGGTCGGAAAGTCGGAAAAATGCGCTCGTTCAGACCGTCGGCGGTGAGCTTCGCGTGGTGGTGCAGGTCTGACGTAGCCGAGTCCGTCGTTGAGATGACCTCAATGTTGAACCGGTCGAGCAGTGCGCGTGGACGGAACTGCGGATCGGCCACGCACGCGGCGATCTGGTCATAGATGGCATCGGCCGTCTCGGCACTCGGGACTTGATCAACCTCGAAAACCTCGACCAGCTCGTGTTCTAGCCAGTAGCGCGAGGGCGTGCCGCGGAAGAGTTTCCAGTTCTCGCAGAACGTGCGCCAGATCTTTCGAGAGTCGGTCTCGACCGGACCCCCATCGAGCCGCGGCACCCCAAGACGAGCGGGCTCGATGCCCTGGGAGGCCAGCATTCGGAACACATAATGATCAGGAACAATCAAAAGCTGCGCCGGGTCAGCGAACGGAATGTCGTTGGCGAACACCTCCGGTTCCACGTGCCCGTGCATGCAGATATGAGGCAGATCCTTTGTCTCGCCATAGATCTCCCTGGCGATGCTCCGCTGCTCTGCGGGAAACGGGAGAGCCCGGTCGGGGTCCAGCTGGAGGGATGACATAGACACTCCTAATTCAGCGGGACAGATCCACGCCGAGGTCAAGATCGTTGATCTTGACGGGCAGACCTGTCCGCAGTGACTCGTTGCCAGCCATCCCCACTGCGATCGCGCGGATACCGGCAAGCCAATCCGCAGGTCGTTCCAACCAATCTTCCCCCGGACCGCGGAAGATATCGGCGAGCAGCAGCGCGTCGCCTCCGCCATGAGCGCCGGCGCCTTCTTCGATCTTGATGTCTTGGGCCACCTCCCAGTGGCGTTGTAGTGTCAGCCGCTCGCCGCCCGTGCGGGATGTGGACTCCGGCACAGCGCTCGGGTCGATCACCGCCCTGCCCTGAGCGTCGGTCAGTACGGCCGCCCGTTCCACAACCTCCAACTCGGCACGCCCTTCGTCGCCGTTGACGGCGACACGGTAGCCCTCCCACGGCGCGTGCGCATTGAGCGCGTAGCTGAGCGTCACGTCCCGCGCGTAGTCCACAATCACCGCCAGGTTGTCCTCTGTGGTCACGCCTGGACCGAACACATCCTGATCGCGTTGGTAGCCGTCGTAGGACTCGGCGTCTAGGTAGAGAGCCTTGAGCCGGGGATCGCTGCGCAGGTCGAGTTCCCACGGACTGTGCGCTCCCTCATGCGTACCCCGCTCGGGATGGCGCTCCATTCCGCGTGCTGCAGCGTTCTCCGACCCGTAGAAGCGCACCCCGCCGCGGGCGTAGGCCTGGGTGGGTGTGTCAGCCAGCCACCAGTTCACGAGGTCGAAATGGTGCGATGCCTTGTGAATCAACAGACCACCGGAGTTGACCTTGTCCCGGTGCCAACGGCGGAAGTAGTCGGCGCCATGCGCGGTGTCGAGTACCCATTCGAAGGTGATCGATAGTGGCGTGCCGATCGAGCCCTCCTTGATCAACTTCTTTAGTGCCGAGTTTCGTGGCGAATAACGATAGTTGTGCGTCACTACGACCTGCCGGCCGGTACGTTCCACCGCCTCGGCGATCTGCCGGGTGCTCTCCGGATTGATCGTCAAGGGTTTCTCGACCACCACGTCGACACCAGCATTCAGTGACCGCACAATCAGTTCGGCGTGGGTGTAGTCCGGTGAGGTGATGATCACCCGGTCGGCCTCCGTTTCTTTAAGCACCCGCTCAAGATCATCCGGATGCCCCGCGACCACACTGGCCACATCAAGTCCGGCTTCGGACAAACGGTTCATATGCACCGCCAACCGGCCGGGGTTCGGCTCAACGAGCCCGACCAGCTCCGCATCGCCGCGGTGATCACCGGCCATGGCATCGAGGTACATCTGGACGCGGTGGCCGGTTCCGACCACCACATAGCGTCGTTTAGAGGGCACAGCCTTGCCTTTCGCGAATTGAAGAAGGCGGGACCCCGCAAGCGGGGTCCCGTACTGAGATCACTTCCCGCCGGTGGTCGCTATGCCCCGGACCAAGAACCGCTGGCCGAACAAGAACACCAGGAAGAGCGGGATCAAGGTAACGACTGACATGGCGAACATGGCACCCCAGTTGCTCCCAGCCGTCGCGTCCAGGAACGAGCGCAGCGCGACCGGAACCGTGTAGGCAATGGGGTCGGTCAGGTAGATCAGCGGAGTGAAGAAATCGCTCCAGGTCCAGATGAAGGTGAAGATCGCCGTCGTGGCAATCGCTGGGCCCATCAGCGGCAGCATCACCCTGCTGAAGATCTTCCAGTGGCCGCAACCGTCGATCCGAGCCGCCTCGTCCAGCTCCTTGGGAATGCCTCGGATGAACTGGACCATCAAGAACACAAAGAATGCATCGGTGGCCAAGAACTTAGGCAAGATCAGTGGAACGAACGTGTTCACCCAGCCCAGCGCGTTGAACAGGATGTACTGCGGCACTACAACGACATGGAAGGGCAGCATGATCGTCAACAACATGATGGCGAACCACAGCCCCCGCAGCCGGAACCTCAGCCGGGCAAACGCGTACGCGGCCAGCGTGCAGGCAAAGAGGTTGCCGGCGATGGCCCCGATCACCACAATGAAAGAGTTGATGATGTACTGGCTGAAGGGATAGGACAGCGAGTACCAACCCTGGGTGTAGTTCTGCACGTACAGGTCGTTCAGCCACAGGCCCGGAGTACGGAAAATGACCTCGGTGGGCCGGAAGGAACTGACAATCAGCCACAGCAGCGGATAGATCATGATCACGCTGGCGGCGATCAACAGTATGTGCTTGATCACCGACCGTGCCCGGTCCCGCCACGTGGCGCGATGATGGATCGCCTCCTGGGGAGCCGGTCCGGTCAATGACACCGTTGTGTCAGCGGGGGTTGGCACCCCGCCCTCTGTCTGAAGATCAGTCACCGTAGAACACCCAATGCTTGGAGAAGTAGAAGTTGATAGCGGTGAAGGCCGCGATGATCACCACCAGCAGCCATGCCATCGCGGCGGCATAGCCCATCTGGAACTGGACGAACCCGCGCTGGTAGAGGTATAGCGTGTAGAACAGCGTCGAGTCCGCAGGACCGCCGGTCCCGTTCGAGACAACGAAGGCCTGTGTGAATGCCTGGAATGCGTTGATGATCTGCAGCACCAGGTTGAAGAAGATGATCGGAGACAGCAGCGGCAGGGTGATTCTCCGAAATTGGTTCCATCGGCTTGCGCCGTCGACCGAAGCCGCCTCGTAATACATTCCGGGGATCTGCCGCAAACCGGCCAAGAAGATCACCATTGGCGAGCCGAACGTCCAGACGTGCAACAAGATGATGGTCCACAACGCCCACTGCGGGTCGCCGATCCAGCTCGTGGTGGCCGGGATACCAAATAGTCTGAGGACTTGGTTGACCAGGCCGTCCACTTCAAACATCTGCCGCCACAGCACAGCAATCGCAACCGAGGCGCCCAACATCGATGGCAGGTAGAAGATCGACCGGTAGAAGGCCAGCCCCTTCATGCCCTCGTTCAGCAGCATGGCGATGGCCAGGGCCGCGATCAGTTGCAGCGGAACGCCGACGAACACGTAGGTGAACGTGACCGCCAGCGACTTATGCAGTCGCGGGTCGCTGAGCATCCGGATGTAGTTATCCAGCCCGGTCCACTCGGGCGCCTGGATAAGGCTGTAGTTGGTGAACGACAGGTACAACGAGGCGATCATCGGCCCGCCGATGATCAGCACGAGTCCGATGAGCCAGGGCAGCAGGAACAGATACCCCGCCTTGTTGTCCCGGCCTGCCTCCCTCTTCTGGAGCCGCTTCTCCTCCGGCGTCTTGGCCTTGACGCGATGGATGGTCGAAAGCTCAGAGATGGCGCTCATGGCTCAGACCGTGAGGTTTGACTTGAGCTCGTCCACGAACTTCTGCGCGCCCTCAGCCGAGCTCGTCCGCCCGAAGAGGACATCAATCCCGTGACGGAACAAAACGGTTTGGATCGTGCCGCCGCCTGGTGGCGGGGCGATCGGCGTGTTGCCGACCTCGGGCTTGATGTCCTCGATGTATTTCGCAACTACCTGTTGTGCGGGAGAGAGCTTGGGCTTGACCTCGGCCAGGATCTCGGTGTTCGGCGGGATGCCCCGCTCAGCCAGATCAATGTTTGCGGCATCCGGGGAGTTCGCAAACCAGTTGATCCAGGCAGTTGCTGCCTCCGGATTCTTGCTCTTGCTTGACGCGGACCACAGCATGCTCGCCTTGTACCAGGTTTTGCGTTCGGTTGCCTTGCCCGCCAGGCTCGGGCCCCGCAGCATCTTCAGCTGTTCCCCGGCTGCATTGCTGACCGCTTCCAGCTGATTGGAGTTGTAATACTGCATGGCAGCTGTACCGACCACGATCGCACTCTGGTCCAGCGTCTTCGGTTGCTCCTCGCTGACCTGCTCGGGCGTACCAAAGGCCTTGGCTTTCTGGCCCTTGAGCATGAGGTCGAACCAGGCCTGAGCTTCGGCTACGTCAAACCCAAGCCCGTTTTCGGTGAAGAGTTCCTTGCCGTGCTGGCGTACGAGCGTGCCGAACAGTGCGTCTGAGCCCATCAGCGACGCCACGCCGAAGGGCACTCCGGCTTTGGAGGCGACCTCCGCACCAACCTCTATCAGCTGGTCCCAGGTCCAGGTTTTGTCGTCGGGCAGATCCATCTTGGCCTTCTCGAAGACCTTGGGGTTGCCGAAGATGAGCGCACTGTTGATGCCGGCATTGATGCCCACCAGCTTGCCGTTGATCTTGCCCGAGTCGACGGTGCCCTCGACGAACTTGGATGTGTCAATGCTCCCTAG
>JBKPTR010000085.1:0-37450 GCA_046735615.1 Actinomycetota bacterium
CTCTCCTAGGAATGGCACCAGCCCCGATAACGGCACAATCCCTCAAGCGCCTGGAGCGGTCATCACCCAAGACGGGTGACCTTATTCAGACCACGGCCAGCCCCCTAGAAGCGGTAATGCAGGACGATCGCTCCCTGGACAAGGTTGTGCTTGTGGCGAGAAATCGGGTGTAGAGGCGAGCGCCGGTCGGATACTCGGCAACCTCGGGTTCCCGGGTAAGCAGGATTTCCCTGATCAATTCCAGTTTCGGGTTCCAGCCTTCGAGTTCGTAGGGTCGTTTTCGCCGGGAAACTTCAGCAGGCCCGCGAAGGACTTGGTGCCGCGGACGACTTTGCTGGCCCAGACGGGAAGGCTTGTGTAGCTGTTGAAGGCCATATCCCGCTACGAAAATGGCTGATGAGGCGATTCAGCAGGGACACGAAGTCGTTTTGGTGAGGAACCCATCAAGCCATCGGCGACGATCACAGCAGGCGGTCGGTCGGGATGCTATTGAGCCAGTCGCGTCTGTTAGGTCCGCGCCAATGTTGTGAGCGTTGGCACGATCGGGCGTCAAGCGCACTCGAGCGGCGATTCCTGCCGGGTAAGCGACCCAGTCCCTTCGTCTGAACGACCTACCGTGCTGGAGGTCGAGTCGGCCCGCGGCATGATTGCCCGATTCGACGCCATCGAGCAGCTCGCCGCCGGTTCCATGGCGGCGCGGCGGGGAAGCCCGCACTGGTCGATCAACGTCTGATTGCGCGCAAGGTGAAGAAGCGATTTGATGATCTCAAGCGTCCGACATTCCGATCGGCATCTGCGCCCGGAAGGAGCACCGATGGACTTTTCCGCAAAGCTCGAAAATCTTCAAGCCAAGGTCAACGAGACCGTGGAGACCGCGCGGGCGGCAGCCAACGAGAACCGCGACCAACTCAAGCAGCGCGTGGATCAGGCACAAGACGACGCGAATCAGGCCATGGAGGGCGCTAAGCAACAAGCTGAGGAGACCGCCGATCGAGCCAAGAGCAAGTAAGTGGGCCCAGATGAAGGCCGATGCTGCAGCCCGGAGAGAGGACATGAAGGCGAAGATCAACAAGCGAGCCGATCAGCTGGACGCCAAGGCGGCGGCCACGGACGCGGACTGGGCCGAGCAGGATGCAGCCGACGCCATCGACTACGCCGTCTGGATGGTCAACGACGCGCAGCTGGCCGTGCTCGACGCGCTGGACGCGCGGGCCTACGCAGACGAACGGGCCAGGATCGCCGGCACGTAGATCAGTGGCCTGACCCCTGCTAGTTGATCCAGGTCTTTTGAGAGTCTCACCCCCGCCACCCGGGCCACGTCGTAGATCGTGGGCTCGGCGTGGCCGGCATCACGATCGGCGAAGGCGGTTCCAATCCCTCTGGACCGCCCAGCGCCTGAGCGGGCTCACCGCCAGCGCGTGCATTCATGATCAGCTCCTGCTGTCACGGTAGCCGACCGACCCGCCTCTGTTTGCCGTCGTCCCTTGCCGTTCTGGCGATCACGCTGGCATCGTTGGGCCTGTCTGTCACGGCCTAGATGAAGCGATGTCATGGTTGATGATCATGATGCTCTGATAACCGAGGGCCACTCTGCGCCGCAGCGTGCCGCCGAGCTGCCGGCGAAACGCATCTGGGCGATCTTCAGCGGATTGATGCTCGCGTTGTTGTTGGCCTCCTTGGATCAGACGATCGTTTCGACGGCCTTGCCGACGATCGTCAGAGAGCTCGGTGGCGCTGAGCACATCTCCTGGGTAGTCACGGCCTACATGCTGGCGTCGACAGTGACAACTCCCATGTGGGGCAAGCTCGGCGACCTGATCGGGCGGAAGACGCTGTTCTTGCTGGCCATCGTGATCTTTCTGCTGGGTTCGGTGCTGTGTGGCACCGCGCAGGACATGTTCCAGCTCGTCCTCTACCGCGCGATCCAGGGCCTCGGCGGCGGCGGCTTGATAGTGCTCTCGCAAGCCATCATCGGCGACGTCGTGTCGCCCCGCGAGCGGGGCAAGTACCAAGGTGCATTCGGAGCCGTCTTCGGCGTCAGCAGCGTTGCTGGGCCATTGCTCGGCGGCTTCTTCGTCGACAACTTGTCCTGGCGGTGGGTCTTCTACGTCAACGTACCCATCGGCATTGTGGCGCTGATCGTGATTGCGATCGTGCTGCCGAAGAGCAAGGTGACTGGTCGGCCGATCATCGACTACGCCGGTATCGCGCTGCTGGCCGGCGCCGCCACCTGCATCGTGCTGGTGACCAGCTTCGGCGGCACAGTCTGGGCCTGGGACTCCGCTCAAGCCATCGCCTTGATGGGCGGCTTCATCATCTTCGTCGTCGGCTTCATCCTGGTGGAGCAGCGGATAAACGAGCCGGTGATGCCGCCCCGACTGTTTCGCAACAGGGTGTTTGTGATCTCCTCAGCCATCGGCTTTGTGGTCGGCTTCGCGATGTTCGGAGCGATCACCTTTCTGCCTGTGTACATGCAACAGGTAGGAGGGGTATCGGCCACAGAATCTGGTCTGCGGCTGCTTCCATTGATGCTCGGCCTGCTGCTGACCTCGCTGGCCAGCGGCCAGATCATCAGCCGGACAGGACGATACAAGTTCTTCCCGATTCTGGGTTGCGGCTGTTTCACGGTGGGGCTGTTTCTGCTCTCGCGGATGGATGAGCGCACAGGCGTAGCCGAGTCGAGTTTCTACATCTTCATACTCGGCATCGGGCTCGGCATGGTGATGCAGGTGCTGGTCCTCGCCGTGCAGAACGCGGTGGACTACCGCGACCTCGGCACGGCCACGAGTGCCGCGACGTTCTTCCGGACCATCGGCAGCTGCATCGGCGTGGCGGTATTCGGCACCGTCTTCACCACCGAGCTCACCAAACATCTTGCGATCGGCGTACCGTCGATGGCCACCGGAAAGTGCTCAGCCGCAGTATTGACCGGCCCGACGGGCGCTCTCGCGCAATGCCCGGCTGAGGTTCAAGCATGGTTCACCGGTGCCTATGCGACCGCGATCCATATCGTGTTCCTGTCGGCTGTCCCGGTCGGGCTCGTTGCCTTCGGATTGGCGTTCCTGCTGCCCGAGGTTCGGCTGCGCACCGCCACCCGAACCACCGACACCGGCGAAGCATTCGGCATACCAACCGCACGCACCTCGTTGGAGGAGTTGGAGGTTGCGCTTTCTCGACATCTCAATCGCGAGAACCGATTGCGGGGCTACGAGCTGGTTGCTCGACGGGCCAACGTCGATCTTGAGCCCGGCGAAGCGTGGATGATCAGCCGCATTTCACGGGACACGTCCCGCCGCGTCGATGAGATGGCCCAGGCGTCCAAAACGCCAGCATGGCGCATCCGGGAGGTCGCAGCGGCGCTGGCTCAACGAGGTTACGTCAACATCGATGGGGAGACGGTGTCGATCACAGAACCCGGACGGCGGCTGGCCGCCTTACTCCTGACCGCCCGGGAGGAAATCCTGAATGAGTTCCTCGAAGGCTGGGCTCCGCAGGACCACCCAGACGTGACAGCCTTGGTCCACGAAATATCTGCCAGGCTGAGCGGAGAAGAACGGGGACCGGTAGGCGCCGGGCGTACCGCCGCCCATCCCAGCGACACCGGTCACGATGTCATCTAAGGCACCGGCGACCAGGTGATCTCCCAGCGATTGCCCTCGGGATCGGCGACGAACGCGGACGGCCCGCCCCACGACCGGTCAGACGCGTCGGCCACTGGAGTCGCGCCAGCCGCCACAGCGGCCGCAAAGGCGGTGTCGACCTCCTCCCGAGTACTGACCGTGCAGGCCAGCGTGACGCCCGACCATCCCGTCGGTCCTTGGCTGCCGGGCGCAGCCTCCGCGGTCAGGTCGGGCAAAGGGAAGAGCGCCAGCAAGACGTCGCCAAGGAGAAAGCCGGTCCAAGAGTCGTCACCGATCGGCAGCTCCCGCCAGCCCAGCGAACGATAAAACGAGCGGAGAACGCCCATGTTCCGCACGCCCTCCGTAACGATGGACAATCGGGCGGAAACCTCGGTCA
This sequence comes from Actinomycetota bacterium, assembly GCA_046735615.1. Classification (GTDB taxonomy): domain Bacteria; phylum Actinomycetota; class Actinomycetes; order Propionibacteriales; family Propionibacteriaceae; genus Microlunatus. Next base: position 4,018 of record JBKPTR010000085.1, read on the forward strand.
TAATGCGGATCCTGCCAGAACCGCACGACGTACTGGAGGGTGCCCGTTGCAAACTGCGACGGCACTCCGAGTGACCGCGTGCAGCCCCACGACCAGGGAGAAGGGTCGCCATGTCTTCTGGCGACCGCCAGCGACGCAAAAGCCAGAGCGCATGGCCGATCTATACGAAACGAGAACCCCAGTCATGGGCCATTAGCGGGCCATCGGCTAAGTACGGTCATTCACGGTGTCTCCCGAGCACACTCCGCCCTCTGAAATCACGCAAGCACGCACCGTGACCGCGACCTTCCAAGCTGGCCATGCGAGTTCGATTCTCGTCACCCGCTCCACATCATCGCTCCTAGTCAGATTAAGTTTCAACGCGTCCAAGTATTCGAACAGTCAGATAACAAGAAAGACTGGGCTGGTCATCCGTGTTTCTTGATCATCGGCGCGCGACCTACCGAAGTGCCTTGTCAGACGTGACTTCACGGCCCGCGAACCAGGCTCTGCCGAAGTCGATCACGCCAGATGCCGTGCCCAATTCGTGCCCAATACTCACGAGCTTCGATTGCGAAATCGGCGCTCTCCCGAGCACCATGATCCCGGCCTGAACGGCCTCGCGCACCGCTGACGCCGGAGTCCGCACTTGGCGGGCGAGCCCGGAAGATGATGGTCCTTCGTCGGTAGCTCCCGCGGTCGTGTGGTGCGGCGGCTCCAGTGGACTCAATCGCTGTCAGCTGGCGAAGAGCGAGGCGACGGCGTGGGCGGCCGCCGTCCGGCTGTTCACGCCGAGCTTGTCGAAGATCGATCGTAGATGGGCGTGCACGGTACGTTCACTCAGCACAAGCCGCTCGGCGATCTCGGCATTGCTCAGCCCATCGGCCACCAACTGCAGGACGTCGATCTCCCTGGAGGTCAAGCCCGACGACCTGCGCTGAAGCTCTCCTTCCAAAGCAGATACCGCCTCCTCCGCAAGACGCATGGCCTGTTCGGAGTTCAGTTTCCTCCCGGCCTCGTACGCCTCGAACCAGGCTCGCTCGCCTAGGCGGCGGCGCACGCTAGCGGCCGACTTGTGGAAGTCGTTGGGCATCGGGGACCACGATTCCTGCTGATATGTCTCCCGCCATCCTGAAGCCGTCCCGCACAGCCTTGCGGCCAGATCGAAGTGACTTACTGCGGCCGCGATGGCCGCGAGGCCATCGAGGATGTCGGCGCTCTCGGTCGTGAACCGATAGTCCCGCTGACTGCGCAGGGCGGACCGATAGCAGTTCAGCGCACCGGGCAGGTTGCCCTCGTGGCGAAGCGCCAGAGCAAGATCGACGCGCGCGTGGCACTCACCGAAGGGACTGCCCAGGCTCTCGAACTGATTGGCGCACTCGAGGAAATCTGACGACGCCTCGGTGTATTCATTGAGGCTGAAGGCCGCAGCCCCCAGCACCGAATAGCACCACGCCGCACCTTGCGCATCGCCACACGCCAGGCAGCGTAGGAGGCTCTCGGCTGCGTCACGCCGGCCGGTTTCTGGGTCGCCGGAGTGAATGCTGGCCGCCCCATGATCCCGGATGCAAGCTGCCACCCCGGCGTCGTCGCCAATCTCTTGGAAGAGCACGAGTCCCCTCAGCATCAGATCCTTGGCGGCGTCAGGATCGGTCGGAAACTTCCGCAGCCCGAGAACGTGATACGCCTGTGCTTTGGCGCGAATGCCGACCACACTCGATGGCGACCACGGCAGAGCAAGCGCTGCTTCCAACCGTGCCGTTCGGACAACGGCCGACGGCAGAGAGAAGATCCAGAACGCGTCGAGCCCGACCGCCATGCGCAACGCCCCCTCGGCGTCGCCCACATCCAAGGCCCACACCGTTGCGGCGTCGATATTGGCCAGGTCGGCCCCGACGGGATTAGACCACAGCGGCTCGACCGGCGTGTTCCAGGATGTCTCGAGACGCTCGACGAGCTGAAGGAAGTAGGCGAAGTGCCGGGCTCGCAGCGGGCCGTCATCTTCTACTTGGCGCAACGCATAGTTGCGTACGAGTTCGTGGACCTGGTAGCGCGACCCACCTTGTGCATCCGGCAGCCGCTGGATGAGCGACCGCTCTGCCAATGCGGCAAGTCCGCCGAGGCTCGCGCCGGCCACCGCCGCGGCCGCTTCCCGGGTAAAACCGCCGACGAAGATTGCCAACGCGCTCAGCACCGTGCGCTCGCTGGCGCTCAGCCAGCGCCAGGAAGTGTCCAAGATCACCGCAAGGCTGCGATGACGCTCCTCGACGAGCGCAGTGTCTGACGCCAGGCCGGTGTGGGCTTGCCGGAGATGGTCGAGCAAGTCGCGCGGTGACAGGACGGGGATCCAGCTGGCGGCGAGCTCGATGGCGAGCGGCAAGCCATGGAGCACGTCACAGATTTCGCCGAGCGTTTTGGCGTTGTGCTCGGTCAGCGCATAGCCGCCGGCGACCAGGGTGGTTCGGTCGAGGAAGAGGGCGGTCGCATCACTCTCGAATGGATCCGACGGGAGCGTCCCGCCACCCATGGGCGGGATGGCAAACACCTTCTCAACCGGTAGTTCGAGCGGAACTCTGCTGGTGGCCAGTGCGGTGACCGTCGGGCAGGCGGCGAGCAGCGCCGTCAGTAACTCCCGGCATGCGCCAGCAACGTGTTCGCAGTTGTCCAATACGAGCAGCAACCGCCGATCTGTCAAGGCTTTTACAACAGGAGCCAACGGCCGATCACCGAGCGGACCGGTAAGGCCGATTCCGGTGGCCACTGCCGTCGGCACCTCCGTCGGATCGACCACGGCAGCGAGCGGCACCCAGTACACATCGCAGTCCTCTTTCGCCCCGGGGCGAGCCCGGCTGCGCTTTGCCGCTTCGATCGCCAGTCGAGTCTTACCGGCGCCCCCGACCCCACAGACGGTGACGAGCCGCCCACCGTGCAGCATCGACAGCACCGTCGCGATCTCTCGATCCCGACCGACGAATCGCGTGAGATAGGTAGGAAGGGTGTCGGCGAAGAGCTCCTTGTCAACCATCACGACGGCGCACCTCCCCGCGTCCCACAAGCCGGCACAAAATGCAGGCAATATGCCGATGCGAAAACGCGTTCTGACCACCCAGCATGAGCCTATCGGGCCCCTCCGGATGGCGACAGGCGCGAGAGGCGAGTAGATGTCCAAGGTCTGTCGCGTCCCGACCCTGTCCGCGCGGAAGTTTTCGGGCAATCTTGATCTTCCGCAACGTTGGCGACGTCGCCGATCGTGAAATAAGCGCCATAAGATAAGCAGAGCTGAACCTGGTATTCATAGCCATCAACCGGTGAGAATAAGTTGTCGAAGTCCGCGCCGAAATTCTTCATTGGCGGTTTTACCCGGAGGCGCTTGACTTAAAGATATTGCTGCAACCCAGCGCGTCGCACCCGCCTTCGGTTCACTTACATGAATGGGCGTTTCCCGCTTTATCGCACTTCTCAGCGTGATTGATCGACCACTCTTAATCTGCTCGCTTCGAGTCCACCTGAGCCTCCGTAACCTGGAGGTCGCCTACGTACGTCGACACGATCTCCTCGCTGCCTCCAACCGGGAGATCTCGCATCGCCAATAGCCCACCCGAGAAGCGGCCACTGCTGTCGACCCGGTGGCTGGAGCGGCTTGCGAGCAGCCGGCCTGTGCTGGTGTCGAAGCTGGCCACTCGGTTGAAGTTGAGCCTCATCTCACCGGATGGCTCGCCTGCGTCGCAGCTCTCGTTCTGGTTCTCGTCGACACAGCCTTTGATTGCTTCGGTCCCTTCGATGTCCCTGATCTGCGTAGTCCAATAGGTCCACTCGTTGATCACCCTCTCGCTCCGAAGCTTGTAGGTGCCCACCAGCCCCCCGGAGACCCGGTAGACCCCTGGGGTCTTCGCCACCGGAAGGAGTTGACCCTCTACATGTACCTGACGTGGTTCACTGGGCGCGGCCAGGGCGGGGCCGATCGGTCCGCACACCAGAACGATGGCGAGACCCGATGCCGCAGCACTGACGCGTACGGCGCAGTGGCGCCTCATCGAATCACCGATTCCTCGGCCGTTACTGCTTGTCATGGCCCTTCCCTTTCGTGATGCAAAAACCGGATGTTTCTGCGCGTACGCCATAACCATCGCGTGGCTGGGAGCGGGACACATCGGCAATAGTGCCTAAGTCTCCCGGTCATCGCCACAATGCGAGCGAAAGGGCCATCAAGGAGGGCTTGCAGGGTGGTTCAGGACGATGTCGCTCCGACTGAAGCATTGCCGAGATAGAAATGTGCTGCTCCACGAAGATTGGTCCTGCCGGACGTCGGTCCGTGCGGCACGTGCATCTATCAACTGATTCTCGAATTCGGACGTTCGCGGGCGGCAGAACGGTGAGATCTGGAATAGTCCGTACACAGACTCGAGATTGTGTTGCGCCCCATGATGGCCTTCAGCGGCCAGATAGGCCACTCCCAGCGAGCCGCCCTGGCCGAGCTCAACGAAGCTTGGCGGTACCTCTGCTGTGACTTTGCAGCAAGAGCCTTCATTCGGTTCAGGGCCCAAAATCGAACAACGGCTGGGACGCGTGCCCAATTCGTGCCCAATTAAATGTGGGTCAGTTATTCGAACAAGCAGATGACAAGAATGGCAAGGCTGGTCGTGCGTCTTCCATGATCATGAGCGTGCAATCTACCGAATTGCCTTGTCAGGGCCACGTTTTAGGCGCTAATCCGGGCTCTGCTGTAGTTGATCACGTCAAAGTCGTGCCCAATTCGTGCCCAAGACTCACAAGTTTCGGTTGCAAGAGAGCCATCGTCTTCAGGGCTACACGATTCCGACCCGAATGGACCCTGGCGCAAGCTGTCGCAGGCTGGACACCGACGAGATGAGGCCGAATCAGCGCAGCGGCGTTTGCTCTCGATCATTCGTATTTGTTCTCGACATCGAGCGCTCTGCCGTGGCGTCGTGCTGGGGGTGCGGGAATTCTGATCGAGGGACGCCCGACCTTTGTCTCTCCTTGGATGCCGTAGCTGCTCAGGGAGCGCTTGGAGGTTTGGGAGTCGGTGTCAGTCACCCCGCGGGTGGCACGAAGTGGACGTAGGTCTTGACCTCCTGGAAGTCCGCGAGACCGCGGGCGCCGGGCAGGCGGCCTAAGCCGCTTTGCTTCTAGCCGCCCTCTTCGAAGCCATTGTTGATCGCAAACCAGGTGTTGGTCCAAACCGTTCCGGCATTGATCTGGCGGCTCATGCGGCGAGCACGGTCGACATCGCGGGTGAACACGCCTGCGGCCAAGCCGAACTCGGTCGCGTTAGCCCGGTCGATGGCGTCGTTCTCGTCGTCGAAGACCTCGAATGTAGCGACCGGCCCGAAGATTTCTTGCTGGATGATTTGGTGCACTCGCCGAATTCGTCGCCGCAGACCGTCAACGCCGCCACCGGCACCAGACCGCCTACATTGCCATGCTGCTCCACAACGGACCCTCCGCGAAGGAATGAGCGCCGCAGACGCCGCGGCCACTACAGTGCTCTCGCCAATCCCGACACGTCAATCGAGCGCTCAGATACGCGGCAACGTCAGAGCGGTGATCACCTGCAGCAGCACGTCGAACTGCAGCCCCTTATCTGCAGCGCGTTGCTTGACAGCCTGGACCCAGTCGTTCGCGGCCTCTGCATACACATCCTTGGGTTGTCCCTCGAGTAGCGCATTGGCTGGGCCCTGGTGCAGCCAATCAGCCGCCGACTCCTGATCTATAGAGGTTTCCGACTCCGCCATGATCATGGGTCGCTCGACCTCCTCAATCCGTACGTCGGTCCAACCGCTCTGGCTGAGGAGCTGTTCGACATACGGAGCGTCACCTAGGGAGAACGGCCCGAAATCAAGCGGCGGCTCCTGATAGGCAATATTCAGCCGATCCAGGGTCTGTCGGACGCTGTTAAACATGAACCTGAACATGCTGATCTTGTCCCTGGTGGGCCATACAACGCCAACCAGCCGACCTCCTGCTCGGCAAGCCCGAGCCAGGTTCGCGAAGGCCTTTGCATTGTTGGTGAAAAACATCAAACCCATCTGAGAGATGATCGCGTCGTAATGCTCTTCAGGCAGGGGATAGGTCTCGGCGTCACCGACGATCCACTCGATGTCGCTGTCCCGAACACGTTGTCGAGCCGCCGCAATCATGGGGGCTGCGATATCGATGCCGGTGACCATTCCGCCCGGATGCACCGCTCTAGCCGCCGCCGCTGTCGAGGGTCCTGATCCGCATCCCACATCTAGCACCCGCTCTCCCGGCTGAAGGTGGGCCCGCTCCAGGAGCAGCTCCCGGATTGGGGCTCCCGACCGCTCCAGCCCGTCCACGCGGGAGAGCCACTTCTCCGCGGCCTCGCTCGTCCACCTCGGCTCTGTTGCTGCCGATTCATGATCGCTCATGGATGTCAAGGTACGGGAAGAGCGGCTGGCCTAGCACTGTTGGCCGCGTACGCCTGCGTACGCTGCCAAACTCGCCATCGCGCCGCTCGTGGAAAAGGTGCCTTCCGTACCGTCGCCGCCGACGAGCTCTGGCTCAGCTCGGCTTACCAGCGCAGGGTCTTCGGGGTCCAGTTCACCTGGCAGCCCGTGCAGCGGCCCTCGGCATCCGGACGGCGAGTCGAATTGGTTGATCTGCCGTAGGCCGACCGAGGATGGACGAGAGTACTTGGCCAAACTTCCGCTCAGGATTGATCGGCAGAGTGCTGCGCCAGGCCACAAAGCCATCCGGCCGGACGAGCACGGCGCCCGCGTCTGACATCTTGAGCTTCGTTCGCCAGCCGTCTTCTCGATCCAGCAGATCCCCGTCCGCCGCGAGGCGATAGACCGCCAGTTCAATCCCACGTGATGCTGCGACCGCCGGGGCTGCCTTTTGCCAGAGTTTGCCGGCAGGACCGACGAGGAGGACGAAACGGCCATCGATCAGATCGAGCGTCGAAATGCGCTCGCCATGCCGCTCGACCCACAGATGCGGCAGCCGCGTACCGGGCTGTGCGGTGAGTTGGCTGGGGTTCTCCAGCAACTCGATCTGTGCTGGTGAGAATAAGCTCTCGCCTTCTTGGAAAACGGCCTGGGAGCGATAGCGGTAGCCAGCAATCAGTGAGAAGAGTGAGACTCTCTTTCTCGCATCCAGCAATTTGTCATCGCTGCCCCGAGTTAAGACCGATGCGGCGGGTCCGACCAGCGACTGCTCGGAAGCTAGAACGCCGATCGGATGGCGCTCGGCCTCGTAAGTTGCGAGCAGCTGGGGAGGAGCCTGTCCTTTGAGCACAGTAGCTAGCTTCCACGCTAGGTTTTGTGCGCTTTGAATTGCTGTGTTGACACCCATTCCCAGTTTGGGCGGCATGGTATGCGCTGCGTCGCCCACCAGTAAAACCCGGCCTCGCTGGAAGTGCTCAGCCACGAGTTGAGCAGGCCGCCAGTGCACGATATCCACGATCTCGACGGTCAGATCCGATTTTCCCAGACCTTTGAGAACCAGTTCCCTACAACGTTCCGTGGTGTAGGGCTGTGCCGCTCTTTCCTCGGCGGCGACCGCTTGGATCAGAAGCATTCCACGATCAACATCAGTGATCAGGAAGAAGCCCCGCAAATCTGGCTGACTAATAAGGATTGCATCGGCCTCGTAGCCCCGGATCAGCTCACCCCAGTCGGCTCGAAAATAGACGAAGATGTAGTACTCATCCAGCTCTCCGAGTCCTTCAGTTCTTACGCCAAGGGCGTCTCGAATATGACTATGAGTGCCATCGCATGCGGCCAGGTAGTCCGCATGTATGACGGACGAGGTTCCAGTCGAGCGGTTTCTGATCGTCGCCGTTACGCGCCGCCCATCTTGGGCGAAAGAAACCAATTCCGTGTTGTAGCGTACGTCGACGCCGCGCTGTCTCGCCGCCTCCAGGAGAATTGGCTCCAGTCGACTCTGCGGGCAGTACCACGAGGTTGGTTCGGGGGTCATAATCTCAGGGTGGTGGACTATGCGAGCTGCTTCATCGACAGCTGGAAATTCCTGTTGTTCCGGTGAAGCCAGCGTTTTCTTGCCAAACATCCGCGACACACGGCTTCCAGCCGCGATTATCTCTTTTTCCAATCCCAGCCCGCGAAATACTTCCAGGCTACGAAAATTGAGATTGCGGGCCCGCGGATACCACGAAACATCAGAGCGCTGCTCGACCAGCACAGTTGCAATCCCCTGCTGGCGGAGCAAGAGGGAAAGGGATAAGCCGGCACCACCGGCGCCCACAATCAAAACTGGTACGCGTTCCTTAGCCAACATCGCGTGACTCCTGTCCTCTCTCGACACAGAATCGCGCGCGGCGGTCCCTGCCACATCACCGCCAGCGCCCAATTCACAATGGCAGTTGGCAGGTATCAGACGATTGCTGCGATGTTCGCACGACACCATGGCTTACCAGATGACTAGTTCTTGGTGGTCTATGCGGATGCTGGCGACTGAGCCGCAGATCTGACCTTTGCCACTGCGGCCGCGCGGGTAGCGCAGCCGACCCTGGTATGGATATTGACACGCGGCGGTGGACGTGTGCTGGCTCAGGCTCAGCACATCGGCGACAATCTCCGTCCCGCATTCCTCGCGATCAGCCCCAGGACCTGCCGCTCGCGGCGCGTGAGGGCCAGCTGGCCAGCTTTATCTATGAGGCCGGCTGTTCATGATCACCTAATGTGTACGGTCGCAGGCTCGCATCGAGGGAGATACATCAACGGGGTACGACCATCACTCGATGTCCGCCTGCGGACACGACGGCCGCGACCTTCCAAGCTGGTCATGCGATTCGCATTCTCGTCAACCGCTCCATAGCGAAAGACCTAGTCAGAGCCACTTCCAGGCATTGATCCCTTAAGCTGGAGCGCCAGCGGGGCGAGGAGGTTTAACACAGATGTCTGTTTATCGCTTGAACCGCCTGTTTAACCCACAATCGGGGCGAGCGCTCGACGTGGCCGTGGACCATGGCTTCTTCGGTGAACGATCCTTCTTGACCGGCATCGAGGACATGAGTGCCGTGGTTCGCACTTTGGTAACAGCGAACCCAGATGCCGTGCAGCTGACTTTGGGCCACGCCCGCCTCCTTCAGGCCGTTCCGGGAAAGCAGAAGCCGGCCCTGGTCTTGAGGAGTGATGTCGCGAACGTCTACGGGAACCCGCTGGATGAGCACCTGTTCAGCCACCACGTCCCGAACGCGATCGAGGAGGCCGTTCGCCTGGACGCCGTGGCGATCTGCGCCAACCTCATGCAGTTGGCCGGGCGGCCGGAGATCCGGGAGGCCAACATCTGCTCGATCATGGCCCTGCGCGCCGAGGCCACCAAGTACGCCATGCCGCTGATGATCGAACCGCTGGTGATGCAGGACAATGCCGCCGGAGGCGGATACATGGTCGATGGGGACACCGACAAGATCATGACCCTAGTCCGCCAGGCCCGGGAACTGGGTGCCGATCTGATCAAGGCCGACCCGACTGACAACGTTGAGGACTATCACAAGGTGATCGAGGTCGCCGGCGACGTTCCGGTCCTCGTCCGCGGTGGCGGACGGGTCGATGATCGCACCCTGCTCGAGCGGACAGCAGCCGTGCTAGACCAGGGAGCCCGCGGCATCGTGTACGGCCGGAACGTGGTGCAGCACGAAAACCCGTCAGGAATCACCCGAGCGCTGATGGCGGTGCTCCACGACGAGGCCAGTATCGACGATGCCCTGCGCCTGGTGGGAGAAGCGCAGTGACCAAGATCGTGAACGTGGCCATCGTGGGCGGCGGACTCATGGGACGAGAGATCGCCGCGGCGCTGCAGCGGTGGCCCGCACTGATCGATCACCCGATACGTCCACAGCTCACCGCGGTCTGCGACATCAACCCGGCAGCCCTGGACTGGTTCGACCAGATACCCACTGTGACGCGGACGGTGACGGACTACGCCGACCTACTGGCCGATGACGCGATTGACGCGCTCTATATCGCCGTGCGTCACGACTTGCACCGACAGCTCTACGTCGACACCATCCAGGCCGGCAAGAGCTTGCTCGCCGAGAAGCCGTTCGGCATCGATGGGTCCGCGGCAGAGGCGATCGTGGCGGCCATAGCGGCCAACCCGCGGTCATTCGTGCGGTGCTCGAGCGAGATGCCGTTTTTCCCGGGCGCGCAGGCAGCCGTCAACTACGTGCGATCCGGCGCCTTGGGCCGGATCATCGAGGCCCGCTGTGCCTTCCTCCACGCCAGTGACCTCGACATCGACAAGCCGATCAACTGGAAGCGGCAGGCGCGGTACTGCGGCGAGGCCGGCGTTATGAACGATCTCGGGCTGCACGCGTGGCACGTGCCATTGCGACTCGGCTGGGCACCGGACCGGATCTTTGGCGTGCTCCAGGACATCGTGACCGAACGGCCGGCCCCGAACGGAGGCCGGGAGCGCTGCGACACCTGGGACAACGCAGTCCTGCACGGCTGGGTGACCACGGATAACTACTCGTTCCCGCTGACGACAGAGATGAAGCGGATCGACCCGGGAGAGAAGAACACCTGGGAGTTCGAAGCGCTGGGCCTGGACGGCGGCGTGCGATTCTCGACCAAGAACCCGAAGCGGGTAGAGATCTTCTCGGTCGTGGACGTGCCCGGCGGTGGCCGTGAGCAGGTCTGGTCCTCCCTCGATGCCGGCAGCCAGTCGGTGTGGCCCACGGTGACCGGGCCGAACTTTGAGTCCGGCTTCTCCGACGCCATCCTGCAGATGTTGGCCGCGTTCCTGGCCGAGCGAGAGGGAGCCCTGCGGGGCCGATTCGGTTGCGCCACACCGAATGAGGCCGCCCTCACCCATACGATCTACCGCGCGGCGATCCGATCGCACGAAACGGGCGAGGTCGTACGGGTGGGCCGATGATGGCTGTGCACTCGGTACTCGTCGCCGGGCACCTTTGCATCGACATCACCCCCGAGCTCACCGGTGTTCCCGAACTGGTGCCAGGCCGGCTCTATGAGATTGGCTCGGCACAGCTCACCCTCGGCGGATGCGTGGCGAATACCGGACTCGCCCTCGCGGCGGTAGGGGTGCCAACCCGCGTCTGCTCAAGGGTCGGCAACGACCCGCTTGGCGAGATCGCCCGCCGCTTGCTCGCCGAGCACGGAGTCGACCTGGAGGGCATCATGACTACGGCAGGAGCGGCGACTTCGTACAGCATCGTGTTGCAATTGCCTGGTCGCGACCGGACGTTCTGGCATCACCCCGGCGCCAACGCTGTGTTCAAGGGCCAGGAGGTCAACCTCGACGGAGTGGACATCCTCCATTTCGGCTACCCGTCGCTGCTGCCTGCGCTGCTGGCCGACGACGCTGCACCCCTCCTCAATCTGCTCGAGGAGGCACGCAGTCGACAGATCACTACGTCGCTCGACCTGGCCGTGGTGGATCGGCGGTCCAGAGCCGCCGAAGTGGACTGGCGTCGAATCTTCGCCCGGATCATGCCCTACGTCGACATCGCCACTCCGAGTATCGACGACCTAACGTCGGCGCTCGCCATCGCCCGAACGCCCGACGACGATCTGGTCGAGGAATGTGCCCGCCGTCTGGTCGACGATGGATGCGCCGTCGCCGTGGTGTCCGCGGGTGCGCGAGGAGCGTACGCGGTCAGCGCTGGCGCCGATCGCCTAGCTGCAGCCGGGGCCGCTCTCTCATCAGTTCGGCCTACGTGGACCTCAACAGCGGAGTGGGTACCGGCGGCTGAACCGAGGCTCGTCGTCAGCACGACCGGAGCGGGCGATGCCGCCAGCGCCGGACTCCTCTTTGGCCTTGCACAAGGAGCTGGCATTAGGCGGGCAACTCGCCTCGCTGCGCGGTTCGCCACGGCCACCATCGAGGGGAAGCGACCCTCGGCGGCGGAGGCCGGCCGCTGGGCTGCCGAGCTGGCGGCGGCGGGCTTGGACTGATCCGGCCACACCGTCATCAGCCACGAAGGCTGCTGTTCACAGTCAGGAACTGCGAAGTCGGGCCGCGAGCCATCCGCCTAGCGACACGCCAACGAGTCGCACCCGCAACGTCGACGTAGAAGCTTGCCAAGCTGATCGCTGAAGCGCGAATGCGCCGCCACCCGCCCCAGCGGTCGTGCAGCGCGAGGCGGCGGGCCACGCCATCAGGTCTAGCTCGGACGGGAACGTGTAACGGCCTCGGCACGCACCCGCGCTTCGCCGACATCTTCTGCATCTCCGTCCCGACCGCGTTCATCTCCCCGCGCGCGACATCCTGGCGCACTACCGAGGTGGTCGCGCGTCTTTGTCCCCGCGCCCAGAGAGGCACGCGACGACGTCTCCATCCAGCCCGCCACCGACACTGCCGCGAGGATGATTTGGGACGCCGAGGAAGTGATCGTCAGTGCTGGGGAACGTGTGTGCAAACCGCGCGGGCACTGGCACACCTTCTGGAACGCCGCGGATGGACAGCTGCCGTGCTGGAGCTGATCGCACCAGGCGGACTTGAAGAGCTGTTCCGCCGGTTGGCCGAACCCGGGCGAGTACGACCCAGCGACCCTCCCTGCTCTGGCCGCCGAGTACGGCGGTGAAGTGGACTTCGAGGCAACCATGCTTCTGGTCGAGCAGCACAACCCTCTGTTCTAGCCGGTCGTGTCGGACGGCGCCGCATCTCCTGAGGAACTCGAAGGAATGCTCGAGCGACGCCAACCTGCGCGTTGGTCGCTGCTCGGCGGTCTGCGCCGGTCCTGGAGGTGTTGGGCTGGGAGATCGATCAGGGAACGCTGACCTCAACCAGGACCTTGCCGGAAATCTCGGAGTTCGCGGCGATCGCGAATGCCTCGTTGACATCGTCAAGAGGCAGTACGTGAGTGACCACCCGCTCGATCTGCGGGTTCTGATCGAGCAGCGTGATGGCGGCGTCGATCTCCTCGTTGAAGCGAAAGGTGCCCCGCAGCTGTATCTCCTTCGACACGAGGGGTGCCAGGTTGACCGGTCGAGCCTCGTCGGGCAGATTGCCGACCTGGACGAGGACGCCAGCGCGGCGAGTCGCCAGCAGCAGCCCGTGGAGCGCCTGCGGCACGCCAGCGCACTCCAGCGTTACGTCGAAATGAGAGTCCGGCAGGTCCTCGACGCCCATCTGCACGGTCCCGATGGGCACCGGACTCGCTTCGCCTAGGAACCGCGCGCGCTGCAGCGGTCCCACAAGCAGGTCGGCACAAACTACCTCTGCCGCCCCCTCAGCTGCCGCGGCAGCAGCTGTGAGCAGCCCGATCGGGCCCGATCCCGAGATCAGCACGCGCTTGTCCCGGATGCCGCCACCGACCGCCAGGCCGTGCAAGCCGACGGCCAGCGGCTCGGCCAATGCTGCTCGCTTGAGCGGTAGTGAGGCCGGCAGTCGGCGCACTTGATCGCGGCGAACGACAAGCTGCTCCGCCAGAGCGCCGGGCGTGTGTGGCCATGTCGACGCACTCCCCAAGTAACCGCCACCCGGCCAGAGGTGTCGCTGCTTGTCGGTCAGGTCTGGCTGCGCGTTACCCCATGTGGCCGGGTGCACCGCCACCGGCGTGCCTGCCTCGAACGCTCCCGTCGGGTCAAAATCAATCGCCCCAGACACTTCGTGGCCGGGGATCAGCGGTTCATGGATGACGAAGATGCCCGCAGCGCCGTCAGCGTAGTAGTGCAGGTCCGACCCGCAGATTCCGACGTAGCCCACCCGCAGCCGCACCTCGCCGGAATCTGGCTCGGGGTTGCGAACCTGCTCGATCCGCATGTCCTGCTTGGCGTGGATCCGCACGGCCCGCATGCCCTCATCTTCCCATTCGAGCAGGCTCCCCTCGCAGCTCGGCTGAGCAGCGCCTGGCAACGGCGATCCTCAGCTGCCTACAGAGCTAGCGGGAGTGGGACCGGCCGGTCGAGCTCGACGATCATGTCGAGGTGGTGGATTGCGGCTTCCACTGCGAGCGTGGTGAGAAGGTCGTCGTTGTGCCGCAAATGGCCTTGGGTGGCGACCGCGGCATCCGGCGGCGTTTGCCGAGCGAGCCTGCGAAGGCACCACCCGGTCGCGGCATGGCCGTCAGTCAAGTGGCGCAGGCTGGCTTGGCTGGCCATGCTCCGGACGGCCCGAATGCCGCGAGAGTCAGGCTCCGGGACGCCCGAAGCGTCGATCCACTACGAGATCGCATCAAGAGCGAGCAGCATCCGTACTGCAGTATAGATCTGACTAATTCTTTGCGAATCTGCTACATATGCATACCAAGTCCCGTCGTTCGTGACTAGACATCAGATGCATTGTTGTGGCGTGGCACAGGTCCCGGTGCAAAGGCGCTGGTGACTACCGCCACCGAGGAGGAGCACATTAGAATGCCCGACCCCAAGCTCGATTGGTTCATCCATGATCGCCTCGGTCTCTTTGTGCACTGGGGTCTGTACGCACTGGGGGCCCGACACGAGTGGCTGATGAACCGGGAGCGGATCCAGACAGAGACGTACGAGCGGTACGCGCGCTACTTCGAGCCGGACCTGTTCGATCCCGTCGACTGGGCCGGGCAGGCCAAGCGGGCGGGCATGAGGTACGTCGTGCTGACCACGAAGCACCACGAGGGCTTCTGCTTGTGGGACTCCAAGCTGACTGACTACACGGTGATGAACACGCCGTACGGCAAGGACATCGTCGCCCAGTACGTCGACGCCGTCCGGGCGGCTGGCCTGAAGGTTGGCTTCTACCACTCCCTGCTCGACTGGCACCATCCCGACTTCCTCGTCGACGGGCACCACCCGCGGCGCGACGATCCCGACGCCGAGGCGCAAAACGTCGGCCGTGACCCGAGCCGGTACCGCGCTTACTTGCACGGCCAGGTACGCGAGCTCCTGACCGGGTACGGCAAGATCGACTACCTCTTCTACGACTTCTCTTACGAGCACAGCGATCACCGGGAGATCTGGGGTGGCAAAGGCGCGGCCGCCTGGGGCTCGGAGGAACTCCTCGCCCTCACGCGAGAGCTGCAGCCCGGCATCCTGATCAACGACCGGCTGGGCATTCCGGGTGACTTCGTCACCCCGGAGCAGTACCAGCCGGCCGAGCCGATGGAGATCGACGACCGCCCAGTGCCGTGGGAAGCCTGCCAGACCCTGAACGGGAGCTGGGGCTACTTCCGCGACAACCAGAACGACAAGCCTGTGGACCTGCTGGTCCGGATGCTGATCGACGGGGTCTCCAAGAACGGCAACCTGCTGCTCAACGTGGGACCGACCGCTCGCGGCAACTTCGATCCCCGGGCTGTGCGGGCCCTGCAGGGCATCGGCGAATGGATGGACCTGCACGCCCGATCGATCTACGGGGCGACGGCCAGCCCGTTCACACCACCGGCCGACGTCAGGTACACCCAGCGCGGCAACCGGCTCTACGTCCACATTTTCAGCTGGCCGCTCGAGCACCTCCACCTTCCCCATCTCGCCGGGAAGGTCGAGTACGCGCAACTGCTCAACGACGCCTCGGAGATCGGCTTCCGCGTCATCGACCCGGCAGTCCGCGCCCAGAACACGGGCGTCGGTGGCCAACCGCCCGGCACCCTCACCCTCGCCCTGCCGATTCGTCGGCCCGAGGTCGCAGTGCCGGTCGTCGAGCTCTTCTTGTCCGACCCACAAGCGCCATGACGACTCAATCCCCGGCCCATGTCGAGCGCGATGATCGTCCGCCACCGATCCCATCCCAGACCGACGTGGTCGTGGACGGAATCAAGTCCATGATCATCCGTGGTCAGCTCGGTCCCGGCGCGCGGCTGCCCCGGGAGAAAGACCTTGCCCGGGACCTCAATGTCTCCCGCGGCCCGCTCCGGGAGGGCGTGCGCGCTCTCTGCCTGATGGGAGTCCTCGAGACCCGCCAGGGAGACGGCACGTACGTGACCTCCCTCGACGCCAGCCTGCTGCTCGCCCCAATGGCCTTTCTCGTTGATCTCGGCACCGAGGCTGACGCGTTCCATCTGCAAGCGGTCCGTCGGGTGCTCGAAACCGAGGCTGCCGGGCGAGCGGCCCAGTTGATCACCGATGCGGCGATCGGCGAGGCGTCCGACATCCTCGCCCAGGTGGAGCCCCTGCTCACCTCGACCAGTGATGATCATTTCGGCGCGTTCATCGAGGCCGACATCGCGTTCCATCGTGTCATTGCTCACGCGTCCGGAAATCCGGCGCTAGTGTCCCTGATCGAGGCCCTCGCCACCCGAACGGTCCACGGGCGATTCTGGCGCGCCATCTCCGAGGAGGGTGCCCTAAACTCCACGCACCGGGAGCACCAGGCCATCTTGCAGGCCATCGCTCGACGCGATCCGGACGCGGCGCGAATTCGGATGGGTGCACACCTGCTGGCCGTGCAGGAGTTCCTGCATGATCATCCACACGTGCCGTAATGAAGCCGCTCGCGGTTCTTGACCCTCAGCCGCCATCGGAGTCCAGATGAAGGCCCTCGCAGCCGACACGCCGTTGGGCCGCAACGGTCTCCAGGTCGGGCCCATGGCATACGGGGTCGCGGCACTCGGAAACCTCCTGCGGCCAGTGCCCCAGCAGGAATGGGAGGGCGCCGTGCCGGCGGCGTGGGAGAGCGGGGTGCGCTACTTCGATGTCGCCCAGCACTACGGCTTGGGCCTGGCCGAGCGCCGGCTTGGTCTCGGGCTGCGGGGCCGTCCGCGGGATGAGTTTTTGATCTCCACCAAGGTCGGTCGCCTGCTGCGGCCGGTGCCGAACTCCGCCGGTCTGCGCGACGACGAGGGGTTCGATGTCCCGGCCGACTTCGTCCGGGTTCGGGACTACAGCCGCGACGGGATCCGCCGGTCGCTGGAGTCCAGCCTGGAACGACTCGGTCTCGATCGGGTCGACATCGCGTTGGTGCACGATCCCGACGACTTCTACGTCGAGGCTCTCGACCACGCGTTCCCAGCCCTGGAAGAGCTCCGGGCAGAGGGCGTGATCACCTCGTACGGAGCGGGGATGAATCAGTCCGCGATGCTCACCCGCTACGTGGAGCGGACCGACCTGGACGTCGTCATGCTGGCCGGCCGCTACACGCTGCTGGAGCAGGGGGCGCTCGACGACCTGCTGCCCGCCTGTCTCGAGCGCAACGTGAGCATCGTCGCCGCCGGAGTCTTCAACTCCGGCGTTCTCGCCACGGACGTACCGCAGCGGACGGCCACGTACAACTACGAACCGGTATCCGACGACGTATTCGCGTCTGTGAGCCGACTGGCCGACGTCTGCAATCGGTACGGCACTACCTTGCCCGTGGTCGCAGCCCAATTTCCGCTCGGCCACCCGGCCATCCGTACTGTGTGCCTGGGTGCGTATTCTGCGGCCGAGGTGCGGCGCAACGCCGCGCTCTTCGAGATTGACATACCAGAAGAGCTCTGGTCGGAGCTTCGCGCGGAGGAACTGCTGCGCGCGGACGCACCCGTGCCACGACAGGAGAGCGCACACAGATGAGACTCATGCGGATCGGCCCAGTCGGCGCAGTATGCCGTCAGCGCCAGGAGCTGGTGACGGCATGAGCGACGCTTCAGAGGTCCGGCGGGTGGTGGTGACCGGTGGCTCGTCGGGAATTGGCCTGGCCACCGCACTGAGGTTCGTCGCGGACGGGGCTGCGGTGGTCTCACTCGATCTCGCGGCCCCGCCGGACGACTCGATCGGCTGGTTCGCCACCGACGTGAGCGACGACGCGTCTGTCCGGGCCGGCGTCGCCGCCGCCGTCGAGGCGCTGGGCGGCCTCGATGTCCTGGTCAACAACGCCGGCATCGGCGCCCAGGGGACGGTCGAGGACAACTCGGATGACCAGTGGCTGAAGGTCCTGGATGTGAACGTGTTGGGAGTGGTCCGGGTCAGCCGGGCCGCCCTGCCCGCGCTCCGGCGTTCTCCGGTGGCATGCATCGTCAACACCTGCTCGATCGCCGCGACGGCGGGGCTGCCGCAGCGCGCTCTCTACAGCGCCAGCAAGGGTGCCGTGCTCGCTCTGACCCGCGCGATGGCCGCGGATCATATCGGCGAGGGCATCAGGGTCAACTGTGTGAATCCGGGTACAGCTGACACTCCGTGGGTGGGCCGGCTGCTGGCCGTCGCAGAGGACCCGGAGGCCGAGCGCGCCGCGCTTGAGGCCCGGCAGCCGATGGGGCGGCTGGTCACCGCCGATGAGGTGGCCGCCGCCATTCAGTACCTTGCGAGCCCGGCCGCCGGCTCCACTACCGGTGCCGACCTGGCCGTGGACGGTGGGATGAGCGGTCTGCGGATACGCCCGCGGTCGTGAGCGTCGGCGACGCGGGTGTAAGACGGACCGCCTCCTCGTCCATTCATTGGGAGACAAGGGCAGGAAATTGATGGAGCGTTACGCCAGCTGTGTCCGGCTACGGCCGGAGTATCGAGAGCGGTACCTGGAACTGCATTCCCAGGTGTGGCCGGAGGTCGAGTCGATGCTCGCGGCCGCCAATATCCGCAACTACACGATCTTCCTACGTGGTGACATGCTGTTCAGCTACTACGAGTACGTCGGCACCGACCACGCCGCGGACCAGGCGCGCATCCGCGCTGATCCGGCGACCCAGCGCTGGTGGCAGTTGACCGATCCCTGTCAGGAGAGGCTTCCCGGTACTGCGGAGGGAGAGCAGTGGGCGCCGCTGACGGAAGTCTGGCACCTGAGCCGGTGAGAGTCGTCGACGCTCATGTGCACCTCTGGGATCCCGGCCGGCTGCGCTACACCTGGTTGGACGGCACGGAGCTGGACCGGCTGATCGATGCCTCGACTCTGCGCGCGGCCTCGGGGACGGTGACCGACTTTGTCGTCGTGCAGGCCGACTGCGCCGACACCCAAGGCCTTGCAGAGGTCGAGTGGCTGGTCGAGCAGTCGGGTGAACTGCCAGGGCTGCGCGGCATCGTCGCGTTCGCGCCGCTGGAGCGAGGCGCGGAGGTGAGGGACTACCTCGATGCGCTGCGCGCCATCCCTTTCGTAGTGGGCGTCCGGCGGCTGATACAGGACGAGAGGCCCGGCTTCGCCGTCGCCGATCCCTTCTTGGATGGTGTCGCCGCGTTGGCCGATTTCGAGCTCACTTTCGACGTCTGCGTGCGAAGCGAGCAGCTGGGTGAGGTGATCGAGCTCGTCAGCCGCACTCCGGATGTCCAGTTCGTGCTGGACCACGTCGGCAAGCCCCGGATCGGCGCCGATTCGTCGCGCTGGCGGCTGCAGATCGCGGAGCTCGCGGCCCAGCGCAACATCGTCTGCAAGCTATCCGGGCTGATGACCGAGATCGTCAGCGGGCCAACGGGTGTGGAGGCCGTCGAGCCGTTCCTCGCCTACGCCCTGGCCGAGTTCGGGCCGGATCGATGCCTCTTCGGCAGCGACTGGCCGGTGATGACAACGGCGCGACCTACTCGGAGTGGCTGGACCTCGTCATCCGTCTCGTGCCCGAAGAGGATGAGCGTCGGGCGGTGATGGCGGGGACGGCCGAGCGGGTGTACGAGCTTTCGGCTTCGACCACCGGAGGGTCGTGATCATGATCGCGGCTGGACTGTCACCAGTGTCCAGTCGGTATGCGTGACTCGGCCGGCTGAATCCGGCGCCTGCAGTGGGCTGATCGCAGTCGCCGGCATCGGACTCTGCCGCAACAATCCACATCCCCTTGGAGTGATCTTGACGATCAGGCGAGCCGCCGCGTGGCGTCAGATTAGCCCACACATTGATTGCCCTGCCGAAGGAGTCAGACACCCGAGTGCTTGGATGAGCCCACAAACCTTGCTGCGAAGGGGTCCAGGTTGCGAATCACTTCGATACGAACGCGGGACGTCCGCTTCCCCACCTCTCGGGAGATGGACGGCTCGGATGCCATGAACCCAGACCCGGATTACTCTGCGGCGTACGTCGAGCTCATCACCGACTCCGACGCCCGTCTGACCGGCAGCGGTTTCGTCTTCACCATCGGCCGTGGCAACGACGTCGAAGTGGCTGCGATCAAGGCGGTGGCCCCGATGATCCTCGGGAAGGACGCCGACGCGCTGCTCTCAGACATGGGCGCGATGTGGCGCTCATTGGTGTACGACTCGCCCTTGCGCTGGCTAGGGCCGGAGAAGGGCGTTATGCATATGGCGATCGGCGCCATCGTCAATGCTCTTTGGGACTTGAAATGCAAGCTGGCAGGGCTGCCGCTTTGGCGGTTGCTAGCCCAGATGACACCGGAAGAACTCGTCGACCTCGTCGACTTCCGTTACCTGACCGACGCCTTGACTCGCGACGAGGCACTCGCGATCTTGCCGGGCTGGACTCGATGGGCGGGAGCGCCGAGAGGCGGACCTGCTCAAAGACGGTTATCCGGCGTACACGACTACACCTGGCTGGCTCGGCTACGACGACGCCAAGCTCGAGCGGCTGTGCCGAGAAGCGGTCGCCGACGGATTCACTCAGATCAAGCTCAAGGTCGGTGCCAACATCGACGACGACATCAGGAGGCTCGCGATCGCGAGGGCCGCGGTCGGGCCAAACATCGCCATTGCCATCGACGCGAACCAGCGCTGGGATGTCGACGACGCGGTCAAGTGGATCGCTGAGCTGTCGCGCTACGATCTCGCCTGGGTGGAGGAGCCGACAAGCCCAGACGACATCCTCGGCCATGCCGAGATCGCCCGTCAGATCCACCCCCTGCCGGTGGCAACGGGAGAACATGTGGCCAACCGGGTGATCTTCAAGCAAATGCTGCAGGCCGCCTCGCTGTCAGTGCTGCAGATCGACGCCAGCCGGGTCGCCGGTGTGAACGAGAACATTGCCATCTTGTTGCTCGCGGCGAAGGTCGGCGTTCCCGTCTGCCCCCATGCGGGGGGCGTCGGATTGTGCGAGGCCGTCCAGCACCTGTCGATGTTCGATTACGTCGCCGTCTCCGGCAGTCTGGTCGGCCGCCGAATCGAATACGTCGACCACCTGCACGAGCACCTCGCCGCTCCCGTGGAGCTGCGCCGTGGCCGCTACCTTGCCCCGCTGGCTGCGGGCGCTGGCACGGAGATACTCGAAGACTCGCTGACCAGATTTGCCTATCCCGACGGTCCTGCATGGTGCGACATTGAGGAGCCGGCCCGCGGACGCCCGTGAGCGGCTAGGTCAAATCGAACGGGACCGGAGGAAAACTTGATCGGCGGGCGCACCGCTCTGGCGATGGATGGGATGGATGAACAAACGCCGGGCCCGCTGCGTGGGGCTCGCAGACGAGGCTTGGCGGCCTTGCGCCAGCCGTAAGCGGGCCGGTAGCCGAGCAGCCGTCTGGCCTTCTCGATCGAGAGCAGCTTGTGAGCCGCTAACGCGCCACAGGACAGCGAGCCCTTCTGCCGCAACCGGTCCGCCCAATAATGGAGTGCGGCAGTCCGTGGCTGGCGTAGCTGCCATGCCCCGAGCTCGGCCGCGCCGGCTTGCTAAATCCAGTCCGCTGGCGGGCCGGCCCGCCTTCGGAATCCCGACAGAGCTGTCGCGGTCTAGGCTCATCCATGCACCGCATTTGGGCCATTACCGGGCCATTACGCACGACGAGTGCCGGACATCCAGGGTCAGGTACAAGCGTGTCCGGATGATTCAATGCCCCGCCTCTGGACGCAACGCCCGCGACCTTCCATGCTGGTCATGCAAGTTCGATTCTCGTCACCCAGTGGCACGGCGGCAGCGTCGGGCGTCAAGATCAAACATCTCGCGCTCCGGAGAGCCACCAATTCACCCCAGCGCAGGCCGTCGCAGTCCGGCCAGCGCGAACGCCTGCCCAGCACCCGGCCCGGCCTCCACGATCCGCCGCGGTACACGGGCAGCGACGTAAGGTCAGCGCTCGCCGACGGTGCGGTCGTCCACTCTCAGTCCGGGCTGGTGCGGAGGAGGCTCCGCCCAGACACCGTTCGCGGCCTGAACTGCACGAGCAGGGAACTGGCCGGCCCGGGCCATGGCATAGGTGGCAGGCGGAGGTCCGCATACGCCGCTGTGGCCGCAGCATCGAGTCTGCTGATCGTGCCGTTCATCAGCACGCTCCAGGCGATCCGAAAGTCAGCGGCGTGATAGTCCACTTCGAAAGCGACCTGAGCATCCCTCTCCGCCAGCTGGGCCAGCGCGCCGCGTGGCCCGGTCTTGAAGAAGAGCCGATGACCAGCGCCCAGGCGGTAGTTAACGGGAATGATCTGTAGACCGGCGGGCGACACGAATCCAACTCGTCCGACGGTGCTCACCGCGAGCAGCTCGAAACACTCAGCCTCGGGCAGAGTCTTCAGGTAGGAACTCGTTGGTAATTCCCGCGGCGTGTCGGTCAAGCCAGTTTCCTTTGTGACTATTGGGTCGTCCTGGGCCTCGGTCGGGCACAGATCGGTATTTCGGGGAAGGTCCAGGAGACCGCACGGGCTCATGTCCGCTCTGTATTCACTGTCGGACGGGTTGCCCCGCCCGTCCACGGCAGGAAGACACGTCGCGAGGGGGACTTTGGTCGTGCGTCCTCCGTGGCGCAAGCCCCCGACCAACCCTCGCGGAGTGCACAGGGTTTCGACGTGGGATGCCGGTCATCTCGCCCATCGCGTCGCTTGTCGGGATGAACACAGCTGATCTTGATCACGCCATTCCCATGCCCAAGATTCCGAGCTTCGGTTGAAAAGTATCGCTCTCTCCCGGGCAACCGCACCTGCAGTCTCCTGACCCGCGGTCCCCACGAGCCGCCACCAGCGAGCTCATCACACGGTTGGGCCAGGCTGTTCAGACGCCAGCGGAACCTCAAGCAACTGGCGGTATGGGGCGTACGGGGAGTCCTCGCGGCTGCTGAGCGGAGCCCAGACCGGTGAACGTTCCGATCATGACGCCCATCTCCGGGGCCGGCATCATGAGGGCTGAGGTCTGCGTTGGATCGGTGGATGGAGCGGGCGCACGTCCCAGTCGTAGATGACAGAGGTACGCAGAACAAGATCCTGCAGCGAGCGGTTCTGGCCACTGACCAGCACCCAGAGCAGCCCGATCGGAAGGATGACGCAGAAGGCTGCACGGACGATGGCGGCGAACGGATGTAGCCGTTGGCCCTTGTTGTTGACGACGCGCAACCCCATGACCTGGTTGCCGTAGGTGCGTCCAGTGCCCATCCAGCTCACCGCGAGATAGACGGTGAGCAGCAGGCAGCCGATGGCAAACACCAACCCAGGCGACGGCGTCGGAGCGGTGAAGTTGCGGGGGTCGAGCAGGAAAAGGAATGCGAAGACGCCCAGATAGGTCACACCCAACGCAATGATGACGATGCCAAGGTCGACGGCCACTGCAGCCGTACGTGTCACGAGCCCAGCGCGGTGGCCCTGGAAGGGCCGGGCCTCGCGGGGGATCGGGTCGACGTGCGCACTCATCGCCGCAGCTTCTGCTTGGGCGGCTCCGGCTGCGGGGGCAGCAGCGGCCGCATCTGGGTCACGTCAGTTGGTTCGGGAGGGTTGGCTCGAGTGAGTGACTCAGGTTCACCCGGCGCGTCCGTGCGCCGCGCGCGGCGCCGACGGATGAAATGGTCGACGAGGCGGGCGATCGCTAGGTCGGCCTGGATGCTCTGCATGCGTGCATCACGGACGACCTCGGAGGCCATCGACCCGGTCGACTCGCGGATGATCTCCGGCAGGTCGATACCATTCACGACCTCCTCGGCCAGGCCCACGATGTCCACGCGGTCGACGATGGCGTCGAGGTCGACCCGGCTGACGATGGCATCGATGTCGATCCTTTCCACGATGGCGTCCACGTCGATGCGCTTGGCGATCGCGTCAATGGCCACGCGGTCGACGATGGCGTCGAGGTCGACCCGGCTGACGATGGCATCGATGTCGATCCTTTCCACGATGGCGTCCAGGTCGATGCGCTTGGCGATCGCGTCAATGTCGATGCGGTCGACGATGGCATCGATGTCCACCTGGCGCACTATCGCGTCGATGTCCACCTGGCGCACTATCGCGTCGATGTCCAGGCGGTCGACGATTGCTGCGATGTCGACACGGTCGACGATGGCATCGATGTCGACACGGTCGACGATGGCAACGACGTCGACGGCCGAGACCACCGTGTCGATGTCCACGCGCTCGAGCACGAGCGCTGTGAGGTCCAGGCTGCTGAGTACCTGGTCCACCACCGGCGGAACGACGGCCGCGACGATCCGGTTGAGGTCGCCATCCGTAGAGATCCGCGCTTCGTGGCCCCGGACGGCGAGAGCCTCCATGATGCGTGCCGGATGCAGGCGTTCGTTCACGAAGGGAGGGTGCAGGGCGATCCGACTGACGGGCGCGGCCGCCCGAGCAAAGTAACGTATCGCCGACACAGCCGCACTCGTAGCCATCGCGGCCGCACCCAGTGCCGCATCCACGGCAAAGGTCGCGGTGCCCTCAGACGAGGTTCCCTGTTGGGCCTCTTCCATGGACCCATGATCCTCCCTGCAGCCTGAGTCGGCCTCACCTGCGTGGAGTGAGGCGCCGAACGCGTCGCCGACCTTCAGGGATCTCGGTCATCACGGCGAGCACGGACCAAGCAAATGCATGAGCCGGGCTGTTGTCCATCCACCTGGACGCACGGCCCGTCCTCTCCGCTGGGCCTCGGCCCAATTTCCGACTGACACAACGCCCTCGATCCGCTACCTCCCGTCAGCGGAATGGGGTCGAGCTTTTCCCGCCCATAGGTCCATAAAACATGGGGCACTGATGGTTCCGGCCGATCCGGTTGCCGCATAGGCCCCCGAGCTCCTGGCACTCAGCGCTTTCGTCCGCAGCCACGGCTTCAAGCCCGCCGGACCGCGTTGGGAGAATTACCTGAGCGATCTCACTTCCGACCCAACCCTGAGGCGTGGCAAACCGAGGTCGTCCTGCCCTACCGGCAATAACGCACGGTCCTCGGTCATGGCTCGTTGGTGAGCGGAGGTGTTGCGAGCGCGCGAGAAAGCACCGTGGTTGAACCCACCACCGAGGCGAAGGAGCAGGAATGGAACGCACCGCGACATGGCACATTGAGATCTTCCTCTCCGAGGACGGCGATCGAACCCGTGCGGAGGCGGTTCTGCGCACCACCGCCGGGACCGAGCTTCGCCACGAGGGCGTCGCTTGGCGCAATCCAAAGGACACAGCAGTTCCTGAAATTGGCGAGGAACTGGCCACCGCACGCGCACTCAGCGGTCTCGCCCACGACCTCTTTGAGGCAACTGTCAGCGACATCGAGCAGAACGTCCATCAGCGAGCGCAACAAGTGCAACTCGATACATGAAAACGGGCAACCGCGCCGGAGGCCGGGGGGCTATTGGCAGCCCGCCACGCGCCTTGGGACCAGGTAACGAGTCACCGACCTGGTTACCTGCGTAGGTGCTCCATCTCGCGTTGG
The DNA here is from genome assembly GCA_046735615.1 of Actinomycetota bacterium. GTDB lineage: Bacteria > Actinomycetota > Actinomycetes > Propionibacteriales > Propionibacteriaceae > Microlunatus. The sequence continues at coordinate 29,317 of JBKPTR010000085.1, forward strand.
ATTCTCTCTTCAGTGACTGGCTCGCGCTCGAAGGCATCCCACGCATTCGTCGCGACGCCGATCCCCCAGCCAGCGATCGGTAAGATCGGCCAGAAGAAGCCTGCGCCGGTGAAAAACCAAATCACAACGAGAAAGGCGTTAGCCGCAAGGTAGATCGCAAAGCGCGTCTAGAAAACCCGCCTTCGCGCGGGGCCCAGTTCACTGCACGCCGCCGCACATCATCCTTGGTGGCATCACTGTTGGTCGGCTTGTAGACCTTGTACTCGGTCGTCATCTCCACCGCCTCCTTTCACCTCAACCTGGGCAGAGGGCCTTCGGCCCTTGCTGGGTCGAAGGTCCCAGACTTCCGGTCTGTTTGGCTCTGCCCGCCGGCGCGTACTTGTGGTGGAAATGCAGAGGAATGATTCAGACGGAAGGAGACAAATCGGATGACTGTACCGGCAAGACGCGAACGCCCGATGTTCGCCGAGCTGATGGATTGGCTTGAGGGTGAGTTCCCGGCACTGCCCATCATGCGGCCGTTCACCGGGGGACAGCTGATGCGTGTCGAGGACTACGTCTCTGAGGGACAGTACGTGGTGCGTGCCGAGCTGCCTGGAATCGACCCCGAAAAGGACGTCGAGATCACCGTTGAGGACGGAGTCCTCACGGTCAAGGCAGAGCGGCGTGAGGAGAAAAAGGAGAGCGGTCGGTCGGAGTTCCGGTATGGCTCCTTTACTCGCAGCGTGACGCTGCCTACCGGTGCCGACGAGGAGAACGTCGCCGCGTCCTACCGCGATGGCATCCTCGAAGTACGGACGCCGATCAAGGAGGCGACAAAGGCGGAGCCCAAGCGCATCGCGATCACCAAGGAATGACCCGCAGGGGAGGCGAAATCACGCACCCGCTGTTGGTCTCATCTGGAGAGAACAACCGAAAGCGGTCCGGATTGCGACGGTAGATCTCCGCGAGCATGGTGCCGAGCTGTCGGGTCGATCCGGCGCGCTCGATGCCAGGTGAGTCAACTGTCAGGCTGAACTTCCGGAAAGTTAGGCATGTCAAGGTGGCGGCTGACAAGCCCACCGTTAGCGTGCGGTGACGCGCTCATCCGAAGTGGCCCGAGCGGATTCGCGTTCCGAACGAGGTCGACCGGCGCACCAGCGTCGAACAGCTCCTGGGGCCGGTACGAGCGCATCCACTCCTCCAACAGCCGCAGATGATCTCGGTTTTCGCGTGCGCCGGACAACGGCACTTGATGTGATCGCCACGTGCCAACGACCTGCGTGCCGTCGACCTGCGCGGGCCCCGTCCAGCCTTTCGGGCTACGCAAAATGATCATGGGCCAACGCGGCCTTACGTCCACCCGGCCGGCCGCCCGTGCACTGTGTTGAATCTCCATGATCATCTCGTAAGCCGTGGCCAGCCCCGCCGCAAATCGGTGATGCATGCCAGGCAGATCCGATCCCTCGACATCGATCACCTGGTAGCCATGCCCCTCGAACAGCGATCGCACTTCGGCAGGTGGGTTTCCGACCGAAAACGGTCGGTCCGGCGATCTTGGCGCCGTTGAGATGCAGGATCGGCAGCACGGCTCCGTCCCGGGCGGGTTCAGAAACGAGATGCCCTTCCAGGACCCTCCACGCGGCCCAGTTTCAGCCTCCCCGTCGCCGACGACGGCGACCGTCAGCAGGTCGGGATTGTCCATGACTGATCCGAAGGCATGTACCAGCACGTAGCCCAGCTGACCCCCTTCGTGGATTGAGCCCGGCGTGGTGACCGACACATGACTGGGGATGCCCCCTGGTGTGGAGAATTGCCGGAACAACCGCACGATGCCGGCCCGATCCAGACTGACATCGGGCTAGATCTCGCTGTAGGTGCCTTCGAGCCAAGACGCCGCCACCAACGCAGGGCCGCAGGACCAGCCATATAGCCTGCTGGCCAGTGAGGCTAATCAGGCGCGAGAGATGCGCGTATATGAACGAAAGCCCCGGGCTGGTTCCCCAGTGGCCAAGCAGCCGCGGCTTGATGTCATCAACCCCGAGCGGCCGTTCCAGCAGCGGATTGTCCTTGAGGTAGATCTGCCCAACCGTCAGGTAGTTGCACGCGCGCCACCAAGCGTCAATGGCAGCCAGCTGGCCATCGGAGAGAGCAGCAAATTCGTCTCGGGTCAGTTCCAGGGTCACACTGCGAGTCTCGTACGCCTAGGCGCTAGCAGCGAGGGCCGAAGATCACTCGTCCGTACAGCACGAAGCTATCTCGCCGACCGGCCTCGACATCGATGGCCGATTGACCTTTTGAGCCTGTTCACGGTGCGACTCGGATGAGCTGGTTGGCGGGTTTGCCCGGTCCGCCCCGAAAGACCATTGATCAGAACTCATAGAGTCTTCGGCGCAAGTGACGCCATTGGGGCGGCTGCGTCAGTCTCGAGTCTCTGAAATGATCATGTTTAGGTCGCGTCGGTTGGAGGCTGGTGTTGGAGCGGCTTGGCCGATCCGCATCAACAGAAGCGGGAGTAGCTCGAGATCGAGGTCTTTGCGTAGGCGGTCTCGGGTGGCTGGTACTTCTGCTACTTGGCTGGCGATGCTGACCACATAGTCCAGTCGGGTGGCTTCCAGCAGGATGCGTTGCAGCGCTTCGCCGGCTCGCAGCCACGCCGAGCGGGTAGATTTCGTCGTCCCCAGCACCATCAGGCAATGGCTGAGGCTTGACTGCTTCAGTCTCGGCAGCCATCCCTTGCCGGTTACGTCGAAGTCGCGAATCAGACTCTCAGTCTCGAAACGGGAATCGGTGTGCGGAATGGCGGAGACCGGAACGCCGTCGGTGCGGCGCAGGTCGGTAGTCGTCCAAGCTTGGAGCTCGGCTTGATACCGGGGGTCGGTGTTTTGGATAGTCTCGGCCTCCCGAGACAGTTGGGCTGCGACCATTTTGTGCTCGGGTTTCACGATTTGCACCAACGATGTCTCTTCTTGCTCCGCGGCGGTGGTCAGCTCATAGATGACTTCCGGCGGCACATCCTGATCAAAGAAATCCCGGCGGTTGGTGTGCCGCCTGTCAATGATCGGGTCTAGCCTGACCAGCGGCGTCCAGGGGGCGGGCTCATCAAGCACGGTGAGTCGAGCAAGCATGTCGGGTTTCGCCGGGTCCGGCAACCGGTCGATCTGCACGACGCGGTCGGCGGCGAGACCGACTCGGGCGTTGAACAATGCGCAGCCGCAACTGATCACCATCTGACGGCCTGTGGGGTCCAGTGCTCTCAGCTGGCGATCATGGTCCGCATGCAACTCGAGAGCGTCCGGTCGGACAACAAAATGCCACGGCTGGGTGTTATGGACCGACGGTGCCAGGCTGGCCCGCTGCACCGCCTTTCTGAATAGTGCCTTCTTCTCTTCCTCAACGGTCGTCATGTGGGGGCTCCTTGATAGGCCATAGCTCTACTCACAGGGTGATCAGGAAACACCGATGGTGGCAGGGTCGATAGTCCCGAAGCTCACGGCTACTCGGCCCGTGACTGCGCGCCCCGTGGAACCCGATGGACCAGCGACGAATTCATCCCTCTGGGCATTACATCGATCTCGGTGAATCCGGACGTGGTGCACCAGGTGCGCGACATCATCGCCGGCGCCGAACGCCGCATCCTGGTGGCTGCCACTGCACGTGGCGGGCAGCCGCTTCGACGATTTCTCCACGACATCGGCTGCGCGGGTTCCGCGATCGATCCTGAGTGATTGCCTAAGGGCCTCTATCGCGGGTGCAACTTGCGGTCTAACCGGATGCCTCCATAGCCCAGCAGTGAGAGCCCAGCCACGACGGAGAGATCGACCAGGGGTAGCGGTTGGGTTCGGAAGAGTGTGGCCAGAGGCGGCACATAGACCGCGGCAAGCTGCAGCAGCCAGGCCGCGCCCACGGCAACCAAAAGAAATGGATTCTCCCAGGTCCCGGGTCGGCCTCGGAGGGCGATCGCGACACCGAGTTGCATCGTGCCCAAGGTAAGAAAGGCCATCGTCTGCCATTCCCTGCCGGATACGAGACCCCAGATGGCGACGGCGAGAGTGACTACCGTGATAAGCACCGCAATGCGCAGGATGCGCTTCCACAGGCCAGCGCCAAGGACGCTCTCGGCGGGAGGACGGGGTGGGCGCCGCATCACCGCCTCGTCAGCCGGCTCAGCACCAAGCGCGACTCCGGTCAGACCGTGGGTGAGCAGATTGATCCACAGGATTTGGGCTGGCAACAGTGGAAGTGGCATGCCCAGGAATGGCCCGGCCAACATCACCATGATCTCGGCGGCACCCCCGGACATGCCGAAGAGCAGGAACCGCCGCACATTGGCGTAGATGCGGCGGCCCTCGGACACGGCGGTCACCATTGTGCTCAACTCGTCATCTGCCAGCACCAAATCGGCGGCTTGCCTGGCCACCTCAGTTCCCCGCCGTCCCATCGCTACGCCGATATCAGCGTGCCGAAGGGCGGGTCCGTCGTTCACTCCATCCCCGGTCATGGCAACGATCTCGCCGGCACGCTGTCGGGCATCGATAATGGCCAGCTTCTGTTCAGGAGTGGCGCGTCCCACAACTGGCGAAATCAGCAACCGATCTTGATCATCGGACGTCACTTGGCGCCCGTCGACTACTTGGTTCGGGCCGGCGGCGATACCCACCTCGGCAGCAATGGCGCTCGCTGTTGCTGGATGATCACCAGTGATCAGGATCGGAGTGATGCCAGCCGTCCGGAAGGCGCAATAGTGGCACGCGCCGACGGCTTGGGCGGATCTGCGATGCCAACTAAGCCCAGCAGCTGCAGATTGCTTTCAGCTTCGTTGGCCGAACCGGGTTGGCGTAGAGATTCCCTAGCGGCGACTGCAAGGACTCGCAGGCCTAAACCGGCGTACTCGTGGGCCTTGGCCAGGGCGACTTTCAACATCGCATCCTCGGCCGAGACAAGATTGCTGTGCAGCAGGAATTCCGGAGCGCCCTTGCAGACAATCAAGTAGCCGGTGGGCTGACGATGCACCGTGGTCATCCGCTTCCGCAGACTGTCAAACGGGAACTCGCCGACCCGCGGTGAAGCGGCAACAAGTGCAGCGTGTTGCAGGCCCAGCTTCTCTGCGGCAACGATCAAGGCGACCTCCGTCGGATCGCCCATCATCTGTCCCTCGGGATGTTCCGAATCTGGAGGACGGACGGTTGCGTCCGTGCACAGGGCAGCGGCCTTCAGCAGCCCGGAGAGATCCGCGGTATTGACCGCTCGAACGGCACGACCGTTACTCACAACGTCGCCCCCGAGGCCGTAGCCTGTGCCGCCGATTGCCGCCTGGCCTATTGGAGTCCAGGCCTGCTGCGCCACCATGCGCCCTTCAGTGATCGTTCCGGTCTTGTCGGTTGCGATCACTGTTACAGAGCCGAGAGCCTCCACTGCTGGCAGCTCGCGCACGATGGCGTGGCGGTCAGCCATGCGACGAGCACCGAGGGCGAGACTCAAGGTGATCACTGCGGGCAGGGATTCGGGTACGGCGGCCACCGCCAGACTGATCGCCGTCACAGCCATCAGTTCGAGTGGCTCGCCGCGAATGAGCCCGATGATCGCAATGGCGACACACAAGATCGCCACAATGACCGCCAGTATGCGGCTTAGGTCGCGCAGCCGCCGCTGCAGTGGAGTGACTTGGGGGACGGTATCGAGCAACGCGGCCATCCGGCCGATAGTGCTGTCGGCGCCGGTCGCTGTCACTGTGGCGACACCCCGTCCGCGTACCACAACAGTGCCTGCCGCCAGGTCGTCGTCGGCTGCTTGATCGCCAGACTTGAGAGCCTTTTCGACTGGCACGGATTCACCGGTCACGCTGGACTCGTCCACCAGCAGAGCCGCAGACTCAACAAGCTGCGCGTCGCCTGCAACCAGATCCCCCTCGCCCAGCACCAATGCATCACCCGGTACGACGTCCGCGGCGGCGATCTCCTGATGATGGCCGTCGCGGATTACCCGGGCGCGCGGCGCACTCAAGCTGGCGAGCGCGGTGACAGCGCGGTCCGCCCGCACCTCCTGGATCACTCCGACCGTGGTGTTCACCACGATCACCAATGCGATCACGGCCGCGTCGGTGAAGTCCCCGATTGCAACTGTGAGGATGACCGCTGCCAGCAACAGAAGGATCATCGGGTCCCTGAGCTGATTGCCGATCCGCTTGATCAGCCGAACGCGGTGCTGGGTCACAACCGCGTTGGGGCCCAGCTCTGCGAGCCGCGTACGGGCCTCTGCCGCGCTCAGACCAACAGTCGAAGTGACCTGATCAGACGCCATCGGGATCCCTAGCCGCGCGCGGCGCAGGCTTGCACGTGACTTGATCAATTCCACGCGGCAGGTCATTTCTTGCCACCTCCGCTCACAGATTCACACAGGCAGTGTGCCCTGAGCCTGTCGACGGATAACAAGTGCCGAACGTCCCTCGTGGTAGGCCTGCCGGTGCTCAGTCGCTGCAGTCCGATAGACCTCGTGAATAACGCCGAAACCCCAAGCTCGTCATCGGCCTGACGATCGAGCGGCTGCTCGCCGCCCCCAGCCCGGCCGCGGTGGCAACGGCAATGGATGCGCAGCCGCCGCTGGTGGCCGCCAGGGCCGGCCATCGGCGTATCACCGCCGGGACGGGGCGGCGTACGACTCATTGTGGGCGGCCACCGCCGTAGGCAGGGTCATGAACACCTTGTCCTCACCGATGCGGTCGATGAAGCCGGCTGACACTCGGAGCTCGCGCAGCTCGAACTTCGCCCGGGCGGGTGCGAAGACGATGCCGCGCTCGGCCAGCGTCTTCCGCACTGCCTCAAGCGCGTCGGATGCCGGGCATTTGCTACTGCCTGGATCGACACCTGATGACCCGGTGGGCACCGTGATCAGCACGTCAGCTCCTCGGGCCCAAAGGCCCTGCATGGGGTTCCATTTGCCCCTGACGAGATGTGGCTCAGTAGTGAAGGCTTGGAAGACATGGAACCTCCCTAAAGGAGAGACATGTCTTCTGTTGCAGAGGCTCCCGCCACGACATGGATTCAGCGACACCGACTGATCTGCTATTTCGCGTTGACGTACGCCATCTCATGGCCGCTGTGGTTGCTGTCGCGTCTCGCAGGCGGGACTCTCGGCACCATCCTGCTTGTTATTGGGGCCTTTGGGCCGCCGCTGGCAGCGGCCGTAACTATCCGCTACTCGGGCGACTCGCTAAGGGAGTGGCTTCGCAGCATTGTTCGCTGGCAGGTATCGGTCGGCTTCTACGCGTACGCACTTGGGCTACCCGCGCTGATCATGGCAGTCATGAACGCTGTGCTCGTCGCGGCGGGCCAGCAACCGGACATTTCCGTGCTTGTCGGCCGCCTTCCTGTGTACATACAAACCTTACTGATCACTGCGTTGATCTTTGGTGGGCAAGAGGAACCGGGCTGGCGCGGCTTCGCCCTACCCGCACTGCAACAACGGCATTCTCCGCTGGTGGGGACGCTGATCTTGGGTCTCGGCTGGGGTGTATGGCACATTCCGCTCTACGGTCCAGCTGGATTGGTCGTGCCTCTCGTGCTCGCCTTCTTCTACAGCTGGCTGTACAACCGGACGCAGAGCGTCCTGCTGTGCATCCTGTTACACGCCAGCTTCACCGCTGCGCAAGATCATCTGCTGTTAACCGCTGACTCACGGATTGTCGATGTCGTGCTGCTGGGTACCTACCTGGTCGGGGCCGGTGTCCTCATTGCCATTACCCGAGGACGGCTCGGCCTTCCCGCGAACAAAACGTCCCAGGCTTAGATTGGGAAGGCTGCCCAATGACAACAACGCTTGACAGGCGTCAGATGTCACCGAGGCGGGAGCGCCCGGCGCCAGGCCGGGTCTTGAATCGGCTAGTCGGAGTCGGATTCGCCGCTGCGGCAGTCGGAAACGCCATTGGGACGATACGGCAGGCACCGTCGTTTCTTCGGTGGCTGGCTGACGGTGCCTGGATCCCTCCGTACCCATGGCTACTACAGCATCTGGTCGGCCGATCTGACGCTGTCGTCGGCGCTACGGTGATCTTCGAAGCCGCAGTCGCCGCGATGTTGATCACTCGTTGGCACGAGCGCTTGGCGCTCGGGCTGGCGACCCTTTTCGTGCTCGGACTCATCCCGGCCCTGGCGTGGCC
>JBKPTR010000086.1:0-7239 GCA_046735615.1 Actinomycetota bacterium
AGGAAAGCCGCCAAGGATGGAGCGTGGTGGTACAGGGCCGGGCGCAGGGAGTCGCCGAGCCCGACCAGCTGGTACGCATGTGGACGGTCGGCGGTGTTGTTCCGTGGGCCTCCGGGATCAGGAACGTGTTCATTCAGATCATTCCCCGTCGAATAACCGGGCGCGCCGTGTTAGCGCGCTCAAGCTGAGCAGACTTGTCAGGCTCAGTCGGCCAGACGACCGCGCTGACAATTCGTTGCCAGGCATTTCTCCTGCCAAGGGGACTTTAGTCCCAATTCTTTGGGACCCTGCCCCACTAGCGGACGGTTCTTGGTGAGGCGCACAATCAGATAAGGGTGGAGAGTCGAGGAGATCAATCATGCCTACTTTCGGCGGTCGCGTGTCGCCGGGAGCCCGGACGCGCAGGCTCACGACACATGAATGCAAGGCATGGCTCTGCAGCCATCATGAGGGGCGGCTCGGATATCAATCAGGCAAAGGCCCCCGCTCGGTCGTGGTCTCGTACGCCGTCGCCGGAGATCAGATCTTGGTCCGACTCCCTGACTACAACGACATCGTGCACTACGCACCGGGCTCTGAGGTCAGCCTCGACGTTGATGGCGGCACTCCCGCTGCCCATCGCGAGACTGTGGTGGTCACCGGTAGAGCCGCCCTGGCCGGGACCGGTCAAAAGCCGCTCATCGACCAGACGGCGTTCGAGGAGGAGTGGCCCGCTGACGTACCAACGTCGGTAATCTGCGTGCCACTTACCGCCATCGAAGGCTTCGAGCTCAGGGATCCATGACCTGAATCGAACTCGACTTGAGTCCCTCCCCCTGAAAGCGGTCACGTACGACACGGATCTTCACGCAAGATCAAGTCGTACGTGACCACTTTTTGGGGTGATCATGAACAGCCTTGCCGATCCAATTTCAACGATGGATCGCTGCCTGGCTGACAACGACGTTGCCGCCCATCGCTACATTCAAGCTCGTGACCTCAACCAGATGGACTTCGGCTGACCTGCCATTGCAGGAGGGTCGTACCGTCATCGTCACCGGTGCCAACAGCGGCATCGGGCTCCCGACGGCACGGGCATTCGCCGAGGCCGGCGCTCGTGTCGTGCTCGCGGTACGCGACATGGCAAAAGGCGAAGTGGCCGCAGGGTCAATTTCCGGAGCCTGTGAAGTCCGCAAACTGGATCTTGCCGACCTCAGCTCGGTACGCGCTTTTGCCAACGGATTGCGGGGCGAGATCGACGTACTGATCAACAACGCCGGGGTGATGAGAACACCTGAGCGACGTACGGTGGACGGCTTCGAACTGCAGATCGGTACCAACCACCTCGGTCATTTCGCGTTCACCAACTTGCTGCTGCCGCAGATCACCGATCGAGTGGTGACCGTCGCCTCAGGTGCACACCGGGGCGGCTCGATTTCGCTGGATGACCTCAATTGGGAAAGGCGAAGCTACAACCGCTGGGCCGCATACCAGCAGTCGAAGCTCGCCAACCTGCTGTTCACGCTGGAACTGCAGCGGCGATTGACCGCTGCCGGCTCACGTGTCCGTGCCCTCGCAGCCCATCCGGGCTATACGGCAACAAATCTTCAATTCCGTAGCGAGAGAGGGCTGGAGGACCGACTTATGGCAATTGCCAACCGGCTCTTCGCACAGAGCGACGAGGCCGGAGCGCGGCCGACATTGTTTGCTGCAACCCAGGACCTTCCTGGGGCCAGCTATGTCGGCCCGGACGGTCTCGGGGAGCACCGTGGCTATCCCACACTGGTCGGCCGCACCGCCGCTGCCTCGGATGTCGAGACGGCCAAGCGGCTATGGGCGCTCTCCGAAGAATTCACTGGGGTTGAGTTCCCCCTCAGTGTCGAGCGCTGATCCAGCCGCGAGGTCAGTTGGTCGTCGACCGCCACTCGGCGAGCGCCACCCAGGCCAGCAGGGTCGCTTCCTTCTCGTCCTTGCGCCACGGCGGTCCGAGCGGAACGCCGAGCGCATTAACCGTCTGTAGCAGCGACTCGGCATCCCGCTGTAATCCGCGAACCGCAACCGAGGTGACGTCTCGGGGATGAACGCGGGTGACCATGACCCCGGCGTCATGCAACGCGTCGGCGAGCGCCTCACCATAGAGCTCACCCTCGGCCGCATGCATACGCATATGCGCGGCGAGGACGTACCCGACATCGGCATGCCGACCGCCCTCCGGACGCGCGTCCAGGGTTTCCGGTCCACCCGCGGTCGTGGCAATCCCTGCAGCCAGCGGTGTGTGTCCAATCGTGCGTAGTGCGGCGAGGAAGCTGGCCATCTCCCGCTCGGTGACTTGAGTGACGATCTCCTCAGCGCGGCGGACCAGTTTCTCAGCCGCTGCCAATTTCAGTCCGACCGCAGCGTGATAGATCTGCGCCGGTATGTGTTCCTCGTCGGTCAGCGGAAGCACCCGGCGATCGACCACCTGTGGCGAGACCACATCACCGCCGACGGCGACTGCAACGGTCCATCCGGTGTGCGGCCTAAAGCCCAGGGCGACATCCACGATCGGCACGCTAGCCGTCGCCACCCACAACGTGGATAGCAACAGATTGGTCGTCGTCAAGAGTGCGAGGCGCTGCTCGACGACGACCAATCAAGCGGCTACTTGTACGAGACGGTGGCCCCGGCTGCCTCGAGGGCATCGCGAGCCTTGTCCGCAGTCTCCTTGTTGACCTTCTCCAGAACAGGCTTCGGTGCGGCCTCGACCAGGTCCTTGGCCTCCTTGAGCCCAAGGCTGGTTAGTGAGCGCACCTCCTTGATCACCTGGATCTTCTTGTCGCCGGCCGCCTCGAGGATGACATCGACCTCGTCGCTGCCCTCTTCCTCGACCGGCGCGGCCTCACCGCCAGCGGCTGCCGGAGCCGCCGCGGCGGCAACCGGAGCGGCCGCGGTGACACCGAACGTGGTCTCGAATTCCTTGATGAACTCGCTGAGCTCGATCAAGGTCAGCTCCTTGAAGGCGTCAAGGAGCTCTGAAGTGCTGAGCTTCGCCATGATGGGGGTCCTTCCTAGTTGTCTTCCGCAGCGGGTGCTGACGGTGGTTCTGCCGCGGGCGCCGTACCCGCGTCAGATGCAGCTGCCGCTGCGTGTGGTGCCGCGTCGGCGGCGAGTTCTTCATTCGTTGGCTCCCGAGTCGCCTCAGCGGCAAGCTCCTCGTTCAACGGCTCCGCAGTCGTCTCGGACGCTGGTGCGAGAAGCGCCGGGTTTTCGCCGGCCGCCTGCTCCAACGCGGCAAACAATCGGGCAGCCTGGGAAAGTGGCGCAGCCACCAGAGAGACGGCCTGCTGCAATACGCCCTGCAGCGCGCCGGCAACCTTGGCGAGCAGGACCTCACGCGACTCAAGATCGGCCAGTCTCCTGACCTCGTCCGGGGTCATGAACTTGCCGTCGAGCACTCCGCCCTTGATCACAAGCTGCGGATTGGCGCGCGCGAAGTCACGCAGGCCCTTTGCCACCACAACCGGGTCGCCATTGATGAAGGCGATCGCCGTCGGGCCGACTAGCTGCTCCTCGATCGCGTCAAGACCGGCTTCGCGGGCCGCGATTGTCGTCAGCGTGTTCTTCGATACCGCATAGCTGGCGTCATCGCCGAGCGAGCGGCGCAGTTGAATGAGTGCCTTCACCGACAGTCCGCGGTACTCGGTCAACACCACGCCGGCCGAGTTGGAGAACCTGTCAGCCAGCTCCGCGACAGCGGCGACTTTGTCCGACCTCGCCATTTGTTTCCTCCACTTCGTCACACGCTGCGTCTGCAGCGCTCCGAAGGGCTGGTCGGCCGTCGAGAACGAGAAAGCCCTTTGCGCGCACGGCAGCAAAGGGCAATGGGAAGGCTGACGTCTTCCACCACACTCTTACTCACCTGCGCGGGCCGCCCGTTGTTCTGGTACGGACACTTCGGGTCGAGCCTGACGGTTCAACCAACCAGCGGTCTTCGGCAGCGAATACTGTACCGGCGGCGCAAAGCGCCAGCCAAATCAGCGGACTGGGCCCACGAGTCGAAAGCCAAAACGCCAGACCATCGCCAGCCGATTCGACACGAGGTCAATCAGGCGGGGCTGGTGTGGTCTCACTCGGGGGAGAATCACCGCAATGCTGAGGATTCTGAAGAGCGCGGCGTCCCTGGTGACCGGACTTGCATTGGCTGCCACCGCAGCGATCGTGACCACGATTCCAGCCGGAGCTGCAACACGGTGCAACGCCACCTTCCAGACGTACAGCCCGATCAAGAAGGGCTCGACGGCGAGGTCATCCACGCTCCGCACCCGGGCAAGAAGGTGTCCTATATCAAGATGAGCCACATGCCGTATATGGGTGCATGCCAGCCCGGCTGACCGTACGCGGCTGCGCAGACCGAAAGTGGTCACAGGCGACAACGGATTCCGCTTGGTCCATGTCGCTTGTGACCACTTGCTGTGAGGATGGGCCGATGCATCCTGGTGTACGCGAGGCTCGGGAATCTGATCTCAACCGGATCCAGCAGCTGATCATCGACCTGGCCAAGTACGAACGTGCTGCCCACGAGGTCAAAACGACAATCGAACAGCTTCGGGTCGCACTCTTCGGGCCGCAGCCCGCGGCGTACGCGCTGGTGGTCGAAAGCGACAACCAGGTGGTCGGCTTCGCGCTCTACTTTCGGAACTTCTCTACCTGGGAAGGAGTCCACGGGATCTATCTCGAGGACCTCTATGTCACGCCGGAGTACCGCGGTTCGGGGCTCGGCAAGGCGTTGCTGATGTCTCTGGCCGACCTCGCAGTCGAGCGGGGATACGCGAGGCTGGAATGGGCGGTCCTGGATTGGAACCAGCCCGCTATCCACTTCTACCGCAGCCTGGGAGCGGTCGCGATGGACGAGTGGACTGTCTACCGTCTCAGCGGCGATGCGCTTGCGGCTGCCGGCGCCCAATCTGAGGGGAGCTCCGCTACTCGGCAAAGCGGCTGAGCGACACCGCTCCCCCAATCGCGAACACAAATCCGACGATTGCCAGCGGCATGTCGCCAGGGCTGATGGAATCACCAAACAAGATGATGCCGAACGACGATGGCAGGACGACTTCAAGAACGAACGAAATTGCCGTGACCAATGTGACGGCGTCCCGCTGGAGGGCGACGGTGAAGAAACTCATGCCGATAGCGCCGTGCACAATGATCGCCCACAGCAATGGATCGAGCAGCAGGGTCCAGGAAAGTCCGTTCGCACCGACACCGCGCGAGGCGAGAGCCACACCAGTGAACCCCAGACCCGCGGCGCAGGATAAGACGATCGCGGAGGCACGCCCTTTCATCCGGAATCCGACGAGGCCCACGACCGCCGGCACGATCGCGCTCACCAAGATGACCCAGTCGTCGATCAGCGAAATCCGCGCGGCCGCAGTCGGCACCGCGGTAACAGTGAGAAAGATCAAGCCGAGGCCAAGTACGGCAAGCGAGGTCCAGTCTTTCCACGACAGGCGCGCGCCGCGCAGGCTGGCGATCACGGCCGTGACTCCCACGCTGCCGGCAACGATCGACTGAACCAAAAACAAGGGCAGGCGCTGCAATGCGAATACGTTGCCTAGGAACCCCAATCCATCGGCCGCCAGCCCGACGAGGTACGGCACCTGTTTGATGATCAAGGCCAGGCCTGTCAGCCCAACCACTTCGGCGGCGCGCTTGGCGGCTACCGACTGGAGAACCGACGCCACACCGTAGCCAAGACAGGCGACGATGGCCCCCAACCAACTCAGCACCACCATGCGAACGATCTCCTCTGGCGGTGCGAGCTGACGTTAGGAGGATTCCGGGCGCGTCTTGTTGGTGTCGATCGGGATACCAGGCCCCATGGTCGTCGACAGCGTGATCTTGCGGAGGTAGCGGCCCTTTGCGGCACTCGGCTTCAACCGAACAATCTCATCCAGCGCTGCGAAGTAGTTCTGTGACAGCTGTTCAGCGCTGAAAGATGCCTTGCCGATGATGAAATGCAAGTTGGCATGTCGATCAACCCGGAACTCGATCTTGCCGCCCTTGATGTCGCTCACTGCTTTCGCTACGTCCATGGTGACGGTCCCGGTCTTCGGGTTCGGCATCAGTCCGCGGGGCCCGAGGATGCGGCCGAGGCGGCCCACCTTGCCCATCATGTCCGGAGTTGCGACGACGGCGTCAAAGTCCAGGTAACCCTTCGAGATCTTGTCGATTAGCTCATCGGAGCCCACCTCGTCGGCGCCGGCGGCCATTGCTGCCTCGGCACGATCACCGGTAGCGAAGACAAGTACCCGCGCCGTCTTCCCGGTGCCATTGGGCAGATTGACGGTGCCGCGGACCATCTGGTCCGCCTTCCGCGGGTCGACACCGATCCGTACCGCAACATCCACGGTCTCGTCGAACTTTGCCTTGCTATTGGCCTTGGCAAAAGCCATGGCTTCGGACGGTGTGTACACCTTGCCCGGATCGACCTTCTCAGCGACGGCGGTGTACGACTTGCTGCGCTTCATGATGCTGGTCCTTTCTATGGCCAGTTGTGGTCAGAGCCGCGCCGACTCTCCCACGAGTTGTTCTTCCTAGCCGACTTGTCAGAACCCAGTTGAGCTATGGGTCAACACGTTCTGATAATTCGGCGGTTAGTCGGAGACGGTTACACCCATACTCCGGGCGGTGCCTTCGACGATCTTCATGGCTGACTCGATGTCGTTGGCGTTGAGATCGGGCAACTTGGTGTTCGCGATATCGCGCACCTGGTCGCGGCTGATCTTGCCAACCTTCTCACGATGCGGCACGCCCGAACCCTTCGGAACGCCCGCAGCCTTCTTGATCAACTCAGCCGCCGGCGGGGTCTTGGTGATAAAGGTGAATGTGCGGTCCTCGTAGATCGTGATCTCGACCGGGATGATGGTGCCGCGCATGGATTCGGTTGCCGCGTTGTACGCCTTGCAGAACTCCATGATGTTGACGCCGTGCGGACCGAGGGCCGTGCCGACCGGCGGAGCCGGCGTGGCGGCGCCTGCATTCAAGGCAATCTTGACGAGCGCAGCAACCTTTTTCTTCTTGGGAGGCATTTCTCTTTCTGGATCCTTCTTGTGATCGTGTTGTGGTCAATCCGACCGTGTGGGCAGTGTGCTGTCGTGACGCTCAGACCTTCTGGATCTGCGGGAAGGTCAGATCGACCGGGGTCTCGCGACCCAGGATCTCCACCAGCGCCTTGAGCCGCTGGTTGTTCACGTTGATCTCGGTGATAGTTGCGTGGACACC
>JBKPTR010000087.1:0-13550 GCA_046735615.1 Actinomycetota bacterium
GGGATACGCCCATATGGGCACAAACGGAAAGGCTATCTGATCCCAAGCGAACGCCTCAAATCTCCTGTCAGTCCTCCGCGAGGGTGATCTCCAGACCGCCGAGCATGGTGGCTGCCAGGTTGTACAGGAACGACCCGAGCGTGGCCAGCGCCGTGAAGATCACCACATCCACACAGGCGATCAAGGCGGTTACGCCCATCACCTTCTGAGTGTTGATGTACTCCTGGATCCGGAACGGCGTGGTGTCGCCCGGTGTCGAGACCACGCTGCGGACGATCTCGTTGACCGATTCGAAGAGCTGGGAGGTGCTGAGCACCGTCCAAATCGAATAGACAGCAGCGACGAGCATGATGCCGGCCGCGATCGAGAAGAGGAACGACGTCTTCATCACCGACCAGGGGTCGAGCTTCGACAGCCGCAGCCTCGCCTTACGGGTTCGCCGGGCCACGCCCACCTTCGGCTTCGCCGCGTGATGGGCCTCCGGTACAGCAGCTTCTGGATGTGCCCCGACGGGCATGTTTCTCATCGTCGGCGCTTCCTTGAACGCCTGGACCGGCGGCGGGAGCGGTTGCCCTCCCAGAGTCACGTGTGGCCCTGGCCCCACTGGCGCACGCATCGCAGGGTCGGTCGGTTCTGCTGGCATCCGAGCTTGCGGGCCCGCAGGCGGGCCCGCTGGTGAGGCGGTGCCGCCCTGGACGGCAGGCGTACGACCGGTGGTCTCGCCCGGTCGTGCCGGACCCTGAGGTGTGCCTGGCTGCCCGGTCCGCGCCTGCGGCCCAACTTGGGTGGTTGCTGCCGCCGTCAGACCAGCAGCCACCGCGGCTCCCGGACCAGTTGGAGCTCCAGGTTGGCTTCCAGGCGCCGGGCGCTGTTGCGGTGCCTGGGTACGAGCCTGCGGCGCAGCCGGAGCAACAGGACCGGGCTGAGTGATTGACGCGGTTGCCCCACTCGGTGAGGTTGTCGCCGGCGGCGTGACGGGAGCCGAGGTCTGCTGCGCAGGCGGAGCAGCCGGGTTTACTTCTGGTTGCTCGGTCTTCTTTCCAAAGCCCAGGCGCCCAAAAATGGACGGCCTGGGCGCTAGCGGCTGCGGCGGGTCCCATACGGGTATACCGCCGGCGGCCGGGCGTGCAGCCGGAGTCCCCGGTGTGGGCGGAGATGGAGTACGAGGTTGCGCTTGAGTCGTAGCGCTCGCCACTTGGCCGCCGGTCTGGGGTCGCAGTTGTGGCTGGTTCGGCGCCTGCTTTGGCTGAGTTGTCTGGGAGGGCCCCTGCTTCTGCGGCGCCGCTGCCTGCTTCTGCTGGGTCTGCGAGGTCTGTGGGGCAGGCGCCTGCTTCTGCTCGACTGAAGAAGGATCTGGGGACTCGACCGGACGATCGCCAGCGGTTGGTTGTGGACCGGGCTCCTTGCTTTGACCGTTTGGGCTCGCCGGCTCGTGGCCCTGGACCTTGGCGGCGGGGGCGTTGGCGGCGGGGCCGTTGGCGGCGGGAGCGTTGGCGGCGGGGCCATTGGCGGCAGGAGCGTTGGCGGCGGGGCCATTGGCGGCAGGAGCGTTGGCGGCGGGGCCATTGGCGGCAGGAGCGTTGGCGGCAGGAGCATTGGCGGCGGGAGCGTTGGCGGCGGGAGCGTTGTTGGCGGGGCCGGTTGGCGTCCGGTCCTGAGGGCCGTTGTTCCCGGACTGATCCCGCAGACCGGGCGTAGTCGGGCTCTGTGGACGTGGCGTGCCGGGGCTTTGCGGGGAACCCTGACGGCCCTCCGCGCTCACCTCGACGGGGGTCGGTGAGCTCTGACCTCTGGGAACCTGAGCCGTGGGCTGTTCCGCGTTGCCTTTACTCACTGTCATCCTCCTGGACCCCCGCATCTTCAGGCACCGCACTCGGGGTTACGGGCGGTACTTCCGGTCCTGGCTCGAGCGAGGAATCGTCCTCGACCACGCTCAAGGTCGAATTGGAATCATCACCCGCAAGAGCCTCGTCTGCAAGTCGTGCCGCTTCTGCTGTTGTCTCGGGGTTGAGGGCTATAACGACGACTGAGTCGCTCCCACCCACCCCAACGAACCTGACGCCCATCGTGTCACGCCCCTTGACCGGAACCTCGGCAACGGCACTGCGAGTGATCTGACCACTTGCTTTGATGGCGATGACCTCATCATTGTCAGTCACCACCAGTCCCCCGACCAACGAACCACGGTCCTCGTTGAGTTTCATCGCCTTGATGCCCAGGCCGCCCCGGCCCTGCTGGCGGTACTCGAAGACGTGGGTACGCTTCGCGAAGCCACCATCAGTCACCGTAAACACAAAACGCTCATCGTTGGCCACTCCTGCCCGGATGACGGACATTGAGAGCAACTCGTCCCCTGGACGGAACTTCATTCCCGTTACTCCGGAAGTGGCCCTGCCCATCGGGCGTAGCTCGGAATCGTTTGCTGGGAAGCGAATCGAGAGCCCCTTCCGGGAGATCAGTAGTACTTCGTCGTCGGGGCCGCAGAGTTCGGCGCCGATCAGCTCGTCGTCTTCCTCGCGAAAGTTCACCGCAATGATCCCCGCCTGCCGGGGTGAGTCGTACGCCGGCAGTGCGGTCTTCTTCACCAGGCCACGCTTGGTGGCCAGCAGCAGGTACGGCGCCGCGGAGTAGTCACGGATCGCCAGGACCTGCGCGATCTCCTCATCCGGCATGAAGGACAGCAACCCGGCGACGTGCCCGCCGCGGGCGTCTCGGCCGGCCTCGGGCAGCTGCCACACTTTGGCGCGATAGACCCGGCCCTTGTTGGTAAAGAACAAGATCCAGTGGTGGTTGGTGGTGACGAACAGGTGATCAACTTCGTCGTCGGTGCGCAGCGTTGCCCCGCGTACTCCCTTGCCACCGCGTTTCTGCACCCGATACAGGTCGGTGTTGGTGCGCTTGGCGTAACCGCCACGCGTGATGGTGACCACCACATCGGAATCGGGGATCAAGTCCTCATTCGAAAGATCACCGTCGGCGGCAATGATCTCGGTCCGCCGCTCGTCGCCGTACTTCTCGACGATCTCGGCGAGCTCCTGGCTGATGATCTTGCGCTGCCGCTCGGGCTTGGCGAGGATATCGATCAGATCAGCGATGATTCGCTCGTACTCGGCAAGCTGGTCGATGATCCGCTGCCGCTCCAATGCCGCCAACCTGCGGAGTTGCATGTCCAAGATCGCGTTGGCCTGCAGGTCGTCGATCTCCAGCAGCGTCTTGAGGCCTTCCCGGGCATCCTCGGTGCTCGGGCTCCGGCGGATCAAGGCGATCACCTCGTCCAACTGATCAAGGGCAATGACCAGCCCGCGGTAGATGTGCGCGCGGGCCTGCGCATCGTCCAAGCGGTGCTGGGTACGCCGCTGGATGACCTCGATCTGGTGGCCGATCCAATAGCTGATGAACTGGTCCAGCCGGAGGGTACGCGGCACGTCGTCGACCAGCGCCAGCATGTTGCAGCCAAAGGTGTCCTGCAGCTGGGTGTGCTTGTAAAGGTTGTTCAACACCACCCGCGGCTGCGCGTCACGCTTGAGCACGATTACCAGTCGCTGACCAGTACGCGCGGAGGAGTCGTCGCGGATGTCAGCGATGCCGTTGAGCTTGCCCGTGGTGACCAGTTCAGCGATCTTGAGCGCCAAGTTGTCCGGATTCACCATGTGCGGCAGTTCGGTGACCACCAGCTGGGTTCGGCCGGCTCGATCTTCCTCGATGTCGACAACGGCACGCATGATCACGGAACCGCGGCCGGTCCGGTAGGCGTCGTCCATGCCACGGCGGCCGACGATCAGTGCCCCATTCGGAAAGTCGGGACCATGAACCCGCTCGATCGCCGCCTCCAATAACTCCTCCGCTGGAGCATCTGGATGCTCCAGCGACCACAGCACCGCCGAGGCGACCTCGCGCAGGTTGTGGGTCGGGATATTGGTCGCCATGCCGACCGCTATGCCGGTGGAACCGTTGACCAGCAGGTTCGGGAAGCGGCTCGGCAGTACGACAGGCTCTTGTTCCTTGCCGTCGTAGTTGGGCTTGAAATCAACCGCGTTCTCGGTGATGTCGCGCACCATCTCCATGGCCAGCGGCGCCATCTTGCACTCGGTGTAGCGCATGGCTGCGGCCTTGTCGTTGCCCGCGGATCCGAAGTTGCCCTGTCCGGAGACTAACGGATAGCGCATTACCCACGGCTGCGCGAGCCGCACCAAAGTGTCGTAGATCGCGGTATCGCCATGCGGGTGGTACTGACCCATCACCTCGCCGACCACACGGGCGCACTTGTTCCAGCCGCGATCCGGGCGATAGCCCCCGTCATACATGCCGTAGAGAATTCGGCGGTGCACCGGCTTGAGCCCGTCACGAACGTCCGGCAGCGCACGACCCACGATCACGCTCATGGCGTAATCGAGGTAGGACTTCTGGATCTCGTCCTGCAGATCTACCGGCTCCCGCCGGTCAGCGATGGGGCCCTGAGGGATGTCAGTCATGCGCAATCGCTTTCAAGTGCGGGCGAGGGAATTGAGCGCAACGCGAAGGAGGCGGTCGGGCCTTGGGATCTGCCGGTCTGGCGCGGTCCCGGGAACAACCCGAGGAGCTTGTACGGGCCTGGCCGGAGCACCGGAGCTTGCGGAGGTGCGGATGGTTGCGACGAGGGTGTTCGCGGGACCGCGCCAGACCGGCCCCACGTTCTAGATGTCAAGAAACCGCACGTCCTTTGCGTTGCGCTGGATGAACGAGCGGCGTTGCTCCACGTCCTCCCCCATCAAGATCGAGAACATCTCGTCGGCTTGGGCGGCGTCCTCGAGGGTGACCTGCAGCAGGATGCGGTTGTTCGGATCCATGGTGGTGTCCCAGAGCTGGTCGGGGTTCATCTCACCGAGGCCCTTGTAGCGCTGGATCGCGTTCTCCTTCGGCAGCCGCTTGCCCTCCTCAGCTCCCACGCGGAGCAGCGCGTCCCGCTCGGCATCGGTGTAGGCCAGCTCATGCGGCGCATTGCTCCAGCCGATCCGGAACAGCGGCGGCTGCGCCAGGAACACATGCCCCGCCTCGATCAACGGCCGCATGAAGCGGAACATCAACGTCAGCAGCAGGGTACGGATATGCGCGCCGTCCACGTCGGCATCGGCCATCAAAATGATCTTGTGATACCTGAGCTTGGCGATGTCGAAGTCCTCATGAACACCGGTTCCGAGCGCTGAAATGATCGCCTGCACCTCGGTGTTCTGCAGGATTCGATCGATCCGAGCCTTCTCGACGTTGAGGATCTTGCCGCGGATCGGCAAGATCGCCTGGATCCGCGGATCGCGCCCACCCTTGGCCGATCCGCCGGCCGAGTCGCCTTCAACGATGAAGACCTCGCACTCTTCTGGGTCTGTCGACTGGCAGTCAGCCAGCTTTCCGGGCAGTCCGCTGCGGCCCAGCAATCCCTTACGATCACGCGCTGCATCGCGCGCCTTCCGAGCCGCGATCCGCGCGATCGCCGCCGCCTGACCCTTGCGGATGATCAACTTGCCCTCGCCGGGGTTCTGCTCGAACCAATCACCGAGCTGGGTGTTCACCACCTGCTGCACAAAGGACCGCGCCTCGGTGTTGCCGAGCTTGGTCTTGGTTTGACCCTCGAACTGTGGTTCGGCCAGCTTCACCGAGATGATCGCGGTGAGTCCTTCGCGAATGTCGTCCCCAGACAGCCGGTCCTCCGGCTTCTTGATCAATCCCCAGTTCTCGCCCCACTTGTTGGCGGTGTTGGTGAGCGCCGCGCGGAAGCCCTCCTCATGAGTACCGCCTTCATGCGTGTTGATGGTGTTGGCAAAGGTGTGCACCGACTCGGTGTAGGAGTTGTTCCACTGCATGGCCACTTCGAGGCTGATTCCCCGATCCGGCCGGTCGGCCTCAAACGCGATCACCGAGGAGTGCACCGGCTCCTTGCTGCCGGTGAGATAACGGACGTAGTCAATCAGTCCCTCGTCGTAGCGGAATGTGTCCGCGTAGGCGTTGCCGTCCTCATCCCTGCGGTCGGGGCGTTCGTCGACGATGGTGATCGTCAGCCCTTTGTTGAGGAAGGCCATTTCCCGGAGCCGTGCCGCGAGAGTGTCGTAGGAATAGTTCGTCGTCTCGAAGATGTCCGAACTGGCGTAGAAGGTGACAGTGGTGCCCGTCTCCTCGCTTGGCTCCAGGCGCTCCAGTGGCCCGTCCGGCTCGCCGAGGGAGAAGCTCTGCGTCCACCGGTAGCCGTCGCGCTTGACCTCCACGACCAGCCGGACCGACAACGCGTTGACCACCGAAACCCCAACGCCGTGCAGCCCGCCGGAGACCTTGTAGCCGCCGTCGCCGAACTTGCCGCCTGCATGCAGCACTGTGAGAGCCAAGGTAACAGCGGGGATCTTTTCCTTCGGATGATCCTTGACTGGAATGCCGCGACCGTTATCAGTCACCTGAATCCCGCCCTCAGGCAGGATGCGGACGAGGATCGTGTCGCAGTATCCGGCAAGTGCCTCGTCCACTGCGTTGTCCACCACTTCATAGACCAGGTGGTGCAGGCCGCGCTCCCCCGTCGAGCCGATGTACATGCTCGGCCGCTTCCGTACGGCTTCCAACCCTTCGAGGACGGTGATCGACTCCGAGTCGTACACGCCCGGCTGAATGTGATTGACGACGCCATTTGCTGCCGGGTGCGGCCTCGAATTGACGGCGATGGGGTCGGGTTGGGTCGGGTTGACGTCGTCGGGCTGATCGAAATGCTGCACCGGCGCGGGACTCCTGTCAGACGTGCGCCGCCCGGACCTCACCCTGTGAACGGGGTGACGCAGGCGGCACGCCAAAGTTGTGGTTCTCTTGGTTCTTGATGGTCACGTTGGCGGATTCGATGGCCCTTTCTCAGCGGCCGTACGAGGCGATCCACCCGCCTTTGCGACCCTGTCTAGTCTACCCTGCCGACCTGTTGAAATGGGCTGTTCCGGCGGACCTCCGGGCACACAAAGATGTGCCTGGCAAGGTCTGAG
Organism: Actinomycetota bacterium; assembly: GCA_046735615.1. Taxonomy (GTDB): domain Bacteria; phylum Actinomycetota; class Actinomycetes; order Propionibacteriales; family Propionibacteriaceae; genus Microlunatus. Next base: position 6,984 of record JBKPTR010000087.1, read on the forward strand.
TGGCCACTCTGCGGTCGTACGGACCGTCCAGGGAATCCCCCTACATACCCGCTACTCCTCAGGGCGCCGTGAGGCGTTGAAACGAAGAGAGTTGGGTCTTGGGTCCGCCCCGGACAGCGGGTAAGTCGACACCTAGGCTGTCTACACTGAGCCGGTGCAGCCCGCCCCAGCTGACTCTCATCCGAACGCAGCCGATCGCGATTGGAGCGTCGTCGATCCCTCCTGGCCGCCACCACCCAGCCGTCAGAGCGGTTCCGAGGCGCCGGCTCGCAAAACCATTCCGGCGTCGCTGGTGTACGGCTCGATCTTCCTCGTTCTGGTGCTGCTGGTCGTGGCAGTGTGGGGATTCGGCGGCTTCAAGAGACGTACCGACCTTCTCAGGACCGTTCCGGTCGGCACCTTGTTGACCACGGGCCCGTATGGGTTCCGCTTCACCGAGGCGACGGCGCAGCACAAAAAGAGCTACGAGGACACCTTTTACTGGGAAGTCGTCATGGTTGGCGAGGGCCGAACCACTGGCACGGAGTCCATCAGTCCTAACTACACGGGCAACGGCGAGATGTTTGTCAGCAAGGACGACGCGAGCCAGGAAATCTCTGTGCCGGAAAGCGTGCGGATGGGCCAAGCCACCGGCTTTGACCGGCACCGATTCACGCCTGGCCTGCCACTCAGCCCGTACTCAGTCGTGTTCAAATACCACGATACGTATCGGCCTGGGCCAACGATCCGCTTCGTCGTCTGGGATTTGGTCTATGGGAAGCACTATCTCGCCAGCGAGGAAGAAGGCTGGCACAACGGCACCTACGGCAACCAGTTCTACCTTCCGGTACGAGTTTTGCCCCCTTCAATTTGAGCTGCTTGCGCACCGCGCTTGGAATCCGTCGACTTCGTCGTCGCTCGCAGAGGAAAAGAACGCCTCCGCTCTCTCTATGTAGATTGCTCGCTCCGCTCGCTGAGGCTGGCGCTGATCCTTATCGCTGTGGTGGAGTGATCACCGGTGTCCGCGCTGCCGAGGAGCTATCTGTGAGCGCGAGGCCGGAAAGTTGATCGGCGTAACGGGATGGCACCATGAAGATCGACTCGGACCGGGCTGGCTGCCCGACTCCAAGGTCACGGTTGCAATCTGGCGTCGGGCGCTGGACCCGTACTGACGCCACAGACCAAAGCCGACCCTCGGGACCAAGTAGCTGAGCCTCGCAGAAGAACTCCTTGACTGGATCGTGCCTCACGACCTCGAGTTCGGCGACGACCCACACCGCTCCCGGCTCAGGGAGCGCTGGCTGGCCTCCCCCAGCATCACTCAGTTGATCGGCCCGGGTTAGCGACAGCAGGCGTATCGAGGCACCATGCGACTCACCACTGGCACCAGGCGGACGCATGCTGAAGCGCGGGATGTAGTGGATACCGGCATAGGTCACCCACCAGATCAGGTAGATTCCGACGGCCGCGAACGCTGCGACGACAAACAGGATGCGTCGCGTCGAAGGGGCACTCACGGGATGGCCCTGATGGTGAGTGTTGCCGGCTCGAGAACACCCTGGGCGGTCGCACGCCATTGTTCGGCATTGGCCGGTGTCACCCCGAGCCGGATGCGTACGCGTTCCTGGTAGCCGTGGAGCACCTCGTTCGAACCCATCTCCAGAGTGAGATCGTCAATCTGGGCAGGGTCGACTTCAAAGACGCTCTCGACTGAGGTTTGGAAACCCGGGTCTGCGCTGAGCCCAGCACCCAGTTGGTAGCCCTCGTAACGTACGTCCCCGTTAAGAAGGCGCGCGGCTTGGAGCTCCAGTTGCTGTGGACCGGTCGCTGCTCCCGTCACGCTGACCGCCACAAACATTCCATCAGTGCGGTCCCGGACCTCGCCGTACTGCTTGAGGGCCGTCCCAACCTTGACTTGGGTAACGGTGACCTCGCCATTGTTGACCTTGACCGGCTTACCGAATACGCCGTTGATCACCTCGAAGTTAGTCTCCTCGGGCGGCTCGCTGAGCCTGAGGCCGGCCGCCGAAAGCCCGACAAGTGCGACGGCGACGACGATGGGGACGAGCTTGGACTCGCGGGGCGCCATCAGTGCGCCTCCGCATCGGCCAGAGTGCGCCTGGCGACCGGCGTAGCAACAGGCCGAGCCAGTTGCTCCGACTGGGCGGCTGCCCGCTGGGCGAAGAGCTCAAGGCAGCGACGGAACGCCACCGCAAGCAGGCACAACCGAATGGGCTCGGTGAGGGCGTCCTGGAGCAGCGCGAACACGGGCTCCCAGCGCACCCAGAACATGGCCTCGTGGCCGCCGACGAGCCAATTCATCCCTTTGTCGATGTAGTTCTGGGCGATGATCACCAGTGTGTAGACGAAGATGTACGAGCCGAGGAAGAGCGGCCCGGCGCGAAACACCAGACGCAGGGCATGCAGCGCCGGCAGGTACTTGTCGTCGATGTCGCCGAAAAAGGCTTCCTGAAAGCGCGCTGCGGCAAGCCGAAGGCCTCGCGGCGGCGGCCCCAGTCGTCGGAATGCTTTCTTCTCGCGATAGCGGGCGAACGCGGTCGCTCCAGGAATGCGCGCGGCGTACGGCTGACCCTTGCGCCAAAGTTCGGCGAGCGAAAGCACCCTGGAGCCGAAGACCAGCGCAGCGACCGCTAACCACAACATCGGCTGCGCTACCACATCGACCAACACCGGCCAGACCTGCTCGGACAGAAACGATGTCACCCGGGTCAGGATCTCCGGCAGATCGATAGCGAAAACCGCAAGAAAACCAACAACGGCGGCCTTGATCTCAGCGAGCCACTGCATCAGCACCCGGTCCTCCAACCACGCCTGGAAAGTCTGCAGCACCCGGATGCCTCCCACGATCACCAAGAGCATGAAGAAGGACTCGACGAGCACCGCGAGCAGATCGAGAATGCGCAGGCCGGTGCGCTCAGCTACGAAATCAAGCAGCCGACGCAGCACATAGACGCCCACGAGCAAGGCCACCAGCCAGGAAAGATGCTGGGTGGCGAGGTCGTACAGGGCACCAAGCACTGTCTGTTGGTCGCTCAGGAAGCCGTACCGGACCCACTGCTGGGTGACCAAACGATTCGCGGCCTCCGCCACCTGGCCGAAGGCGGCGTACATGCCCAGGAATGGCAGCAGCGTGATGGCGACCAGCCGACTGAGGCTGGTGTCACGGTCGTCGATCTCCCGCTCGTCGGCCGGCAGCAGTTCCCTGATGCCTAGCTCGCGACCGGCCCGGCTCAAGATCACGATCGCCGCAGCAAGCACGCAGACGAAGTTGAAAGCGAACAGCACCAAAGCCAGCCACGCGCTGAGGTCGCCGGCGATCACCGCGACCCGCAACGTGAGCTCAGAGCCCAGCCAGCCAAGCAGGTAAACGCCCATGATCATGGGCAACAGCCGCCACCAGACGCGCCCGGTATCGAAGATCAGGATCCTGAGGTCGGTCCACAGCACCCGAGCATCCTAAGAGGGCCGGGGTTCGGGTGTGTGCGCGTTGAGCCCTTCGACCAGCTCAGGACGGCGCCTGTCGAGGCCCGTAAAACGGGGTGCCCTTCGACATGCTCAGGCACATACTTCGGTCAGCCGTAAGTGTCGCGGGGGCCCCGGCCGTCACGAACCGAGCGCTGGCCCTTCTTCCAGGAAGGAGCATCCGGACCAAGAACCTTGATCCGGGTGACTGTGCCGTCGCCTAGTTGGTCGTTCAGCATTGCCACCAGTTGAGGGGCCAGGTGTCGCAGCTGGGTGGCCCAGGCGGTCGAGTCGGCACGGACGGTCAATACGGTCTCCGCATATCCCTCCGGATGCGAGTGTGCCGCGTTGGTGGCACCGACTAGCAGGGCCCAGCGGGCCAACAGGGTGTGCAGATTGATCTCGGTTGTCCACCCTTTTGTCTCCACCAGCCGCTCGACCGCATCAGACAGCAACTTCGGATCCCGATCGTCAGCTCGAGCCCCGGATACCTGAGGACCGACGCCGCGCGGAGGTGACTTGGGGCGCCGCCGTCGTCGCGCCTGGGCGCCAAGCGACCGAGCGACCGTCTGCGCAAGTTCGAGGCCGGTTGGATCGTGCTGCGGCTGATCGCCAGGTGTGCTCTGCGGTCGCTGCTCCTCAGACATCGGGCGTCACATCACCATCAGCTACTCGGAAGCGGCGACCCGCAAGCAGCTCGGGAACGTCCGCCCCGACGGCCGCTGTGACCAGCACCTGCTCTGCCATCCGCACTCCCGAAGCCAACCGTTCCCGCCGAACGGAATCCAGCTCCGCGAATACATCGTCGAGTACCAACACCGGCTCGACCCCATCAGCCTGCAACAGATGAAAACTGCCCATTCGGAGGGCAAGAGCGAACGACCAGGACTCACCGTGACTGGCATAACCCTTGGCGGGCAGCATCCCAAGCGAGAGGGTGATGTCGTCGCGGTGTGGACCCACCAGCGAGACGCCGCGCTGAATCTCTTCAACCCGGCGCTCTACCATCGCGTTGGTCAAGAGGTCCGTCAACACTCCTCGTTCCGAGGGGCCCTGAGCATCAGTTGCGCCCTCACGCTCGAATGTGCCCTGAGCGTCGGATGTGCCCCAACCATCGGATGTGCCCCGACCATCGGATGTGCCCTGAGCTTGTCGAAGGGCGCTGAGATCCACCGACGCTCGATATTCGGCCGCAGCGTCATTATTGGTCGGCGCGATGTCGGCGTACGCCTTGCTGACATGCGGCGCCAGATCCGCAAGCGTCGTAAGCCGCGCCTCGAGCAATTCGGCACCCGTCTGTGCGAGGTGGGTGTCCCAGACATCCAGGGTGCTAGCAGCCTCACCCGGCGGCCGACCATCTCGAAGCCGGCCACCCAGGGATTTGAGCAGTGTGTTGCGCTGCCGCAGTACCCGCTCGTAATCCCCGCGTACGCCGGCCAGCCGCGGCCAGCGCGCCACGATGAGGTCATCGATGAAGCGCCGGCGTTCGCTGGGATCGCCCTTGACAATTGCGATGTCCACCGGCGAGAACACCACGGTGCGCAGTAATCCGACGATTTCGCGGGCGGAGCGCAGTGGCGCTCGGTTGAGCTTGGCGCGGTTGGCCTTACCAGGGTTGAGTTCGAGCTCGAGGGTCAGCTGCCGCGGATCGTCGAGCCCGGCGTGTACCCTGGCCCGCACTACGGCACGGGCGGCGCCTGACCGCACCAAAGGCACTTCGGAAGCCACACGATGCGAACTCATCGTCGACAGATATTCGATCGCCTCGACCAGGTTGGTCTTGCCCTGCCCGTTCGCGCCGACGAAGGTGGTCACGCCTGCATCGAGCGGTAGGTCGACCGACTCGTACGACCGAAAATCGGTCAACTGGAGGTGGTCGACGTACACATTTCGAAGCCTAACTGTCGCCTCCCCCGCCCACCGCTCCTGCGCGCAATGCAAAGGACTCGCCGGAGACTGCTCGGTATAGGCATGCTGTGCTACGACATGCCAAGCTAGCGTGGCGAGGATTCAGGGCAGAGAGGACATCTCATGACGACGAAAAATGACTTCACCGACGAGGAATGGACTCGCGTTCTACGGGCGCCCTTCGTGGCTGGGATGGCGATCTCCCTGGCCGACCCCGGTGGTCCCATAGAGATGTCCAAAGAGACCATGACGACGATGAAGTCGGCGACGAATCCGCCCACCCGTGAGCAACTGCTCGCCGAGATCGCCCTGGATATTCAGTCGATGACGCAGCAGAGACAGAGCCCGATCAGCGGCTTCAAGCCGCAGGCTGCTCAACAGATCCTGGACGAGCTGGGAGCAGTGAGTGAGATCGTGAGCTCCAAGGCAACCGCCGAGGAAGCATCGGCATTTAAGCAGTGGCTACTCACGACCGCGCAGGCCGCTGCCGACGCCGCCAAGGAGGGCGGGTTCATGGGCTTCGGTGCCGTACAAGTCAGCGAAGGCGAGCAGAAAATGCTGGACCAGGTGCGCGCCGCGATCGGCGCCTGACAACATCTGGCTCCAGAACGGCCTGCTGGGCCGCGTGTGACTGGGCACTCGACTCGTACCTCGCCGCTACAGTCCATCCATGAAAGCAGCAGTCCACACCCGTTACGGCCCGCCTGAGGTCGTGCAGGTCACAGAAGTAGACAAGCCGACTATCAAGACCGACGAGCTGCTGATCAAGGTTCACGCGACGACGGTGAATCGCACGGATTGCGGATTTCGAGCGGGGAAGCCGTTCATCGTGAGATTCTTGAGCGGGCTGACCAGGCCTCGGGCGACGGTTCTCGGGAATGAGTTTGCGGGCGTCGTTGAGGCAATTGGCAGTGAAGTCAGGTCATTCGAGGTCGGTGACCGAGTTTTCGGATACAGCGAGGGGTTCGGTGCGCATGCCGAATATCTCTCGATTCCGGAATCCAGGCCGCTCGCGACCATTCCAAAGAACCTGGCCTTCGAGGAGGCTGCTCCCAGCACCGAGGGTTCGCACTACGCCCTCTCCTTCATCCGGGCAGCAAAGATCCAAGCTGGGCAAGATGTCCTCGTCTACGGCGCGACCGGCGCGATTGGCTCCGCTGCGGTACAGCTGTTGAACGCTCTTGGTGCCAACGTGAC
>JBKPTR010000088.1:0-5504 GCA_046735615.1 Actinomycetota bacterium
ATGTTCTGCGAGGCGCGCACGTACCTCTCGCGCCAGCACCACACCCGGGTCCGAATAGGGAACGAGCAACGCACGACGCCCGATCACAACCACCTGGTCCGGAAAGATCGGCGGTCCGGCAAGTACATCCGCGCGATCGGAGCACAGCAGGGCGTTCACAGACTCCGGGTGAGTATGGGCGACCGTCGAAGCACCGGCGTCCACGACACAGACAACGTGCAGCAGGGCCTCCACCGAGGGGCGCAGCCCTTGCTCGATCTCTACTTCGTCGAAGTAACGCGCCACGTCTACGTCGCCGGCTTCCGAATCGTCAACGATGTCAGACAGACGGCCCAAACTGACCACGACAAAATCCTCTGCCGAGGCGTGGCGGAGCGATCGCCCGGTGGCCTTGACGACAAGTTGATCTTCGGCGACTCGGTGGGACGTGTTGCCTTCTGCCAAGATCACGAATCGGCGCCAGGGCTCACCGAGTGTGCGGGACAGCTGTACCAGATCCGTCAGGTCGTGTGCCGAGGTCATGCAACGCTCCCGGGAGTGGGGACGATGCTGTCTAGCTGCTGCCAGAAGCGCCGTACGGATTCATCGTCGGACGGCGTCAACAATCCCGCGTCGGAGCTTCGCTGCAATACTGCCTGCGCCTCGGCTTCCTCCGACAGATTCCCTATCGCTACAGCCTGAGCGGCAAGGCTGCCGAGCGACGTTGCCTCGACGGGTCCAAAGCGCAGGGGCCGCCCGCAGGCGTCAGCGGTCAGCTGGCGCAGGAGGGGGTTCAGTGACCCGCCTCCGATCATGTGGACTTCTTCGACGGGTCTGTCCGTCAGCTGCTCGCAGAGATCGATTGTCCGTCGGTACGTGAGCGCAAGACTCTGCAAGATGCAGCGGGTGACTTCGGCAGGTGTCTCGGGGGCCGCCATGCCTGTGGTCGTGCATTGCATCCGCACTGTGCGTAAGGCGTCTTCGCTGGAGACGAGCTCCGGAGAGCTGACGTCGAAGGCTGCTTGGAGGGGACCAACAGTCGCCGCATCTTGCAACAGGCTCCCGATCGTGACGCTCGTGCCTTGGGCATGCCACTGGCGCATGGCCTGTTCGAGCAACCACAGTCCCGTGAGATTACGCATGAAGAGCGTCGTCGCACCTAATCCCGCCTCGTTCGTAAAGCCGGCAGCCAACGCGTCGCCTGTGACGATCGGCGCATCCAGCTCGACGCCCACGAGCGACCATGTGCCCGACGACACGAAGGCAGTTCCGGGGCGACCTGAGATCGCCGCCACCGCCGAAGCGGTGTCATGCGACGCCACGAGCACAAATGGCCATTGATTGCGAGCACCGATCTTCGCCGCAAGCTCCTCGCGGAGCCTGGCGATTACAGCGCCGTTATCCAAAACGGGCGGAAAGACCGAGGCGTCGACCCCGACAGCGTCCAACAACCCCATGTCCCAGGTGCCCGTGCGAAGGGAGACAAGGCCTGTGGTGCTGGCTATCGATCGCTCCGCCGTGCGGACACCGGTCAGCAGCGCACACCACAAGTCAGGAACAAGTAATGCTCTGACCCCCTCCGATTTGGTGGCGCCTGCGCAATCCACGATCTTGCGGATGCGAAACACAGTGTTGATGTGCAGTGGAAGTACGCCGGTACGTGCGAAGAGTTCTTCGGCTCCTAGACGATCGAGCAAATGCTGTGAGGCCTCTGGGCCCGCAGCGCGGTAGTGCTGAATCGGAGCCAACAGCTTGTTGTTGTTGTCCAAGAGCCCGACGTCCACACCCCAGGCTGTCACAGCCATGCCGGCGGCCGCACCGTCCAACTGAGCGGCAGCACGCTGGAGACCAACAATGGTCTGTGCAAAGAGCTCTTCAGCGTTCCAATGTTGTTCCCGACCGGATCCTGACGGCTCGTTGCGGAACCGGTACACCTCGATCACCTCGAGACGACCGCGCTCAAGTCGTCCCACGACGACTCGGCCGCTCGTGGCGCCCAGGTCGACGGTCACATAGCTGTTCATCAACCGTCACACAGCGGTATAGGCACCATCAATGACAATGCTTTGGCCCATCAGATAAGAAGACCTACCAGAGCATAAGAAGATCACTAACGCCTCAAGATCAGCGGGTTCGCCCATCCGCCCAGCCGGAATCATGTTCCTCCACCGCTCGGCAAGCTCGGGATTGGCGGTCGTGAACTGGCGCGTCATCTCTGACAGCATGTAGCCGGGTGCGATGGCGTTGACGCGGACCCCGATCGGCGCCCACTCCACGGCCAACGCCTTCGTCAACATCTCGACGCCGGCCTTCGACGCGTGATACGACGCTTGATGTTGGGGAAGGTTCACAACGCGAGCCGACATTGACGAGACGTTGACGATCACGCCTCCCCTGCCAGCTGCAGTGCAGGCCCGCGCAAGCGCCTGACAGCACAGGAACGTACCCGTCAAATTGATGTCGATGACCCGCTGCCAGGACTCTTGAGAGACATCGATGCTGTCTTCCCAGACGGTGATGCCGGCCGCATTGATCAGAATGCTTGGCGAACCGAGCGCGTGACTCACCTCAGCAAAGGCCGCAGCGACGCTGTCGTCGTCGGTGACATCCGCCACCACACCGACGCTCTCCACGCCGAACTCATGCTGAACCGTTTCCGCACTGTTCTTCACGTCCGCGAGCACGTCGAGCAAAGCGATCTTGACGCCGCACCTCGCAAGTGCTCGGGCCATGCTGAGTCCGAGCCCTCGAGCTCCACCTGTGATCACAGCGACTTGACCTTCTAGATCTTCAAACACCTTCGTCCATCCCATCTGCGTACTCAGCATTTGTTGATAGCCGGCGTCGTGCCACCACTCACTATGCAGCGCCGCACGGACCAGGCGAGTCAGGAAGGTCGCGTCACCATCTCCTCGACCAGCGCGTCCGAGGTGGAAGCCGGTTGCGTCGGCCCACTCACCCACTCGAGGGCATCAAACGGGCACTCCTCGATGCAGATGCCGCAGTACATGCACAGTGACCAGTCAATCGCGAAGCGATCGAGCACATTCTGGGTACGGTCCCGTGCCCCGGACGGCAAACCCTCGACTGATTCGGTATGCGAGTCAATGCTGATGCACCAGGTCGGGCACTCGCGTGCGCAGATCATGCAGGATGTGCAGGCCGGTTCGATCAACCGGATCCAGCCATGTGACGGCTCTCGGGAGATCATGAACGCCTCCGCCGAACCCTGCCACCGACTGCGGACTCGGCCACCTCCGCTGGGTCAGGCGCGGTCCGCGACGCATCGCGGTCACCCCATACCGACGGATCCGGGACCCCAAGCGGCGCCAATCGCCGGCGGCTTGGTGAGAAATCGGATTCTCCTGGCTCCTTCGCTCCGGGCCAGTTCATCCCCGTACGCGCAGCCAGCACCTCATCCTTGCGCAGCGGCGTTCCTTCGAATTCGGGGCTGAGCAGCAGCCGACGACGCTCGCCCCCAATGAACTCGACACCAAAGAGTTCAGCTGCCTCACGCTCGTGCCATGCGGCGCCGGCAAAGACACCACGGATGGTGTCGATCCGAGGATCAGTTCGTGATAGCGAACAGCACAGCGTTCGCGGCTCGGCCCTTTGAGACAGATTCCGGAGCACAAGAACTACCCGCAGGCAGTCCCGGCGACCGATCTCGTCGACGCAGCCGAGCCAATCGAAATAGTCGAATCCATCGGCCTTCAGCGCCTCAACCGCAGCCAGCCAGCCCTGCGGTGCTATCTCGATCACGACGGCACCCGCCCGGCGACCTGATCGAGCAGGGCCGACAGCGCCTCCGGTGGAGGCGGACACCCCGGCACGTACGCGTCCACTGTCAGCAACTGATCGATCCCTTTAGTTACGGCGTATGAGTCCCAATACGGACCACCGGATGATGCGCACGCTCCGAACGAGATCACCGTCGGCCGCCGGCCGGCCTGCTGCTCGCAGCCGTCGACAATTGCTGCGACGGCCGGCGCCAGCCGATCCGTCACTGTGCCGGAAATGACCACCGCGACCTGCGCCCGGTCGTCGAGAGTCGGCAGAGGCACCGCGGCAGCAGACGAGGCAGCATCAAATTCCAAAGCACAGCACGCCAGCCCGACATCCAGCACATACAGCGACCCATCGCCGTACCAGTCGAGCCAGCGCATGGGTCCACGGTAATGCGACCCAGCGTGAGCAAGCCGCCATGACCGCGTCACCGGATCTCTCATGGGTTCTCAGGAGCTGGAAGTCCCTTAATTCACAGAAAGGCCTGCCTATCATGGACTTAATCGGCAGCCTCAGTGGAGATCGCAGCCAACGAACCCCCTGACCTTAGAAGCGGCTGAGGCACGCCAGGGAAGAAGGCACGCAGAGTAGTGAAGCACGTCAATACCCTCGATCGGGTCGTGATCCGATTCGCCGGGGACTCGGGCGATGGCATGCAACTCACCGGCGATCGATTCACCTCGGACTCGGCAGTATTCGGCAACGACATTTCAACGCTGCCCAACTTCCCCGCAGAGATCCGGGCACCCGCCGGGACTCTGCCGGGAGTGTCCAGCTTCCAGCTGCACTTTGCCAATTACGACATCATGACTCCCGGCGACCGGCCAGATGTGCTGGTCGCGATGAACCCCGCAGCACTCAAGGCCAACATCGACGACCTGCCCCGCGGCGGCGTGATCATCACGGATTCCGCCGACTTCACCAAGCGCAATCTGGCCAAGGTTGGTTACGACAGTGACCCGCTCACGGACGGCTCGCTCGACGACTACCAGGTGCACGCTCTCGATCTCACCGGCATGACCGTGGAAGCAGTCAAGGAGTTCGGCCTCACCCGGAAGGACGCCACGCGGGCCAAGAACATGTTTGCGCTCGGACTGCTGACCTGGCTCTATCAGCGGCCCACCGAGAGCACGATCAATTTCCTGGCCACCAAGTTCGCGTCCAAACCTGCGATCCGCGACGCCAATATCACCGCCTTCAAGGCCGGGTATGCGTTCGGCGAGACCACCGAGGTGTTCGCGGTCAGGTACGAGGTGGCGCCGGCGCCCATGCCGCCCGGGAAGTACCGTCAGGTCTCGGGAAACCTGGCGCTGGCGTACGGGCTGATCACTGCATCCAGGAAGGCCGGTCTGCCACTCTTCCTTGGCTCCTATCCGATCACTCCGGCGTCTGACATCCTGCACGAGCTCAGCAAACACAAGCGGTTCGGCGTCACCACCTTCCAGGCCGAGGATGAGATCGCCGGGATAGGTGCTGCGCTGGGTGCGAGCTTCGCGGGGCATCTCGGTGTCAGCACCACGTCCGGCCCTGGTATGGCACTGAAGTCGGAGACCATCGGGCTGGCGGTAGCGACCGAGCTGCCCTTGATCATCTGTGACATACAGCGTGCCGGGCCCAGCACCGGTATGCCCACCAAGACCGAACAAGCCGACCTGCTGCAGGTCATGTTCGGACGCAATGGTGAGGCGCCCGTACCGGTGCTGGCAGCGCAGTCCCCCGCCGACTGCTTCCCCACCGCA
>JBKPTR010000089.1:0-10198 GCA_046735615.1 Actinomycetota bacterium
TGACGCGCATACTTCCGCCCACGGTATTGAGGCAGAGCAAACCGCCGATCCTTGGATGCACGAGCACATCTCGGGCGCCGAGGTGGAGGTCGACGCGGCAGTCGGTGAGGGACCGTTGAATCCTGAGCTCATCCGCCGAGCCCGTGAGGAAGGCTACGCAAACGAAGCCCCCTAACCACAGGCAATTCTCTGTGCCACCTCTCGTCCAGCATCGCTGTAGGGCCACCTGGCAGTGCGCTAGGGATGGAAGAAACGAACATGGGAAGCAGCTTGACGGTCGATATCTTTCTCGCGGTCGATGGGTGGGCCGGTTCTGACGGACTACCGGGATACTTCGGCTATCTGGGCCCAGAGCTTGAGAAATGGATCACGACCGAGGTCAATGCACCGCAGCTCGTGGTCATGGGGCGGCGAACCTACGAAGCTCTGGCGGGGCTCCCGGACGAGGTCCGCGACGAGTCCTGGGAACGGATGAATCAACTGGACAAGGTTGTGTTCTCCAGGACCTTGCAGCAGGCGGTCTGGCCCAACACGCGGATCTGTGGTCAGGATCTTGTCGATGAGATCCGGAAGATGAAGGGCTGACAAAGACGTGCCCTTGCGCACCATGGGAAGCCTTACCCTGGCTCGACAACTCGTGAGCGCCGGCTTGGTGGATCGGCTGCGGCTGATGATCTTTCCTTTGATCGCTGGGGACGCTGGCCGCGAACCGTTCTTCGCAGACATGGCGTCCGCCGACCTTGAGCTGGTGCATCAGCGAGTACTAGACGGCCGGATACTCCTCGTGGAGTACCGACCGACTGGAAAAGACATCCCACGGGCCTGAGCCCGAACACTGGCAGGACGCCAGGGCTAGATGATGTGAACTTCGCTGAGCGCTTCAGCATCGCGAAACCGATCTGCCCTGAATGGGTGGGGTCCATGAAGGAGTCACGTTCCAGGAACAAGTCGGTGACCAGTTCGCCTACGGCGGGGGCCTGAAGAAAACCGTGGCCAGCGAATCCCGTCGCGTACAAGAAGTTCCTGGGAGTGTGGGCTCTGCCGATCAAGGCATTGTGATCGGGTGTGTTCTCGTAGAGACCGGCAACAGACCGTCTCCGGCGTTGTGGAAGTACAAGGTGCTGGCCAGATCGAGGGTGAACGGCACCGTAGGCATGAGCTGCATCAGCGGTCCCGTGAAGCCGATCTGCCTGCGGACCGGAACAATAGGCACAAGACGTCTGCCATCTCGCCGATGCGCTGCGACCAGGCCCCGGCGGTGCAGATCACAGTGTCAGTCCTCACCAGGCCATGGTTCGTGCGCACGGCTGTCACCTTGCCGTCGTGGGTGTCGATCCCAGTGACTTCAGTGTGTTCGCTGAAGACGACGCCCAGGCTGCGGGCCGCGTCGGCATAGCCGCGTACGACCTGGCCCGGCTTGGCATAGCCGTCTCGCGGCGAGAACGACGCGCCGAGGAGAACCGATGGGTCGATGAAAGGGTTGAGTTGAGCGGCTCGGCCTGGGCTCACCATCTCCGACGAGCCGCCAACGCGGTTCTGCAGTTCCGTTGACGATTCGACGGCGGCCAGCTCGGCCTCGGTCCGGCATAGAAACAGGTATCCGACCTGCCGAAGGCCGATGTCGACCCCGAACTCGGCTCCGAATCCCTCGTAGGCTTCGAGGCTGCGTTGCGCCAACAAGATGTTGCTTGGATCCGAGAACGTCGCCCTGACCCCACCCAACGGCTTCGCCGAGGATCCAGATCCGAGCAGGTTTCGTTCAAGGACCAAGATGGTCCCAACCCTGCGTCGTGCCAGGTGCAACGCCGTGCTGACACCCATGACGCCGCCGCCGAGGATCGTTACCGAGGCGTGCGACGCCAGCCGCTCGGGTGGTCCAGGCAGTTCCGAGGTACTCCCGCGATCAAACACGGTTCTCCTTGTCCACGCCGAATGTCCACGAACCGGGTTTGTTCCAGCGTGACACGCTTGCTCAGCACCCAGATCTAGCGAATTCCTGGCGCAACAACCTAGGCGTCTTCCCGTGGTGGTTGGCCTTCATTCAGATCAGCGCCGACGTTGTCGTGACGCTGGACCTTTCCGTGAATGAATATCGACCAAAGGGCTCCCAGGGCGTGCTTCGTCGTTGAGCCCCTGATGATCGACTTGACTTCCGTTCCGGCGACCCAGAACCCGAGCAGGCCGAGGATGGTCTGCACGACGACGATGGCTGTCGTGACGGCCTCAACGGATGGAGGGTTGCTCAGCTCGCTGAGGGAATGTGCAATGTGTGGCGCTAGCGCCCAGAACGGTATCAACCACAAGAGGATGAGCAACACGCCCACCCTTAGACGCAGCCGGGACACGCCGGCCGATTTCAGGTCCTTGGTAGTCGACGTTCCATGGCGCATGTTGCTTCCCGACTCTATTCCGCGGGCCCTGGGCTCGTGCTGTCACGTGCCCGGGACCACGCTGTTGGGATGAGCATAGGACCACCTTTGCCTGATCAAAGGCGTTCTTCCGGCCCGACCTGTCGTGGAAGCAGTTTCATGGTGCCTGACTGTTACTCAGCTGATCAACAAGGATGGCCTTGTAGGTCGATGCGGCGGACAATCGATGAATGCGGTTGATCGAGCGGGAGAGCCAGTTTGGCCGCGCTGCATCAGTACGCGGAGGAGGCTAGCCGGGGGCAGGGCAGGCTGGTGCTCATTTCGGGTGAGGCCGGCGTAGGCAAGTCCGTGCTGCTGGAGGAGTTTGCCGAGGAGTTGAGCGAGGCTCGCTGGCTCTGGGCGGGCTGTGATGGTTTGTTTACGCCTGCCGCGCTCGGGCCTCTGGTTGATATCGCCAATCAAATAAATGGTGAACTACTCCGGCTTTGCCGCGCTGAGGCGAAGCGAGACCAGCTGTACGGCGCACTGCTCCGACAGCTCAGCGACTTGCAGACTTTCACCGTTGTGGCTATCGAGGACGTCCACTGGGCCAATGAGAGGCAACGCTGGATCTCTTGAGTTACCTCGGCCGCCGGATCCAACATCTGCAGGCGCTGCTCCTGGTGACGTATAGCGACGACGGGCTTTTGGCCAACAATCCGCTGCGGCTCACATTTTGGGGCGATGGCAAGCCAGCAGGCGACCCGGCGGCTCAGCCTGCCAACCCTGTCGGCAGCCGGCGTCGCGACGCTGGCGCAAGGCACAGGGATTGACCCGACTGAACTACATCGACTGACCGCCGGCAATCCGTTCTTCGTCTCCGAGGTGCTGGAGGCCGGCAGCGACGCCCCGCCGGCATCCATCCGTGATGCTGTTCTCGGCCGGACCAGGACATTGAGTACGCCGGCCCGCGATGCGCTCGAGGTCGCTGCGCTGATGGGCTCGCGGATGCAGTCCGGGCTGCTGGTGTCGTTGGTCCACAATCCGCTCGTCGTGGATGAGCTGATCAGCCATGGTCTGTTGATCAAGGACAGAGATGATCTTCGATTCCGCCATGAAATAGCGCGAGTCGCGATCGAGGCGGCAATCGCTCCTTGATCTCGGTGGCCACGAAATGTCCGGCCCAATATGGGAGCTCAGCCTTGTGGCGGCTACCAGTGTCGTCGTGCTCATGGCTCAAGCGGTTGCCGCGTTCGCCTGCGAGCAGCACCAGGCCGAAGTGTCGGTGACTGCCCCGGCTCGCTCGGCCACGGCCAAGTCCTACAACCTCACCGTAGCGAAGCAGGCCGGCTATTCGATCTTGGCCGATGCTGCCGGAATCACCTGCATCGCCGAGGCGCAGATGGGTGCGATGGGAGTGCACTACGTCAAGGGCGATCTGGTGAAGGACCCTGCTATCGATGCCAAGCATCCTGAGGCTCTGGTCTAGCGCCTGACCGGCATGGCGGGCTACACCTGGCAGCGCTGGAGTATGTGGTGATCAAGTCCGACTGGGATGTCAAGCAACGCCAGCCGCCCAGTCTGGGGCTCGGAAACCCGGTTACTCCGGCACCGCCGATGCTCTTCGGGCAGCAGTTCAACTTCACCGACGCACCCAACAGGTACGGTCTGCCGCCGTTCTATTCGCTGCACGCATGGGTCTGGAGCGACAACCCTGCCGGCACCTTCGAGATGTGGAACCCGAGCGTGCGCTGCGATGAGACTTAGGGCGCACACTCTATGACGACCGGAGCGTGGGCCTGACACGTTGCCCTGGACTCGGCGCCGATTCGGCTGGACCGCCTCGTCCGGTGACGAGGTCGGGCCCAGGTGCTGTGCCTGGCTGGATGTAGACGGCGGGCCGTTGCTGGCCAGCTGGTCGACTGATTCGGGGGAGACCTTGCCGCTACCGCACCAGCGCTGCCATGGTTGAGACTGCCGGGCACTGACTCGACTCAACGAGGATCTGTCAAACGGGAGTGGATGCAGTTACGCGGGCCGCAGATGACTGATCAGACCGGGTCGGCCTCGCTCATTGGCACAGTCTGCAGCGAAGCGACGTCGAGGCGACAACGGTGAGATGTCTCCGTGCCTGGTTGACGGGCGTCCTGAAGGTGCCAGCGTGAACTGGCGACCGCTGATCGAATTCCTCGTCTCGGTCGGGTACGGCCTGCTGTCTTCGATAGTGCCGATCTTCAACAGCGAGATCTACATCGTGGCGTCTCAGGTCGGTGGGTTCACCGAGGAGGTTACGACAGCGGTCGGTTGCGCTGTCGGACAGACCATCGGCAAGGTCGGCACCGTGCTCGCCCTCCGCCGGGGCGGTCGTTCCGGTCCGGTGCGACGGCTACGCGAGCGACGCGAGCGCCCCCGCAAGCCGGCAGGTCGCGTTCGGACCAGGCTCAGGGCCTGGTCGGACCGGCTGCTGGGACTCCTGGGTGAACACCGGTGGGGAGTGCCCATCGTCTTCCTCTCCGCCTTTCTCGCCATTCCGCCGCTGTACGCAGTGACCCTGGCCGTACCCGCGACCCGGATGTCGGTCATTCCATTCGGTGTGGCCGTCCTCCTCGGGCGGATGTTGCTTTATCTGGCCATAGCCTTCGGAGTCTCGGCATTGATCGGCTGAGCCTTGACGTCGCCGCGTTCCCCCTGTAGCAGACGCTGGCAGCTACCAAGTCCGGCCGAGCGCGTACGGTTCGTTTTCAAACCCCACGCAGTCCGGAAACAGATATGACCAATGCCCAAGCGCCTCGAGGTGAGCAGTCGGTCAATCTCACTGGAGTGGCGCCACTGCAGCTGACCGGCGATCGCCGCTCCGCATTCGAGGGCGTATGAAGCGCTCGACGTTCGATCCGGCGGGGGTACGCGCGGATAGCGATTACGCGCTACCGCACGCGGCCGACCTGTCGGGCGACCTGCGACCCATACCTCTCGCAGCGGAGCACGACGTCCTACCCAGCGAGAAGGCCGTTCGAGACGTGGACGGCTGCAGCGTCCGGATGGCCCAATGGCTCAGGACTTTGAGCCGGTGCGGCGCTCCAGGGCTTCGATGACGGTTGGGCAGACGTCGATTTCGTAGAGCCTTTCGACGCTCTGCATCCCGCCCGGGCTCTCCCCGTTGATCTCCACCACCTTGTCGCCGATCACATCGATGCCGACGAAGTACATGCCGTCGGCCACGAGCTTCTTGCTCATCGCCTCCACGATTCCGCGTTCCGCGTCACCGATCTCGAGAGGGACCGAGCGTCCGCCCGCGCTGATGTTGGCCCGCGGGTCGTTACCCGTGGGCACTCGCCGGAAGGCTGCCAGCTTCCCGTCGCGCTCGAGGATCTGTCCCTCGAGCAGGAAGATCCGGGCATCGCCGTCTTCACCGCCGTCGACGAACTCTTGAACGATCGCGTAGCCGTCCTCTAGCACGGCCTCTGTCATCTGCGCGAGGTTCGTTTCGCTCCCGTCCTCGATCATGAACACGTTCCGACCTTTGGCTCCGTACAGAGGCTTGACGACGGAGTGGCCGACCTCGCCGACGAACCGCTCGATCGCTTCCGGGTCGCGCGTCACGAGCGATCGCGGTCGGATCTTCTCGGGGAACTCCTCCAGGTAGAGCTTGCTCGTTGCGCGTAGATGGGACATCGGGTCGTTCACCACCGTTACGCCTCGAGCCTTGAGCATCTGGCCGAAGACCACACCCAGTGGACTTGCCCACGGCCGCTCCTGCAGGTCGTCGATCGATTCGTTTCGCAGGAACAAGGCATCGAGGTCGTCCATGACGATCCGTTCGGCGTCGCGCTCCTTGATGCGCTTCATGAAGCTTTCGAGTGTGTCGTCTTTGTCGAACTCTGCGGCATGAGCCCGGGCCAAGAGCTGCCCATCGCTTTCCCCGAGCTCGATGTCTCCGACCCCGACGTACCAAACCTCATGCCCGCCCTGGGCCGCGGCCCTCGCCAGCCGCGTAGTCGTGTACTCGTCTATCTCGGCAGCGACGTCGTTGACGAAGAAGGCAAGCCTCATACCGACACATCTCCTTCGTACAGGTCCGTGACCAACGCGCCCGCGCGCAGCCTGTCCAGACGCTCCTGAGCCCCGGGCACGTCCAGCCAGCGTGGACGGACCCATGGTGCTTGGAGCACGTCGCGGTCGAGCAGGTCCTGGATCAACGGGATGTGGTCCAACGCGAGCTTGCCGACGAAGAGGACATCGAGGCTGCTGCCCTCTGCGAGGGCTTCGAGGATGCGCGTGATCCCACGGAGGTAGATCGCATCCTTCACGGAACCGCCCCCGACGACGACTCGGATGGCGATGGACCAAGCAGTCCTCGCCGGTATCCGATGTTCTGCCCGCAACGATTCGAAGATCTCCAAGAATCCGGCGCCGTCGAGCATTTTGCCGATGGCTACAACCCTCGCCGCGAGCACGCGGAGACGCCGCGGGTCCAATCCGCCCGTGAGGTATTCGGCGAGCACGGCAAGGCCCTCTTGGGTCTCGTCGTAGCCAGGCAGTCCGATCGTCAGCAGCGTCAGTGGTTGCCTGGCGCCATTCTGGTAGGTGACGACATGGGTACCGACCTCGTGATGCAGCAAGGGCTCGACGCGGTCCGCCCTGAAAGCGGCGGCTTCGGGGATGAGCAGCCGGCCGAACGACACCATCAGTTCGGAGATGTCGTCGCGTACCTCGATGTGAGCCGGGAAGTCTAGATACACGGCACGGTATCGATCGAACTCCGCACGAGCCGCCTCCGCGAACACCCCGGCCGTGACGCTCCGGGTGCTGGGAGCTCGGGCTGGGATGGTCTCGAGCAGTTCCTCCGCGGCGGACGCGAGAGGCTGGGCGATCCCTCCGTAGAGCTGTAGCGACCCATACACGAACCGTGAAGTGTCGCGATCCTCCAAGGCTGTGATCTGTCTTGCTATCTCGTCTCGTTTCGCCCGGAAGAGTGCGTGCAGCGCAGGGTCGGTTACGTTCTCGATCTCGAGGTTGTAGAGGTCACGTCGCACCAGGTCCGGCTCGAATTCCAGCGGTCTGAGCCGGAGGGTGGGGACCGTCCCGAAGTCACTCCGTTCGAAGTCCGCCCATGCATCTGCTGCATTGACCGGCGTGACGTTGAGCAGCAGGTTCAAGCTGCGCTCGATCTCGGTGAGGCGGGCGTCGATATCTAGAGCAGGCGCAAGCTGCTGCGTCGCGGATGTCACCTGACAGAAATACCCACCAGCCTGTACGAACAACCTTCCCGATGGCTAAGCGGTGTTCAGGCGGAGCCCCATGACCCGATAGGGGCCGGGCCTCCAAACCAGACATCTGCGGCAGCGTCGGTACTCCGCGTCCTGATTTCGCCTATACCGGGATGCGAAGGGTGGCCCAGCAGACTTTTGCATCGTTGACATCAGGCTGGCTTCGACTTCGCATGAACCAAGGTTCCGAGATCTGCATTGGTGACTCGGGGAGGGCCGAGCCTGATTGGCAACTCGGACCTGGTCGCCGGCATTACTTTTGGGGCGTCGAGCCTCTCCGGAGGACAGTGCCTTAGCCGGCCAGTCCGCATCTCTGCCGAGAGGCCGTCTGAGGAAGTAGCCCAAACCATAGGGCGGCGAAGGTGACTACGTAAAGTCGACCCGCGCCACGATGCCCGCGCGGCAGGTCATTGGGGATCGAATCAAGCCCGGCCCGCAACAGCTCCTCGAACCCGCCATCTGTCAGCTCAACAGCACAAGTCACCCTAGGCTCAGACCTCATGGACCCGGTGGAGGCCCTGAAGCGAATCGCGTTTCTGTTAGAGCGATCACAGGCGCCGACGTATCGCGTCGCTGCATTCCGTCGCGCCGCCGAGACAATCTCTGCGCTCGAACCCGGCGAATTGGAACGCATGGCCACCGACAAGCGGCTTCGCTCCCTGAAGGGAATCGGTGAAGCGACAGAGGCCGTGATCCTGGAAGCACTGGCGAGCAAAGTCCCCGAATACCTCGCGAAGTTGGAAGCGGAGCCGCAACCGTTCGCTGTTGCCGGCGATGCGCTTCGGCGGGCGCTGCGAGGTGACTGTCACACGCACTCGCTCTGGTCCGACGGCGGCAGTTCCATCATCGAGATGGCGCACGCTGCGCGTTCGTTGGGTCACGAGTACATCGTCATGACCGATCACTCCCCAAACCTCACCGTTGCGAACGGACTCTCGACTGAGCGCCTAATGCGACAACTCGAAGAGATCGAGGGCGTTAACGGTCAACTTGCCGCTGAAGCAGAGACCGGAGCGGCACCATTTCGTGTTCTTAGCGGCATCGAGGTTGACATCAACGAGGACGGAACTCTCGATCAGACCCCGGACGTGCTCGTGGCACTCGACATCGTCGTCGCGAGCGTGCACTCCAAACTGCGTTCACCCGGCGACGTGATGACGAAGCGCATGCTCGCGGCAATCGAAGACCCGAACATGGACATCCTGGGACATTGCACCGGTCGCATCGTTGTCGGCCGTGGACGTCCGCAGTCCGAGTTCGACCATGCGGCCGTCTTTGCCGCGTGCAGAGACAACGACGTCGCAGTCGAGATCAACTCCCGACCGGAGCGCAAAGACCCGCCGCGCAGTCTGCTCAAGCTGGCCGTCGACATCGGCTGCCGTTTTTCAATCGACACCGATGCACACGCACCGGGTCAGCTCGAGTGGCAGTACATCGGCTGCGACCGCGCCGCGGAGTGTGGTGTCACGGAAGACCGCGTGATCAATACCAGTCCGGCCGGGATGTTGTTGAGCTGGAGCGCGTCGCGCCGTTAGGCCTGCTTTGGCCCGAATCACCAAGTCCACTGACAAGAGTTTCGTGAGCGACAGAGAGATCACCGACGAAAGCGCTCGGCGCCAACCGCCATGTGTTCCTGGCTGATCGGGTCCAGGGCCTGGCGAGCCATCGATGTCCTGCACTGCGCCTGGCTGGTCTTGCCCCGGTTCAGGCGGTCGCAAACACAAGGAGGACAGCCATGCAGTGGATTACGGTCGCTACCCTGCCACTCGGATGGATCGAGCAGTTCGACAAGGTGCGCGCCCAGCTGGGCGAGAGACCCGCCGGTCTCGAGGCGCACTATGTCGGGACTGCCGACGGGAAGCTCCGGATCGTCACGCTCTGGGAGTCTAAGGAGCACGCCGACCGGTTCTTCGCCGAGAGGCTGGGCCCGACGCCCGCCAAGGCGCTCGGCCCCGAATTCATCGGGATCGACGTCGCACGCAGCTACGTCCCCGAGCCGGTCGCCTAAAGACCAGGTAGCTGCGTGCGTCCCAACGGTGCCCGACTTTGGGGGCTGCTCGCCACCCCTTCCGAGCGGCGGGAGGCAGCGTCATGTATATCCACCGGATCCGCGATGTCACCGTTGGTGGAAGGAATCTGCGGAAATGACTGTGACAGGCATCGAGCGGGTGCGATCTCTGGCTGACGTAGGTGTCGAGGACATCGCGCTTGTGGGGAACCAGGCTGCAACGCTCGCGAGTCTGAGGCGGGCAGGGCTCGCGTGTGCCCTAGGGCGTGGTTGTTACCACGGAAGCGCTAGCCGACGGCGGCGGCCGGACTTGGGACTGCGCTGTTGAAGCAAGCGTGCCGGACCTCTGAGCCTGCCGGCAACTGTATTGATAACACTAAGGGCCTTTCCTGCGCTCTTGATGACTCGTTTCCTGGAGAGCTCGTGAATCCCAGAAGCCAGTGAGGATATGGCTGACGCCATCCGCCGGGTCTGACTCTCCGTAAGCCTGACGCAAGGATTGCTGTCTTTCGGTCGATCCGTCGGCCCGGTGGATGACGTCGTTGCACGCGAACGGCCGGGCGGCGTGACCTCAT
>JBKPTR010000090.1:0-15227 GCA_046735615.1 Actinomycetota bacterium
CGGCGTCAGTACTGCCACAGTCAAGTGCTGGCGTTGATCAAGAGACGCACCCTGGCGTTGCTGCGCAAGGGCGTTGAGCCCGTCGAGCAGGTCGCGTTTGCCCGTTTCCTCGCCGAGTGGCAGGGCGTGGGCAAGGGAGGCCGCGGCGTCGATGCTGTGCTGGGCGCCATTGAACAGCTGTCGGGTTATCCGATGCCAGCCAGTGCCGTCGAGTCGATGATCTTGCCGGCGCGGGTAGCCGATTACTCGTCTTCGATGCTCGACGAGCTGACTGCGGCAGGCGAGATCTATTGGGTCGGAGACGGGCCAATCGGTGATTCCGACGGCTGGGTGCGCTGGTACGTCGCTGATCAGGAACCGCAACCTTCACGCGGTGAGCCAGCGCAATATCGCAGCCAGGAGCTTCTCGCCGCCCTTAGCAGCGGCGGCGCATATTTCTTTGACGCCCTGCTACCCACCGGGTTGCCAGTCGCCGAACGCTCGCAATACGTCGATGGGTTGTGGGAGCTGGTCTGGGCCGGCCTGATCACCGGAGATACATTTGCCCCCGTTCGCAGCCTTGCCGTGAGCGGAGCCCATAGGAGACCCAGTCGGCCGATCGCGAGAACCCACCGGACCCGACTGGCTGGCGGAGGCCTCGGCCGAATCGGTCGTACGCCGCGCTTCACCACTCCGACGACGGCGGGTCGTTGGTCGCTGGTGCAGCGGTCGTCATCGTCAGCCTCGGACCGCCTAGCCTCGGATATCTTCGCCCAGCTGGACCGCTATGGAGTGGTGACCCGCGGCAGTGTCCTCACCGAGAACGCCGAAGGTGGCTTCGGTGCTGCCTATCGAGCGCTCAGTTCCCTCGAGGAGTCAGGTCAATGCCGCCGGGGGTATTTCGTGGAAGGGCTGGGTGCGGCCCAGTTCGCGTTGACCGGGGCCGTTGATCGACTGCGTAGTCATCAGCAGGAACCGGCTGAACCTGATGCCGTCGTACTCGCCGCGTGTGATCCCGCCAACCCCTACGGTGCAGCGCTTCCGTGGCCTGATCGAGAAGGCCACCGCCCCGGCCGCAAGGCGGGAGCCCTGGTCGTGCTGGTCGGCGGCGCTCTGATCTTCTACGTGGAACGCGGCGGTAGGACGTTGCTGTCCTTCACCGAGGACCCGACTCGGCTGGCGCCCGCGGCGGCGGCGCTTGCAAGATCAGTACAGCAGGGGCTGCTTGGAAAGCTAACGGTGGAGCGGGCCGATGGCGCGCACGTGTTCGGCTCGATTCCCGTGAGTGAGGCCCTGCAGGCTGCAGGGTTTCGTATGACACCTCAGGGCCTGCGGCTACGGCCCAGCATCTAAGGGTCAGGCGGCAGCCTGCGCCATCGCCCGTACGTTGGGCAGGGCGGTCACGCGCTCGTAGCTCGCCATCTTCTCGCTGACCACGTTCAACACGACTGAGAGCGGCAGATCGAGCGCAGCACAAATCGCCGCGAGCAGCTCGCTCGACGCTTCCTTCTGACCGCGCTCCACTTCGGAGAGATATCCGAGGCTGACACGGGCATTCCTGGACACTTCCCGCAGCGTCTTTCCCTGCGAGACCCGCTCCTCGCGGAGTGACTCACCGATGAGCTCGCGCACCAGCACCGGCTTCACCGGGAGTTCCTCGGACCGCATATGGAAACTGTACCCATCCTCACTGACAACACCAGATTGGACCACGCTCAGGTCTTGCTCGCGTCGTCGCCAAATGAAGAGCCGGTCAGTCCAAGGGCATGCGCAAGCAGAGTTAGCGCGGCCACGGCGGCTTGCTGCCGGATCGCCGCACGTTCTCCGTGCAGCGAGAGTTCCTTAACGCGTATCAGACCGTCGGCTTGGTGACTGACAGCAACGAAGACCTGCCCAACCGGATGGCCTGCCTGAGCCTTCGGCCCTGCGACCCCTGTGATCGCGATTCCCCAATCGGCGTTACATCGCTTGGCCACGCCGCGCGCCATCTCCGCGGCCGTACGCTCCGCGACCGGGCCGAGTTCGGCGAGTGTGGCCGAGTCCACACCTGCCAGCGTCGTCTTCAGGCGCGTGGCATAGCTGAT
Source organism: Actinomycetota bacterium (assembly GCA_046735615.1). GTDB lineage: Bacteria > Actinomycetota > Actinomycetes > Propionibacteriales > Propionibacteriaceae > Microlunatus. The sequence continues at coordinate 2,064 of JBKPTR010000090.1, forward strand.
CACGCCGCCCAGGTAGCTGGCGGACGCACCGGATACATCGGTGAGCAGCTGTCCGACCATTCCCCCGGTCAAGGACTCCGCACTTGCGAGCGTCTCACCTCGTCGGCCCAGCTCGGCAAGAATGCTTTCGGCCAGCCCGGGTCTCATCCGCGGGCGTGTGCTCGACGTCGCAGACGAAGTGCTTCGCGGACATAGTCCAAACCGGTCACCATTGTGATGACCCAGGCCACGCCCATGACGATCACTGCGACGATATGGGCCTTATCAGGCAACGGCAGCAAATACAAGATCACCGCAACTGCCTGGGTCACAGTCTTGATCTTGCCACCGCGGCCAGCTGCCATGACGCCGTAACGCAGAACTACAAAACGTAAAGCCGTGATTCCCCACTCGCGGACCAAGATCGTGACGGTCACCCACCACGGCAGCTCATCGATGATCGACAAGCCGATGAACGCCATACCCGTCAGCGCCTTGTCCGCGATCGGGTCGGCGAGCTTGCCGAAGCGGGTGATGATGTTGTGCTTGCGTGCCAAGTACCCGTCAAGGGTGTCCGTCAGGATCGCGACGGTGAAGATCACGGCACTGAGGAACCGCCACCCTGGCTGGTCAGGATGAACCAGCAGCATCCACGCGAAGATGGGGACCAGAATGATGCGAAACGCGGTCAGTGCGTTCGGCACGTTCCACGGACTGGTTTCCGGTTCGGCCACGGGGCCAACCGGATGTGTCTCGCTCGGCGCCAGCGCATCGCGGTCGGGCTTGGGATGCTCGTTGTCGATCATGGTGTGGGCCGCACCCATCCAGTGATCAACGGGACCTGCTCGTTCCGAATCGGGGTGGCAACCAGATCGGCACCGTCGCAGTCCGACACGATGGCGTCGACCAGGTCCCCGCGCGTGAATCCGTCCCGCGTGATCAAGCGGACATTACCGTCGACCTCTGGGCCCTGGTGAGCGGCGCGACCAACGATGTCCTCGTCGGCTTCCTCGACGAGCACCTGCACACGTTCGCCGATCCGCTCCTCGGCACGTTGGGTTACCAATTCGTCAGCTAGATCAGCCACCCGCGCGCGGCGACCCTCGATCTCCTCCGCCGAATGCTGCCCGTCCAGCCGAGATGCCTCTGTACCCTCCTCATCCGAGTAGCCGAATACCCCGACCGCATCCAGTTCCGCCGCGGCGAGAAACTCACAGAGCACCTCGACATCCGCCTCGGTCTCACCCGGGAACCCGCAAATCACATTGCTGCGGATCCCTGCGGCCGGCGCCAACCGTCGGATCGACTGAAGCAATCCCAGGAATGACTCGGCACCGCCGAAACGCCGCATGCGGCGCAGCACGCCCGGCGAGGCGTGCTGGAAAGACAGATCGAAGTAGGGGACGACTTTCGGCGTGCTCGCCATAACCTCGATCAGGCTGGGCCGGATCTCGGCCGGTTGCAGGTACGAGACCCGAATCCAGGACAGTCCGTCAATCTTCGGCAGTTCAGCGAGGAGCCGCTCGAGCAGGCGGATGTCGCCGAGATCCTTGCCGTACGAAGAGGAGTTCTCGCTGACCAGAAAGATCTCACGGACACCCTGTTCAACCAGCCAAGCCGCCTCGGCCTTGATCTCCGCAGGCTGGCGTGAGACGTACGCCCCTCGAAATGCGGGAATCGCGCAGAAGGTACAGCGCCGGTCGCAGCCGGAGGCGATCTTTAACGGTGCTGATGGACCGCCGTCGAGCCGGCGACGGAAGACGCGCGGACCGCTTGCTGGTCCTACCGTGTCAAGACGCATCGACCCGTGCCCGGGGATGGCTGCGCCGTTCGCTGCTGCCGGCCGTGCCGCAGGCGCCAGTGGCAGTAATAAGCGACGATCACGCGGCAGGTGAGCCGGGTGGCGTGTGCCGCCCAAGATCAACCTGAGTCGCTCACCGATGTCCGCGTAATCGTCGAATCCGAGGATGGCATCGGCTTCGGGCATTGCCTCGGCCAACTCGCGGCCGTAGCGCTCTGCCAGGCACCCGACAGCGACCACCGCCTGCGCGTGGCCTGCCTTCTTGAGGTCACTGGCAGCGAGCAGCGTATCAATCGAGTCTTTCTTGGCCGCCTCAATGAAGCCGCAGGTGTTGACCATCACCGCGTCTGCGTCGTCAGGCTCGGCAACCAGCCTGAAGCCGTCGCGCTCCAGCAGTGCTGCTAGTTCCTCCGAGTCCACCTCGTTACGCGCACAACCGAGCGTGACAAGGTGTACTGCCGTCGGCTTTGAGCTCCCTGTCGGACCCTGATCGGCAGCCAAAACGGCGGACGCGGTGGAGACTTGCATGGCCGTCCCAGTATGACCGATAGCGAGATGGCTAGCCGACCCTGAGGTTCTCCATCACCGCTTCCAGCTCGTCGGGCGTTACCAGAACGTCGCGTGGCTTCGAGCCCTCGGAAGGCCCCACAATGCCGCGCGTCTCCAGAATGTCCATCAGCCGCCCCGCCTTCGCAAATCCGACTCGAAGCTTGCGTTGCAGCATCGAGGTTGAGCCGAGCTGCAGGGTCACCACCAGCTCCACTGCCTGAAGCACCAGCTCGAGATCGTCGCCGATGTCCTCAGCCACCTTGGCAGAGGACTCCGATGCCAAGGTCACATCCTCCCGATATGTGGGCTTAAGCTGCCCGCACACATGGCTGACCACGGCTCGGACCTCGTTCTCGGTCACCCAGGCACCCTGGATGCGGATCGGCTTGCTGGACCCCATTGGCAGGAACAGCCCATCGCCCTGGCCGACCAGCTTCTCCGCCCCGGGTTGATCCAAGATCACTCTGGAGTCGGTCATCGAGGACGTCGCGAACGCCAGCCGGCTGGGTACGTTTGCCTTGATCAGCCCGGTGACGACATCAGTGCTCGGCCGTTGGGTGGCCAGCACCAGGTGAATTCCCGCTGCCCGTGCCAGCTGCGTGATTCGGACGATCGAGTCCTCGACGTCACGAGGAGCGACCATCATCAGGTCGGCCAACTCGTCCACGATCACCACAAGGTAGGGATAGGGCGCGAGTACCCGAGTCTGCGCTGCGTCCGGCGGTTCGGAGGAGTCCGCAGCATCGGCTGCATCACCCAACATCGTCTTGATCGAGCCGGTTCGCACGGCCTTGTTGAAGTCATCGACGTGCCGAAAACCGTAAGCGGCAAGATCGTCGTACCGCATGTCCATTTCACGGACCACCCACTGCAGTGCTTCGGCGGCCCGCTTGGGATGGGTGATGATCGGCGTCACGAGGTGCGGAATTCCCTCGTACGCGGTCAGCTCGACCCGCTTCGGGTCGACCAGCAGCATCCTTACCTCGTCGGGCGTGGCCCGCATCATGATCGAAGTGATCATGGAGTTGACGAAGCTCGACTTGCCCGATCCGGTGGCACCAGAGACCAGCAGGTGAGGCATCTTGGCCAGGTTGGCCATCACGAAGCCACCTTCGACGTCTTTGCCGAGACCGACCGTCATCGGGTGATGATCATTCCGGGCCTTCGCTGACCGCAGTACATCCCCGAGAGACACCACTTCCTTGTCACTGTTGGGAATCTCGATCCCGATAGCGGACTTCCCGGGTATCGGCGACAAGATGCGCACATCGGCGCTCGCCACCGCGTACGCGATGTTGCGGCTCAAGGCCGTGACCTTTTCCACCTTCACGGCCGGACCAAGCTCGACCTCGTATCGGGTGACGGTCGGACCGCGACTGTACCCGGTGACGTGGGCGTCGATCTCAAACTGAAGCAGCACCTCGGTCAGCTGGTGCACCACGGCGTCGGAGGCATTGGTACGCGCCTTGTGGACACTGCCCTGCTTCAGCGCGGCCGGATCCGGGAGGAGATACTGCACATCGCCGGACAGCTGCAGCTGCTCCACGCGCTGTGGAATCGGACTGTGTGGCGGGGCCTCCAACTCCTCCCCATCGGCGCCGTGCACCGTGACCCCAGGCGGCAATCCCGCTGTGACCGGACGACGTGGCTCCGCACCCGCCTCGGCATCGGCGCGGTCCGTCGACGGACTCGACCCCGGCGCTTCGTCGGCCCCGCCGCCTGCCCGCCGAGACCGAGCCTGATCGCCGATCACGGGAGTGTCGTAGGCCCGATCGCCGCCGTACTCCAGCTCAGGTACGACCCGGCCTTCGATGATGACCGGCTGGTGTCGCAGCCGGGCCCGTGCGGAACGCACGCGAGCGGGAATCTGGTGCAGCGGAACACCGACGACAACGATCACCCCGAAGAGCAGCAGCAAGATCAGCAACGGTACCGCTACGTAGCCTGTCAACAGGTCCGAGAGCAGGCTCGAGGAGACATAGCCGATTATTCCGCCGGCATCGCGGAGCCGTTCAGGCTCGTTGGTCCGGGGCAGCCCGCGAGCGATGTTGATCAAGCCGAGTAGCCCGAGCAGGATCGCGCTCCAGCCGATCACCTGTCGACCGACTGGACCGTTCCGGTCTGGATGGCGCAGCGTCCGCAAGGCCATCAGAGCCAGCAGGACGGGAGCCAGGTAGCTGAGGGCGCCGATGGTGCTGGCCACGCCGGTGGCGATGGCTTGCCCGATGGCACCTGGCAGGCCCCACCACACTGCTGCCCCAACGACAACCGCGCTGCCGAGCAGGAACAGTCCGATTCCGTCTCGTCGCAGAGCTGGGTCGACTTCCTTCACGCCAGGTCCGACCCGTCGCACAGCATTGCCCACTACGTGAGCGAGGCTGGTCAAGATCGCAGCGATACCGAGCAACAGCTGATCGAAAGCGGTCCGCTGGTTGCGACGGCTTCCTGAGCGGCGCGTTCTAGACCGCCTGCGCGGAGCATTTGCCCTCGCCGTGGCGGTACGAGAGGACTTCTTCCTTCCGGTCGACCGCGGTTTTGCACGCTGGGATGAACCAGAGCTTTTGCGGGACCGCGGTGGGGAAGACGCACGGGTCGCCATGTTTGTGAGGTTACAAGATCAATCGCTCGATGGGGCGGGTCACACGCCGCGCTCCGCGGGATCGGCAAGATGGTGCCGCAACTGCCACAGATGATCTGTCGGGCCAACGCCGCTGCCAAGTGCGAAACCCTCGGCAATGGCTCCGGTGACGTAGGTCTTCGCCAGCGACATCGCCTCCGGAACCGCGTGGCCCAACGCAAGCTGGCTAGCAAGGGCCGAGGCAAGAGTGCAGCCGGTCCCGTGAGTATGCCGGTTGTCGTCGCGAGCGGCGGTGTAGGTGAAGTGCTGGCCCTCCTGGCTCTTCAGGTAGTCGATCGCGTCGTCCTCGCGATGCCCGCCCTTGATCAAAACCCACTGCGGGCCGCAACCCAGCAAAAGGTCGGCTAGCACCGGCGCCGGAGTCACAGGTGAACGCCCGGTCAGCGCAGCAGCCTCCTCGAGATTAGGAGTGATCATTGTCGCGTATGGGAACAAGAGCCTGCGGAGCGCTCCGACTGCCGCCTGATCGATCAGCCGATCCCCATGCTTGCTGACGCACACCGGGTCGACGACGAGCGGCACTGGCGGATCAAGATCAGCCACAAGATCTGCAACGCAGGCAACAGTCTCCTCGCTGCCGAGCATGCCGACCTTCACCGCATCCACGCCGATGTCATCGACCACACTGCGGAACTGTGCCCGGATCGCCTCCGTCGGCAGCGGCCAGATGCCTTGCACACCGACCGAGTTCTGCGCAGTGACGGCGGTGAGCACGGTCATGCCATGGACACCGTGGGCCAGCATTGTCTTGAGATCCGCCTGGATACCTGCTCCCCCACCTGAGTCCGAGCCGGCAATCGTGAGAACTCGAGCGGTAGGCAGGCTCATCTGCGCGACTCCGAGGCTCGCGGGCCATCTGCACTGCGAGCGTCGGTCGCGCGAGCAGTGCCAAAGGACTTAAAGTGATCGAAGCCCGAGGCCGACTCCCACACCGCCCCGTCCACCAGGACACCAGCTTGATCATCATCTGCGGCGCTCACCCCGCCGACCACGAGCCAGCCGGCCGGTACGGCGTCTGATGAGGGAAACGTCGCCGCCAAAGCATGGTCGTCGCCCCCGGTGAAGATGAAGGTGTACGGGTCCGAGCCAGTGGCAGCCGCGACCGCCTGCAGTGGCTCCGCGACCTCGAAGGCATCCCGGCGTAGATTGATCAGCACTCCCGAAGCCTGTGCCACATGGCCCAGGTCGGCGAGCAAGCCATCAGAGATGTCGATCATGGAGGTGGCTCCCGCCTGCGCGGCAACAGCGCCGGCTCCGTAACTGATCTGAGGCACCCGCTGCGCCTCCACCAGCACCCGAGGCGAGCGGAAGCCCCGGCCGAGTACGACGAGACCTGCGGCAGCCCATCCCAGCCGGCCATGGATGGCGAGCAGGTCCCCTGCCCGAGCTCCGGACCGCAGCACTGGGTCGCGGCCCTCCAATGTGCCCATAACGGTGACCGCGATGGTGATGTCGCGAGCTCTGGTGACGTCGCCTCCGAGCAGGCTCACTCCGGCCGCCAGGCTTTCTTGGACAAGCCCCTTGGCGAAATCGAGTACCCAGCCCAGGGGCAGGTCGGCCGGTGCCGAGAAGCCGACCAGCAGGCCGGTTGCCCGGGCGCCGATCGCTTCCATATCGGCGATGTTGACCGCGACCGCCTTACGCCCGACATCGCCGGCGTCCGACCAGTCGCGCCGAAAGTGGATTCCCTCAACGAGCACATCCACCGACGCCGCCACCGCATCGCCGATGGCGAGCACGGCTGCATCGTCCCCCGGACCAACCCTGACATCTGGCGCGAGCGACAACCCTTCCGTGATTGCCGAAATGAGTGGAAACTCTCCGACCTCTGCCAGCGTGGCGGTACGGCTGAGATTCACTGAAGCCTCCCGCGCTCCCGCGTGCCCACGGTGTGCTTAGACCATGTAGCGTGACGCACATCGGCGAGCGTACGCGGTCTGGAGCCAAGGGCTGACGACGCACCCTGATACTGAGAAGACACCGCTGTCTGAAGCGCAGGAGGTACCACTCGATGGTCGTACAGGCATACATCTTGGTCCAGACCAACGTTGGTAAGGCGGCTGAGGTCGCGCACGCCATTGGTGCCATCCAAGGCGTCACGCTGGCGGAAGATGTGACCGGGCCTTACGACGTCATCGTGCGCGCCGAAGCATCCAGTGTCGACGAGCTGGGCCAGTTGGTGGTCGCACGAGTGCAAGCGGTGCCTGGCATCACCCGCACGGTGACCTGTCCGGTCGTCCACATATAAGTTGTTAGAGCTGCTCGCGCAATACCGATTGCTCGCTCCGCTCGCGAGGATCGCGCTTTGAGCCGTGCCTTCCTCGCTCATTCGCAGACGAAAGCGTGTCTGCTCGTTCGTTCGTCCAGGCCAGCGGCGTGCGATCCTGGGCTCTTGGAGTCCGCCGTCGTCGTCGTCGCTCGCAGAGGAACTACGCGTCCGCTCGCTCCTCCTCCGTGCGACGGCATGCGATTTCCGACGCTCGCAGCTGTATTTGATGGCTCGCTCTGCTCGCTGCGATGTTCGCTTGGTTGCCGCCGTCTTCGTCGGAGATGACGGAACGGAAAGGTTGTTCCGTCATCTTCTCCTGCAGATCGGCGGCGCGAACATCGCGAATCCGCGGCCTCGACGCTCGCAGCCGTTAGCGCAGACCAACCGGACGACGCAGCGCCAGCATGATCAACCGCTCGATCAACTCCGGATAAGGCACGCCGCTGGCCGCCCACATGCGCGGGAACATGGAGTGCGGCGTGAAGCCCGGCATCGTGTTGATCTCGTTCACCACGACGTGTCCGTCGTGCGTCACAAAGACGTCGACCCGAGCCAAACCCTCACAGCCAATCGCGTCAAAAGTCCGTATCGCTAGCTCCTGGACCTCGCTGGCAAGCTCGGGCCGGATCTCCGCGGGTACATCAAGATCGACCTGCTCTTCGGGGAGGTACTTGGCTTGGAAGTCGTAGAAGCCTGAATCGCCATGCACGCGGATCTCGGCCACGACGCTCGCCAGCGCTGGTCCCCCGTCGAGGTCAGCCAGTACCCCGCACTCGAGCTCCCGCGCGCCTACGAAACCCTGCTCGACGATGATCTTGGGATCATAGGCCTGGGCGACCTGGATGGCCTGCTCGAGTGCAGCGGGATCCTCCACCTTGGAGATGCCCAGGCTTGACCCGCCACGCGCCGGCTTGACGAAGACCGGGTAATGCAGCGCTGCTACGGCTTCCAGACAAGCGGTCTTGTCTCGTCGCCACTGAGCCGGAGTGATCGGGACGAATGGTCCAATCGGCAGCCCGCAGGCTGCCAGCACCAGTTTCATGTAGTGCTTGTCCATCCCGACTGCGCTGGCCAGCACACCTGCGCCGACATAGCGGGTGCCCATCATCTCGAAAAGCCCCTGGATGGTGCCGTCCTCACCGAACGGCCCATGCAACAACGCGAACGCGACGTCGACCGGGCCGAGCTGCGACAGAGCTGACTGCTCGCGTACCGCCAGTTCGCTGCCGCTGGAAATTCGCATCAGCAATGCCTCAGCCGCGTTCTCGCTGAGTTCCGGCAAGGTGCCGTCCGTCACGGCCAGCCGGCTGATGGTGTCGGGATCGACCACGATCCAGCGTCCGGTACGCGTTATGCCGACGCCAACCACATCAAAACGATCTCGATCCAGAGCACTCAGTACCCCGGCCGCAGTCAGACACGACACCCCGTGCTCGCTGCTGGTTCCACCGAATACCACCGCGACTCGGTGACGGGAACCATTGACTCGATGAATGCTCGGTTGGCTCTCACTCACGATCCTCGACCCTATCCGGGCAAAGCGGATCGCGCCGCTGAGGCTTCAGACTTGGCCTGTGATCAACCAGCCCCAGTCTCCCCAGAGCCCGAGGCCAACTCAGTTGCGTCTCGAAACCGTAGCGGTCACCGCCGGCCGTCCCGAGCGCGTGGTGGATGCTCCGTTGAATCCACCCGTGGTCTTTGCATCCACTTATGTCGGCGCGCATGACACCAGCGCTGCCACGATCGGATACGGCCGCTACAGCAACCCGACCTGGCAGGCGCTGGAGCAGGCGGTTGGCGCATTGGAAGGCGGCAGGGCGATCACCTTCGCCTCAGGGATGGCTGCCGCGCATGCCGTGCTGGAGCTCATGCCGACCGGCGGTGTCATCGTTATTCCTCACAACTGCTATGTCGGTGTAGCGGAGGCCATTGATCAGCGCGCCACAAGAAACGGTTGGCAGGTGCGGCGAGTCAACGTTGCCGATACCACCGAGGTTCTGACGGCGGCTGATGGCGCTGATGTGGTGTGGATCGAATCACCCAGCAATCCGACGATCGAGGTGGCTGACCTTCCCACACTGGGCAAGAGTCTCTCCCCGAGCTCCCTCTTCGTCGTCGACAACACCTTCGCCACTCCCCTGCTGCAACGTCCCCTGGAGTCCGGTGCGGACATCGTGCTGCATTCGGCCACCAAGATGCTCTCGGGCCATTCCGACGTCGTGCTCGGCGCCCTCGTGACCAGAGCCGATGACATGCAAAGCTTCGAAGGATTGGACGCGATCCGCCGCTCGTTTGGCGCTGCTCCGGGTCCAATGGAGGCCTATCTTGCGTTGCGGGGCTTGCGTACGCTGCCGTTGCGTCTTGCGCAGGCCCAGGCAAGCGCCCAAGTTCTCGCCGAACGGCTTGTTGCACATAAGGGCGTGCAGCGAGTGCGTTTTCCCGGACTTGTCAGCGATCCCAGTCACGACGTGGCGCGACGGATCATGTCTGGCTTCGGCTCATTGATCTCAATCGATCTTGCCGACGCCACGACAGCTGACGCGTTCGTCGACGGATGCTCGCTCTGGGTGTTCGCCACCAGCCTCGGTGGAGTCGAATCCACACTGGAGCGCCGGCGCCGCTGGAAGAGTGAACTCCCCTCGATACCGGAAGGCCTGGTGCGGTTGTCCGTTGGGATCGAGCATGTCGAAGATCTGTGGTCTGATCTTGCTCAGGCCCTCGATCATCTTTGATCCGGTTAATAACGCTCTGGCTTGGCCGAGCGAGACATCAGCGCAGTGATCATTTCGGCCGGCGTCAATTCGCCGGCAATAACGGCGGCCACATTCTCCACGATCGGCATTTCCACCTGATGCTTCGCAGCAAGTTCGGTGATCGATGCACACGACTTCACGCCCTCGGCAACCTGCCGGGTCGACGCAGTGATCTCTGCGACAGTGCGTCCTTTCCCAAGCTCCTCTCCAAAAGTGCGGTTGCGGGAGAGCGGAGATGAGCAGGTCGCGACGAGATCGCCCAGACCCGCCAGGCCAGAAAATGTGTAGGGATCTGCACCCAACGCCAACCCAAGTCGACTGATCTCGGCCAGTCCGCGGGTGATCACCGACGCGGTCGCGTTGGCTCCCAGGCCAAGTCCCATCGCCATGCCAACCGCTAACGCAATCACGTTCTTGGTCGCCCCGCCCAGCTCGCAGCCGATCACATCCGTGTTGGTGTACGCCCGGAAGCGGGCCGTGTGACAGACGCTCTGAAAGGCTTCGGCTGTCGCCAACGAAACACTCGCCACCACGCTCGCGGACGGTTGTCGCTCGGCAATCTCGCGAGCCAGGTTAGGGCCGGTGACGACGGCAATTCGCTCGGCGGCGATGTTTCCGGCTTCAGCAATCACCTCGCTCATCCGTAATCCAGTGCCCAGCTCGATCCCCTTGGCCAGACTCACCACGATGGCGTTCTCAGGGATGCGCCACTGATTGAGGTTGCTGCGGAGGGCTTGTGCGGGCACGGCGAGCACGACGAAATCGGCCCCGATCATGGCTTCCTGAGGCTCACTGACCGCCTTCAAGGACGCCGGTAGTTGCAAGTCCGGGAAGTAGTCGGGGTTTCGGTGTTCTATGTTGATCTTGTTCGCGAGCTCGGGACGCCGGGCCCAAAGGGTCACGTGATTGTCGGCGTCGGATACCACGAGTGCAAAGGCGGTGCCCCAGGAACCGGAGCCCATCACTGCGACGCGCGCCCGGCTATCGGTGGATGCGATGTTGCTCATGCTTGATCTCCGGTTGTCTTCTCCTTGTCCGGGTCGTAGCGATGCGCGGGCGGTGTCGCTCCTCGCAGCTCGGCGACCAGGACAGTGATGGCGTCCATGATTCTTGCGGTCGCCTCATCGAGTATGTCCACAGTCATCGGCTGCTCACGAAGATCATCGAGCGAGATCGGATCGCCCGGAGCGACTCGCAAGGTTTTGCGAGGAAGGAGTCTGGGGAAGCTCGGCTTGCGACCGGGCATGAGCTCCTGGGCCCCCCACTGTCCGATTGGCACGACTGGACAGCCGGTCGTGAATGCTAGCCGTGCAGCGCCCGTTTTGCCACGCATGGGCCACAGGTCGGGATCACCAGTGATCGTGCCCTCGGGGTAGATCACGAGCGCGCGGCCTTGCTGGATCGCTTGCGCGGCGGCGATGAGCGCGTCCTTGGATTGCGCGGACTCGCGCTGCACCGGGATCTGTCCACATGCGGCGATAATCCGCCCCACTACAGGAATCTCGAATAGCGACGCTTTCGCCAGGAACCTCGGCCAGCGCCCTGAGAAGGCCAGAAACTGCCCGATAGCAAGGGGATCGGCATTGGAGATGTGGTTTGCGACAAAGATCACCCCGCCGGTCTGGGGAACTTTGTCCTGATACCGCCAGTCCCGCTTGGTCATCGGCCGCATGATCGCGTTGAGAGTTGTGACGACGGTTGAGATGGTCTGCCCGTCGGGCTCGTGATTGACCTGGGAGAGTGACCTGATTTCCGTGTGCGCCATGAGTGGCTTCACCTTACGGGATCGTGGCAGCATCATCCGGTGTCATCGTTCAGAGGAGTTCGTCAGCGTGCATATTGACACCGACTCCACATGATGGCCGGCTCTGCCGCCGCGGGGGTGATTGCTCTCAAACCGACTGAGCATGCAAAGTCGCGACTCGCCGTACCCGATCCGCTGCGGCGCCGTCTTGCCTGGACGATGGCGCTTGACACCCTGTCTGCCTTATGTCGAGCGCTACGACATGTGCTGGTCGTCAGTGATCAGCCCGCGCTGGAGGCCCGGTTGCGCCACGCAGGAATTGCTGCGGAGGTGATCAGCGAGTCCGGCCACGTCGGCATAAATTCGGCACTCAGCCGAGGTGCGCTCGCCCTCCATGCCCAGGGGTACAGATCAGTCTTGGCCTGTGTCGGTGATCTTCCTGCCTTGCGACCAGACTCTGTGTTGCGGATTCTCGACGCCTCGCTAGCTCACGCGCGATCCTTTGTCGCGGATGCATCAGGCGTAGGTACCACGATGCTCATCGCCCACGATGTCGAACTGGCGCCACAGTTTCAGGGGCGGTCGGCTGCGGCTCACCACGCTTCTGGCGCGGTAAGCCTTTCCGACGAAGCGGTCGGATGGCCGATTGTCGATGCCCGCCGCGATGTTGATACTGAAGCCGATCTAGCTGCGGCAATCGGGCTAGCTGTGGGTCCGGCGACCAGTGCCCTCATTGATCATGGAAAGGGACGCCTGGGCCGCTACGAGTTGATCACTGCGACTGAGTGGCGGGACGCGGATGGAGAGCCGTTGGCTGTCACCGCCACTGGAAGGCGAATCGCATTCCCGGCCGAAGCTCTCAGCGGCGAGCTTCGAGGGGCCCGCATGGGCCAGCGTCTGCATGCGGTGGAAGCTGACGGCCGCGTCCTATCTGCGTGGCTGTAGCTGTGAACTAACTAACGCTTGGCAGTGGTCTTCTTGGCAGTGGTCTTCTTGGCAGGAGCCTTCGCAACTGTCTTTCTCGCAGCCACCGTAGCCTTGGATGCCGCCGCACTCCCGGAAGCTGCCTTCTTCGCGCTCGCTCGCGGCACCTTCTTGGCACCCGAGACGTAAGCCTTCAGGTCCGTTCCAGCGCGGAAACGCGGAACAGCTGTGGCCTTAGCACGCTTGCGCTCACCGGTACGTGGGTTGCGCACCATCCGTGCCGAACGATGCACCTTCTCGAAAACGCCAAACCCGGTGATCGACACCTTCTCCCCAGCTGCAGTCTTGTAGGTGATGGTTTCCACCACGGCGTTAAGGGCCTTGGCTGCTTCGCTCTTGCTGCCGTCGTAGTAGGCGGAGAGCGCCTGAATCAATTCAGCCTTGTTCACAGCTTCCCTTCTCCATGCGATACCAAGCCTGCTGGGAACTTGGGCAGCGTACGGTACG
>JBKPTR010000091.1:0-58599 GCA_046735615.1 Actinomycetota bacterium
AGCCAGCCCGGCGGATCAGGCAAGGAAGCCTCCAGATGCAGCAGCAATCTGGACCACTCCAGGCCGTGTCCAACGGTGGCTCCATAGGGCTGGAACTGATCATCGGGGCGATCCCGGTTATGTTCGAGTTGCGGCTGCCAGCCGGTGTCGAAGTGCTCGGGAATGCGCCACGAATGCGGCTTCGCAAACTCCAGCGCTACCCGGCGAGCGACACCGAGCGCGCGCTCCCGCAAAGCATGATCACCAATGACATCTGCGGCGGCCAACAGTGCTTCGACCGCGTGCATATTGGCGTTGACGCCACGGTAGTCGGAGAGTTGGGTGAAGCCACGGTTCCAGGAATCGACGAACATTCCGGCCTCTGCGTCGAAGAACCGCTGGTCCCAGACACTGAGCGCCTCGGTCAGTAGATCGCCCGCGCCGGACACTCCGGCAACGGCACCCGAGGACGTGGCCAGCACCACGAAAGCGTGCGTGTAACACGCCTTTTCATCCGGAGACTCACCTGTGTCGTCGATGCTGGTTACCCAGCCACCATTCGTACGGTCCCGGAGCCGGCCGGTCAGCCCATCAAGTGCTTGCGCCGCAAGATCAGCATCGCCCGGTCGCCCCATCAGATGGCCCAGTGTGTACACGTGGAGCATCCGGGCGGTGATCCAGGTATAAACGGGCCTGGACAAGTCCGGCTGGCCGCGTTCATCGAGCCAAGCGGCACCCCCCAGCGGATGGGGGAAATGGCGGCCGAAATCGAGTAGTCGGTCGCACTCAGTCGCGAGTGCCGAGATCGGGATCCCAAGATCTGAGGGCATGCCCTCACCGTAGCGACGGCGACGGAGGGCTGAGACGATGACCGCATGACCCAGACCACCGCAGTTGATCATGAAGCAGAAATCGCGGGACGGCTGGCACAGTTGAGCCTCGAGCAAAAGGTCCGGCTGATGACCGGAGCCGACATCTGGGCGTTGCATCCCATCCCCGAGATCGGCCTGCGGCGCCTCGTCACCTCTGACGGGCCGGCGGGGGTTCGTGGTGAGACCTGGGACGAGCGAAGCCCATCTGCCAATGTGCCCTCCCCCACCGCCTTGGCCGCCAGCTGGGATCCGCTCCGTGTCGAGCGGATGGGGCGACTGCTCGCCAGTGAGGCGCGCCGCAAGGGCGTCGACGTCTTGCTCGCCCCGTCAACCTGCACCGAACCCCGTCCGGCGGCCGGCATTTCGAGTGCTTCAGCGAGGATCCCGAGTTGACGTCCGTGATCGGCACCGCGTACGTCCAGGGGCTGCAGGCCGAGGGCGTCGCCGCTACTGTCAAGCACTTCGTCGCCAATGATTCCGAGACCGACCGGTTCAGCGTCAACGCGCTAGTCGACGAGCGGGTGCTGCGTGAGCTCTATCTCATGCCGTTCGAGCGCATTGTCGCTGCCGGAGCCTGGGCGGTCATGGCCGCGTACAGCAAAGTCAACGGGACGACGATGACTGAGAACCCGCTGCAACGCGACGTGCTCAAGCGCGAGTGGGCCTTCGACGGCGTGATCATGTCCGACTGGTACGCCACCCGTAGCGAGGCGGCGGCTGGTGAGGATCTGCTTGATCTCGCGATGCCCGGGCCGGAAAGTCCTTGGACCGAAGGACTGCTTGAGGCGGTTCGTTCTGGTCAGATCGCCGAGTCTGCTGTGGACGGGCACGTCCTGCGCATCCTGCGACTGGCGGCTCGAGTCGGCGCAATTGATGGGCTCGAACCGGCGACGCCGCCGGCGCGGCCCTGGAGCGAGGAGGAGTTGAGCTCAGAGCTGCGCGCAAGCTCGGCGGCTGGCATGGTGTTGATCAAGAACGACGGCACGCTGCCCCTCCAGGCGAGTTCGTTAAGGCAGGTTGCCGTCATCGGGCCGAACGCTGCGACGGCCCGAACGCTTGGTGGCGGTAGTGCGACCGTGTTCCCGGCGTATGTGGTGTCTCCACTCGACGGACTGCGTGCCGCACTCAGTGACGAGGTCAGGATCGTGCAGGGGCTCGGCGTGCGCAGCAGCGACCGCATCCAGATAGCGCCGAACGATCTGCTGCAACACCCGGATGGCAGCGGGCCAGGCATTGAAGTGATCTTCTTCGATGCCGAGGACCGTGAGCTTGGTCGTCAGCAGCGGCAGGCAGGCAGCATGATGTGGTGGGGGCCGGTACAGGAAGGCTTGACCGCCGGTGGGATTGATCATTTGCAGCTCGCCACCCGGCTGCGGGTGCCCGAGTCTGGCCAATACGCGGTTGGCACATCTGGGCTCGGCGACTTCCGGCTGGTAGTCGACGGCGAGGTGGTGGTCGACGAAACGATTGAACTTCCCCCCGGCGCCGACGTGGTCGAGGGAATCATGAAGCCGCCACAGCAGCAGGCGATCGTGGATCTGGACGCCGGGCGAGATGTGCCGGTCGAGCTCACCTATCAACCGACCGGCGGCGCCACGCTGCTGGGTGGTTCTGACGTGACCATGCTGACCGTGCAGCTCAATGTCGCGCCGGTAGTTGACGAACAGGAGGAGTTCGAGCACGCGGTGAGTCTGGCGGCTGAATCCGATATTGCGGTGGTTGTGGTTGGCACCAATGAAGAGGTGGAAAGCGAGGGCTTCGACCGGACCAGCCTCGCACTGCCCGGTCGGCAGGATGAACTCGTCAGCGCCATCGCGGCGGCCAATCCGCGAACCGTCGTGATCGTGAACTCGGGCGCACCTGTGCTGCTGCCGTGGGCAGACGAGGTAGCTGCTCTGATGGTCTCCTGGTTCCCAGGGCAGGAGTTCGGGAATGCCTTGGCCGACGTGTTGACCGGAACGGTCGAGCCGGGTGGGCGATTGCCGGTGACCTGGCCCGCCTCGGAAGAGGGGCTACCGTCGGTGCAGCCGGTGAATGGTGAGTTGCCGTACGACGAGGGCCTGCTGATCGGTTACCGCTGGTATCTGTCGACCGGCGGCGATCCCCTGTTCCCGTTTGGACACGGGCTCGGCTACACAACGTGGGCGTACGAGGGAATCGCGGTCGATGGCGACACCGTGACGGTGAGCGTACGCAACACTGGCGATCGAGTAGGTCGCGAGATCGTCCAGCTCTACGCCAGCCAGCCCAACAGCACCTTGGAGCGAGCTCCGAGGTGGCTTGTCGGCTCGGCGGTCGTGGATGCCGCGGCCGGAGACATGGCGAACGCGGTCATCACCCTGGGCGAGCACAACTTCCGGCATTGGGACAGCTCCACGCACACGTGGACGATCGAGCCCGGTAGCTACCAGCTGCACGCCGGTCGCTCAGTCATCAACTTGCCACTCACGGACGAGATATCTCGCGGCTAATCTCGACTTCCGTGTCACCCGATTCCGTGCTGACCCCGGTGGGCTCGACCGGTGCTGGGGCACTCCGCCAGGTGCCGAGCACCGAACCGATGATCACCAAAGGGAAGCCGATCGCCAACCCGATGGTGAGCGGCTCGTCCAAGACGATCGCCCCGAGAAGGATGGCTACGGCTGGGCTGACGTAAGTGATCACGGTCATTCGGGCCGGTCCGGCCTCGGCGACAAGAGCGAACATGACCATGAACGCCAGCGCGGTGCAGACGACGGCAAGCACGACCACTGAGCCCACGGCCGGCGCTGTCCAGCGGTCCGGCCAGACCAGTGGTGTGAACGGCGCATAGGCAGCCGCCGAGATCAGCAACGACGCGGTGACCACTCCCAGCGATGGCAGATGGGCAAGCCTGCGGCTGATGATGATCGGACCTATCGCGTAGCCGATCACCACCAAGAGCACTTGGCCGATCGCAATGAAGTCACTGACCTCAACGTCAAGACCGACCAGGAATGCGACTCCGACCAGCCCGAGGATCAGGCCAGAAATCCGCCGAGCACCCAGGCGATCGTGTCCCATGGCGGTCAGGATGATTGCCGCCACGATGGGAACTGCAGCGATGATCAAGCCAGTCGTCGAACTGTTGAGGCGAGTTTCCGCGTGGCCGAGTAGCCACCAAGGCCCAATGATCTCGACCGCGGTGTAGATCAGCAGAATCTTCCAGTGCGGCAGCAACGGCTTCAGCGCCCCAGCGCGCAGGGCCAGGGGGAGCAGCAGCAGAGCACCGATGGAAGTCCGGCCGAAGGCGACAATCAGCGGATCGAGATCGGCCACGGCCACGCGGATGAACAGGTATGGGATCCCCCAGCACAGACTGAGGGTGATGAAAAGCACCCACCCGCGACGCGTCACAACCCACTACCCTACGGTCTGCCTGTCCGGCAGTTCTCGCAGCACTATGACGAGCTTGTCAGAGTGCCGATGCAACGCAGCTTGTCAGTTAAGGGAGGCTCGGAGCAGAACCTCATCGGTGGCGGTCTCACGAATCTCCACGTCAGCGATCTGGGACATCTTCAAGGGAGTAGTGCCACTGGGTCGCATCTGCTTGTTCGGCGTCGCCGGCCATTCCTTGATCTCCTCAGCCTGACCGGACCGGTCTACTACGAAGATCGAATAGATCTCGTGACTGCCGCCCGGTCGTGGGTCGTTGACCTCCGCGTACACACATTCCACGTTGATCTGGGTGCCGTCTTTGTCAGGAATGACATCAGCGACTGCGGTAATTGCCGAGGGCATGACCGGTGAGAAGGCGACCCGTTGCGGGGGGTCCGGCCGGAGTGGGAGCAGCCCGGCTCCAACTGCTAGCCCGCCGACGACCAGGACGACCGCTGCCGCGATACCCGCGACCGCCGCCACCATCCGGCGTCGCCGCATCCGCACTGTCTTGATCATCGCCGGCAGCAGTGAGGGCGGTGGTCCATCTTCAATCACCTCAGCCTGTGCTGCGCTGAGTGCCGGCGTCTCGGTATATTCCGCCGACCTGTCATCCGCCAGCGACAACATCGCTGCGTCCGCTGGTGAAATCTGGGCCAGCAGCCCAGGCAGGGCAGCCAGCTCCGAGATAGCCGCCTGGCAGGCCGCACAGCTAGACATATGCTCCTCGAACTCCCGGCGCTCCGCAGGAGACAGGGCGCCCAGCACGTACGCGGCATCCCAGTGCGCGAACTTGTCGGGGATTGCTGCATTCACGGCCGAGTCACTCCTTTCTCCTGTAGTGCCAATCTGAGCGTTCTGAGCCCGTAGTGCAGCCGCGACTTGACGGTGCCCTCCGGAATCCGGAGCAGGGCCGAGATATCGGCCACCGACCTGCCCTCGTAGTAGGCGGCGTTGATCACGGAGCGATGCTCGACGGAGAGGCTGCCGAGTGCTTCGGCGATCAACCATCGGTCGAGTACCACGCTGGTCGCGTCCCCGGCGCTTTCTTCTGGCGGATCCTCCATCCGTTGCTCATGCCGCGAGGCGGCGCTTCGCCAGCGGTCGATTATCAGGTTCCGAGATGCTGTGAAGAGCCAAGCGCGCGCGGCGGCCTCATCCCGCTGCCCGAGGCTGGGATCCTTCCACGCCTTGAGCAACACCTCCTGGACGACGTCCTCGGACAGCTGGCGATCGTGCGTCAGTCGCATTGCGAACCGCCACAGCTCGCTGGCGTGTCGGTCGTGCAGCTCCTGCAGCGCAGCCTCACGCTGTCCGCCGACCACCGAGTCTCCTTCCGACCCCAGGCCCGCCGTCGTCTGCAGGCTCACCGCGGTAGCCACGTCCTTGCCCTGACCTCATCTCCCACCGATGAGGACGACGGCGACACGCTCTCAGTTCAACACTGCTCCATCTTGACAAGGCCTTGTGAAACTCGTCACCGGTCGGAATCTAGCCCATCCGTGGCCGCATTCTGTCTCGAAAAGTCGGTAGTGGTCGGAAATTCGGGCCCCAGTGAGGACAGTTGCTCAGGCCACCTCACCTCGTACGCTGGGCCGGGTGGCAGCCTTCGAGTGGGCCTCGGCCAGGTGGTCACCCGGGCACAGCACCAGGAGCGACTTGCCCTCATGCGGTTCCAGCGAAATCGAGAAGGTGTGCAGGTCGTCGACTTCACCCACCTCCCGATCGGTGAACATGTCAACCAAAGCGCTGCCGGGCACCAGATGCTCAGAGTGCACGCTGCCGGAAATCGCATGTGCCGAGAAGTTCAGCACTGTGACCTGCTCTGCGTCGGTGAGCTGATGCACCATCACCAGCATGGCTTTGTTGGATGGCTGCGGCACATCCAGCTGGACGCTGCTCGCAATCCCGTAGCGCTTGCGAACGGCCAGAATCTCAGCGAGCCGGCGGGCGAAAGACGAACTGTCTTCTAGCTGGGCGGGTAGCGAGCCGTACAGGCTAACGCCGCGAGGCATCTTGGACAGCGACTCGTGCGCATGGGGCCGGTAGTCCATCAGGTCGTAGGCCGCGCGGTGGATCCAGCGGGTGTCCCCGTCTGCCACCAGGCGGCTGACATGCTTACGATCGAGGGTCAGCAATCCGCAGAGATCCCAACCAGATAAGGCGAAAACCCCTGGCTGCAATGCGTTGAACATTGCCAGCAGCAAGTGTGCTCGCCTGATCTGCTCCACCTGTTCTGGACTGAGCTTGGCGATGTTAGTGATGCCCAACGACGCCGCAATGATCGTCGCAGTCGTCGATGCGATCCCGTTCTGCGTGAAGGTCGCGTTGTACGGCGCTGCAGTACCGGTCAAATGATCAAGAAGGTCCTGTCGAACGGTTTCGGCCAGCTCATGGCCCGTTAGCTCTTTGCTCCGGAAACTGAAGAGATCTCGGGCATGCAGAGTCTCGAAGTGCACCAATTCATATGTCAGCTCGTCGTGGTTTTGCAGCGCGTGCACCAATGACGCCGGCTCTACACGATGCTTCATTGCCAGATTCAGGGTGAGGCGGAGAAACTCCGTGTCTCCGGTCGCCATCGCGTGGTGGTATGCGGGTCGGTTGACGAAATCGTAGGACAGGTCGGCGCCACGCGCGGCTGAGCTCTGGATGTCATCGATGGTGAGGTTGAGTTCCTGGAAGGTGAACCCGCCAACCTTGCGCACCATGCTGGCGATCAACTGGTTGGCCGCCTCGGACAGTGGGTGACCTTCCGACCAGGCAGGCGAGTCCTCGGCACTCTTCTCAACGCCGAGAAAACCGTTGGCGTCGAGCCGCAGTCCGCCGCTGCCAAGATCACCCAGTGAGTGCAACGCATCGCCGATCACCAGCCGCATGCCGGCGAAGCTCGGGTCGAGCCAGTTGATCGAGGGCTGGCCCTCCTTGAAGTAGTGCAGATAGACCCAACGGCGCTCCACACCGTCCGGCCCGAGCACTGGCGCCGTGGCACTCCAGTTGGTGTCCTTGACACTTGGCTCGTAGAAGATCACTCGCTGCATGCGCCCGATGATGTAACCGTGCTTGGCCAGTTGAGCTTCGGATTCGATGTCGAGGTTGATCGAATCACCCTTGGTCACTATGGGCAACAGGTGCCAGTCCTTGGGTTCGATCTCGACCATGTGGTAAATGCCTGGGTAGTCGCCAACCTTCATCTCGGCAAGCCGGAAGTCCGAGCCCTTGCCGGTGTGGCCGGGCACGATATCGTCGATCACCATCCCGAGATGGCCCGCGGCCACCTCAGACATGGCCCGGAACTCGTCTTCGGTTCCGAACGCCTCGTCGATCAAGTTACTGATCCGGTCGAAGTGCCCGTCCACGCTCGGCGTCGAATCCCAGCCCACCAGACCACCGGCCTTCTTCACAGGACCGGTGTGGACGCCGTCAATGCCGATAGTCTCGAAGGCAGCCCATAGATCCTCATCGCCGAGAGTTCCCAGGAATGACGTGCCGGGCTTGGTGATCATGGAAATCGGGTACGCCGTGAACCACACTGACGCCTTTTCGATCGCTGCCCGGGGATCCGGGTTGGCAAAGGGGTTCTGCCACATACTGCCCTGGCCGGAGAACAGT
This sequence comes from Actinomycetota bacterium, assembly GCA_046735615.1. Lineage (GTDB taxonomy): Bacteria > Actinomycetota > Actinomycetes > Propionibacteriales > Propionibacteriaceae > Microlunatus. The sequence goes on from JBKPTR010000091.1 coordinate 7,857, forward strand.
GTGGCATATCTCTTCGCGTCCTCAAGCATCGAGCGCTCGACAAGCCAACTGACGTAGGCGGGATTATCGCCCCTGGGTTTCCCGGTGCGCTCGGCGCGCGGTCTCAGTGTGAAAAGATCCCGGAGCCGGCCCTTCGGTTGCAGCCGCCGCGGCCGCGCCGGATATCGCTGTTCGTCGTAGCTGATTTCGCTGGCTTCATGCGCGAGAGGTGCCGACTGGCCATCGTCGAGCGTGCTCGCCGCGACCGCGACTGGAGCCACCTGGCCATCATCGGTCTCGCTTGCTTCAGCCGCGACGGGTTCCGGTTGGCTACCGTCAGTCTCGTCTGCCTTGCGCGCTTCAGGCGCCGGTCGATCCGCGTCAATCTCGCTCATTGGCCCCCCTGTTCACGCCCGCCCGCTCAGAAGATTGCGGACGCTGCTCACGTTAGTCCACGGGGCACCGGATACGTCAGAGCTGGGCGTGCCAACTCGGGCTTCCGAGCTTCGCCTCTATCCGCTTGTCAAGATCAACACCGAGTTGCCGTGCCAGGATCGCGGCCGCGATCACGACCTCGGCGAGCTGAGCGCCGACATCGTCGTTGGTTTTCAGGCCTATGCCTTGGCTCATGGCTAGCCGCAGGGTCTTCACGCTTTCGCCGGAGCTCTCGACCAAACGCAACGCGGTATCGGTCAGGCAACCCTCGCCGTCACGCTCGCGCAGACCATCCGCGAGCGCCAAGATCCTTGGATCGGTGGCTACCAGCGCCAAATCGGGATCCGGATCACCACCCAGGATGGTGAAGCGATAGCCGATGATCTCTGCCCGGAACCCACGCTCGCCGGGTCGCCGCTCACGCATCTCGCTGTAGACCAGGCCGGCTGCGCGATGCAGCAGAAAAACGCCGCTCAGTTCGTGCGGAGGCACGTGGATCTGGAATTCGATCCCGAGCCCGCGTGGAACTATGTACGGATCGCTCGGAGGCACCAGCTCTATCCGCGAATGGGCCAACGAAAGGCAGGCACGGGGTTGGTCGCCGTCTCGGGCGGACTCATACTCGACCTTCCAGCCTGCCTGACTGAAGATCGACGCGGCTGCGTATGGATCCTCGGTTGCAAGCAGCGGAGCAAGCATGGGTGAACTCCAGGACAACGGTGCGCTAGCCGTCACTCTTCCACAATTGGGCCGATCGGGCCTGCGACGCGACCAACCCTTCGAGGCCAGTTGCCAAAGCTTTATCTGGCAGGCTAAGCACGGCCTAGACTCGGAGCGATCATGCCGAGGCATCAGACGCAGATTGGCGATTCCACGACCTCCCGGAAGCTGCTCCACCCCTGCCTGGTGCTGCTCATGATGATCTTGGTCGTGAGCTGCTCGAGCCCCGGGCCGCCTGCTCCCCGGGAAACGGCGCATGAACTTGGCTGGAGCCGCATCGCATTGCCCGAGTCGGTCGCAGCGTCGTCGCTGGCCCCGGCCTCCGGGAACCTGCTGGTGGGAGGGCGCGGGTCAGCTGGCGGAGATCATCCGGTGCTCTTCACGGTGGACGCTTCGGGCACGCCTCGTCCGGTATCGCTGCATCCGATCAGCCCGTACGCGAAAGTGGCTGACCTGATTTCACTGACCGCCAGCGGCGACGATGTCGTCGCATTGGGGGCCGCACACGGCGGCGCCCACGCAAACTTTCGCTGGACAGTCTGGGCCGGCTCAAGCCACCGCCTGAATGAGTATCCGCAGACCTTCGAGACATTCGGTGGTCAGAGCGCGGGCGGCCTGCTCGACATCATCACGACCTCCGATGGCCCGGCAATCGCAGGCACCTGGGCCGCTCGGGCGGGCGGCCTCGACGCTGCCGTATGGCTCCCCCAGGGCCGGAATTGGGTTCGGCAGGAGTCCGCTGGCACCGCGCTGGCCAACACCAAAGAGATCCAGGTGGCTCCCCGCGCAGCAAACGGCGCCGGCTCGACCATGATCATTTCTGGGTCAGTGATCACTTTCGGTGATGGGGCGGAGCAACGAGCGGCGGTCTGGATCTGGCCGAACCGCAGCAGCACATGGATGCTGCAGCAGCTTCCGGATGCCGGCACTCATAGTGAGGCGCTGTCCAGCGCATGCGCGCAGACTTGCTGGGTGTCCGGCCATGCGGACGCCAAAGTGGCGGTGTGGAGCTTCGACCCCGCTCGCTCCGCTGGAACGGCGAGCCGCGACTCAACTCTGCCCGCGCTGGAGATCGATACCGACGGTCCGGGGCCGAGAACGATCATGTCGGGCAATCGGCCAGGGGTCGTCTTCAGCCACGCCGGCAGCACCCGCCTGCTGCTGAGCGACGGCCACGATGGCTGGCAAATCTTCACAGCCCCGTCTGGTTCGGTGCTGGACGCGACTACCGTCGCTAATCGTCTTTACGCGATCATCCGTAGCGACGACGGGGTCGGGCTTTGGACCGCCGACCTCTCAGCAGCCCACTGAGGGAATGCGGACTGAGCTCGTGATATGCGGGCTGAGCCTGTCGAAGTCCGCCAGCGTGCCCTTCGACAAGCTCAGGCCGCATCGAGTGCGGCGAGCGCGCGTAACGCCAGCGGATATCCGGCCACGCCCAAGCCGATGATGATGCCAGCGGCGACGGGCGACACGTACGAGTGATGGCGGAACGGCTCTCGGCGATGCACGTTCGAGATGTGGAGCTCGATCACGCGCGCACCCGATCCGACGATGGCGTCGTGCAGCGCGACGCTGGTGTGGGTGTAGGCCGCGGCGTTCAGGACGACACCGGCCGCGTCACCAGCCGACTGCGCTCGACCGGCCTCCTGAATCCAGTCGACGAGCTCACCTTCGCGGTTGGTCTGACGAAACTCCAGAGCCCAACCCAGCTCGTTCGCCACCTCTAGGCAGGACCGCTCGACATCGGCCAAGGTCGTGTCGCCGTAGATCTCGGGCTCACGCGTCCCCAGCAGGTTGAGGTTCGGGCCGTTCAGGACGTACGCGGAGGTCATGGTGGTACTCAATCAGAGCTGCGAGCGTCGGAAATCGCGCACCGCCGCACGGAGAAGGAGCGAGCGGAGGTGTTCTTTCCTCTGCGAGCGACAACGACGGCGGCGGATCCAAAGCGCGATGCGCGAGCAGCTCAAGAAAATGGGTGCACTGAACTTAGACGCGGGTACCGACAAAGATCTCTCGCGGAAGTCGGTCCTCGCTTGTCACCTCGGCGACCGAGCGGGCACGAAACCCGACATCGACGAGCACGTGGAGCCAGAGCGCGCGCGGAAAGAGGCCGAAGTCGCGCGTATCGTGCACCACCTGCACGCTGCCATCACTCGCCCGAAGCATGAAGGCGAACTCCGTGCGGGTACGGGTGTCGCCTGGATCCGGGTCACTGGACCACTCGAGATAACGGGCGCCGCGGCCATCCGGACCATCGTGACCGCCGTGGTCCGTGCCCGGCTCGAAGTTTTCGGCGATGTCGTCGGGCACGAAGACCGCGACGCCGCCCACTCGGCAGTGCTCGTACGCGGTGGTGACCGCCTGTCGCAGATCGGCCTCAGTCGTCATGTAGTCGATAGCGTCGTGAACAAAGACGGCATCGAAGCTTCGCGCGAGACGCAACGACCGCATATCTCCCCGGACGTGCTCGCACTCAGGATTCAGGCGTCGCGAGACGGCCAGCATGTCGTCAGAGAGATCGACCAGCGTCATCTCGAAGTCACGCTTGAGATGGAAGGCATTGTTGCCGCCTCCACTCCCAAGTTCGAGAACCGTACGAGTCGGCGGTTTGGCCGTGCGCAGTAACGACGCAGCAAACGCTGCTTCCTCGGCGTACTCCTCGGGCCGAGAGAGCAGCGGCCACCACGAGGCGAGATCACCGTACAGATGGTGTCGCGGCGGCAGGTCGCGATCATGGTCCTGGGCAACTGGCTGAGTCACCTGGCCGAGCCTAGTGCCGGGTTCTCGCCCATTTGCCCGCCGGGCGGTACTAGCGGTCGGCGGCGCCCGGTTGGTGCCAGGCGCCGTCTCGCCGCTCTGCCAGCCCGCGTACGTACGCCGCCTGACCCAGGTGCTGCATGGTGTCACCGATCACGCTCACCAGCCGGACTGAGGCTGTCACCGGCGGATCCCAGCGGGTATCGACTATCCTATCCAGCTCCTCGGCTGTGATGCCGTCCAGATAGCGCAGGGTGAGGTCGTGAACCGCCTGATGGTAGCCGCTGAGGAGATCGCCCCTGGCTCGAACCGCCGCTACCTCCTTCGGACCCTGGCCGTAGCCAGTCGCCCACTTGCTGAACGGCAGCCCAAACCTCCCACGCCACTCCGCCCACACTTGTTCGACCTGCGCCAAGTCGGCGACATGATCGTCCTGGATCCGGCTCAGATGCCAGATCAGCCAGGCAATGGAGTTCGCCTCCGGATCGGGGCGGTAGGTGGCGATGTCATCAGTCAGCCGGTCGGTGAGATCAATGACAAGTTCGCGCACCCGTCCGAAGGCATCCACCAGGAGCTGCTTTGCATGATCACTCATGTCACCGAACGGTAGTAGGTCTCCTTCCGCCGACTTGCGCGACATCAGGCTGCTTCGGCTGCGTCGTCCCGCACCGCTCCAGCCGGATGATCACCGACTTCGAGGTGGGAGTGTTGCTTTCCACCGCTGTGGAGTCCAGCGGGACCAACGAGTTGGTCTCGGGGTAGTACGCCGCCGCACTGCCGCGCGGCGTCTGATAGGCCACGATGCGGAATGAGGGTGCGCGCCGGGCGTGGTCATCGCCTTCCCAATGCGTCACCAGATCGACGAGTGCGCCATTGTGAAAGCCGAGTTCGGAAATGTCGCGCGGGTTGACGAACACCACCCGCCGGCCGCCCTCGATGCCGCGATACCGATCGCTGAAGCCGTAGATCGTCGTATTGAACTGATCATGACTGCGCAGCGTCTGCAAGATCAGATGGCCGGGTGGCACCTGAAGCGCCTCGATCGTCGACACCGTAAACTCCGCAAGCCCTGACTCGGTGGGGAAGGTACGCGAGTCTCGTGGTGGGTGCGGCAGCAGATAGCCGCCAGGCCGCGACACGTTCACCTCGTAGGTTTGGCAGCCTGGCACCACACGCGTAATGAGCCGACGGATACGGCGATAGTCGTCACGCATGCCCCGCCAGTCGATGCCATAACGATCGCCCAACGTCGCCTCCGCAAGCCCGGTGACGATTGCCACCTCGGACCGGAGATGAGGACTGGCTGGCGGCAGCGGGCCCCGTGAAACATGTACCGAGCAGGTCGAGTCTTCCACCGAAACAAGCTGCGGGCCGCTCGCCTGTGTGTCAATCTCAGTGCGGCCCAATGTAGGCAAGATCAATGCCGTCGCGCCGCACACCAGGTGTGATCTGTTGATCTTGGTCGAGATATGCACAGTAAGCTCTGCCTGGCGTAGCGCTGCAGCGGTGACCTCAGTGTCCGGAGCGGCCTGGACGAAATTCCCGCCAAGACCGATGAAGATCTTGGCGCGCCCATCGCGCAACGCCCGGATCGCGTCGACGGTGTCGAAACCGTCCTCCCGGGGCGGCTCGAAGCCAAACTCGGCCTGCAGCCGGTCGAGGAAGTTTGCCGGCGGAGACTCACAGATGCCCATTGTGCGGTCGCCCTGCACATTGGAGTGGCCACGCACCGGCAGCAGCCCGGCGCCGGGCTTCCCGATATTTCCCTGTGCCAGCGCCAAGTTGACGATCTCGCAGATAGTGGCCACTGCGTTGTGATGCTGGGTCAGGCCCATGGCCCAGCAGAAGACCGTCTTATCGGACTCACGGAGCAGCTGGGCTGCCTCGGTGATCTGTGTGCGTGAGAGGCCTGTGGTTGTCTCCACAAGAGCCCAGTCAATGGCCGACACGTGGGCCCGCCAGTCTTCGAAACCGCGGGTGTATTGAGCGACAAATTCATGATCGAGAGCATCCCACTCCACGAGTAGAGCGCCCCACGCTTGAAAGAGCGCGAGGTCGCCATTGATCTTGATCGGTAGATGTAGATCGGCAAGATCGGTGCCTTTGCCGACGAGCCCTCGCGGCGTCTGCGGATTGCGGAAGTTGATCAATCCCGCCTCACGCAGTGGGTTGATCGCAATGATCTTGGCACCATTCCGCTTGGCGGTCTCGAGCGCTGACAACATCCGAGGATGGTTGGTGCCGGGATTCTGGCCCGCCAAGATCAACAGGCGAGCGGTGTGGACGTCGTTCAGGGTGACGCTTGCCTTGCCGATACCGATGGTCTCGGCCAACGCGAAACTTGACGACTCGTGGCACATATTGGAGGAGTCGGGAAGGTTGTTGGTGCCGTACGCCCGAACGAAGAGCTGGTAGCAGAACGCCGCCTCATTGGAGGTGCGGCCCGACGTGTAGAAGATCGCTTCATCCGGACTTGTCAATGCTTTGAGCTGATTCCCGATCAGCCGGAATGCTGCATCCCACTCGATCGGCTCGTAATGCGTCGCGCCTGGCTTCTTGATCATGGGGTGGGTGATCCGGCCCTGCTGGCCCAGCCAGTGCTCGCTGTGCCCGTCGAGATCAGCGATGCTGTGGCGGGCGAAGAACTCCGGCGTCGCGCGTGTCGTGGTGGCCTCTTCCGCAACGGCCTTGGCGCCGTTTTCGCAGAATTCGGCGGTGTGCCGATGACCAGGCTCCGGATCCGGCCAGCCACAGCCCATGCAGTCGAAACCTTCGGCCTGATTGAGTTTAAGCAGCGTACGCGCGGACCGCCTTGGTCCCATCTTCTGCAGCGATCGCTTGAGGGCTACAGCTACGCCAGGGATGCCAGCAGCATGGTCGTCCGGCTCCGAGATGTCGATCCCGGCTTCGTCCCTCTCACCAGACCTGCGCATCTGGCCCTCCATCGCTGCTGCCCTTCACCTCTGCATTCAATCTAGCTGTTCAACAACGGCCCCCTGTTTGCAGCTGTTCGCGCATCGCGCTTTGGAATCCGCCGTCGTCGTGTCGCTCACAGAGGAAAGAACGCCTCTGCTCGCTCCTTCTCCGTGCGGCAGTCGCGCGATTTACGATGCTCTCAGCTTGGGTTGGTTACCGACGAGTAGCATAATGGAAGTTACTGAGAGGTAACTTGTGTTCTAGAGGTGCCGGATGAGTCATTACAGGTCGAATGTCCGGGATATTGAGTTCAACCTCTTCGAGGTGCTCGGCCGGGAGGAGATCCTGGGCACCGAGCCGTACCCCGATCTCGACCGGGAGACCGTCGCAGCGATTCTCGCTGAGGTCGATCACTTGGCTAGGACGAAGCTTGCTCAGTCGTTCGCCGATGGGGACGGCAGCTTACCGATTTTCGACCTGAAGACGCATTCGGTCAGGGTGCCCGAGGACATCAAGAGGTCATTTCGGGCGCTCATGGACTCCGGGACGTGGCAACTCGAGTTGCCGGCCGAGCTTGGCGGTCACGCCACCCCGCCATCGATACAGTGGGCGGTTCATGAGCTGAATATCGGCGCCAACCCGTCGGTCTCTCTCTACTCAGCCGGGCCCAAATTCGCCTACATGTTGTGGGCGGTGGGCAACGAGCGTGATCGGCGTATCGCCGAGATCATGATCGAGCGCCAATGGGCTGCCACGATGGTGCTGACCGAGCCGGAGGCCGGCTCCGACGTCGGCGCTGGGCGGACCCGGGCAATTCCTCAGCCTGATGGCACTTGGCACATCGAGGGCGTCAAGCGCTTCATCACCTCCGGCGAGCATGACTTGACCGAGAACATAATCCACCTGGTCCTGGCCCGACCACAGGGCGTGGAAGGCGTCGGTGGACCTGGCACCAAAGGGCTGTCGCTGTTCATCGTGCCCAAGCTCGGTTTTGATCTTGAGACTGGCGAGCTCACCGGCCAGCGCAACGGAGTCTTCGCCACCAACGTCGAGAAAAAGATGGGAATCAAGGCATCCACCACGTGCGAGCTGACTTTCGGCGACGTGGGTGTGCCGGCCGTGGGTTGGCTGCTGGGCGAAGTGCACGACGGCATTGCGCAGATGTTCCACGTGATCGAACACGCCCGGATGCTGGTAGGTACCAAGGCGATTGCGACCTTGTCGACTGGCTATCTCAACGCTCTTGAGTACGCGAAGACGCGAGTCCAGGGTCCTGATCTCACCCAGGTCACCGACAAGACCGCGCCGCGGGTGACCATCACCCATCATCCTGACGTGCGGCGCTCCTTGATGACGCAGAAGTCATTTACCGAGGGGCTGCGGGCGCTGCTGCTCTTCGCAGCCACCATCCAGGACCGGAACGCCATCGCGAAGGCGCATGGCAACATCGACGATGCAGCGGAGCTGCTCAACGACCTCCTACTGCCGATCGTCAAGGGCTATGGCTCGGAGCGTTCCTGGGTGCTGCTGGGAACCGAGTCGCTGCAGACCTTCGGCGGCTCGGGCTTCGTTACCGACTATCCGATCGAGCAGTACGTCCGAGATGCCAAGATCGACACCGTCTACGAGGGCACAACCGCAATCCAGGGCCAAGATCTGTTCTTCCGCAAGATCGTCAAGGACCAGGGCCGCGCCCTCCATGATCTTTCCACCGAGATCACCCAATGGATTGCCGCCGAGGGCGGAAACGGTCAGCTCAAAGAGGAACGCGGCTTGTTGCGGCAGGCCTTGGACGATGTCGGGGCAATCGTGAGGACCATGATCAATGATCTTGGTTCCGCCATCCCCGGCCCACCGCGCAATGACCCACGCAACATCTACAAGGTTGGCCTGAACACAACGCGACTGCTCATGGCTCTCGGCGACGTCATCTGCGCCTGGCTGCTGCTCCGGGGCGCAGAGGTGGCACTCGAGCGGCTGAACCAGGAGCTCCCCCCCGCGGAGAAGTCCTTCTACGAAGGCAAGGTAGCCTCCGGTCGCTGGTTTGCGCGTACCGTGCTGCCAAAGCTGACCGCCGAGCGTTCCATCGCTGAAGCCACCGATCTCGCCGTCATGGATCTCGACGAAACTGCCTTCTAACAGCCCAAATCGTGGTGGGTCGGTAGCGTCCTACAGCGCCCGGCGAGAGACGATTAGAGACATGACTCAGTCCGTCGCGTCGCAGCCGTCCCGCATTGTCATCATCGGAGCCTCCTTGGCCGGAGCGACAGCCGCCATCACGCTTCGAGACCAGGGGTACGAGGGCGAGCTGACCGTGATTGGTGAGGAGAGCCAACTTCCGTACGAGCGACCGCCGCTCTCTAAGGCTGTGCTGCTGGGGGACAGGGACGAACCGGACTGGGTTGGCGATGAGGCAGCGTACGCGAATAAGGACATCTCACTGCGGCTCGGCACGATGGCCACCCGCATCGATCGAGGCCGAAAGGTCGTGGTCGCGAGTCGCCACGAGTACCCGTACGACAAGCTGCTGATCGCCACCGGCTCGGCGCCGCGGCGGCTCGACGTCCACGGTGCAGAGTTGGACGGGCTGTTGACACTACGAACGCTCGAGGAGTCCCTGGCGCTACGCGCGCGTTTCACCGAGGGTGCCAAGATCGTGATCGTGGGAGCCGGCTGGATTGGCTGCGAGGCCGCGGCCGCCGCGCGCCACCACGGGGCCGAAGTGACCGTGATCGAGCCGCGCTCCCAGCCACTGATTCATGTCGTCGGTGAGCAGATCGGCGCGACCTTCGCCGCGCTTCATCGTGATCATGGTGTCGACCTGCGGTTAGGTGTAGGCGTCAAAGGTTTCGCTGGTGACGGTGTGGTGTCGTCAGTGCAGGTCAAGGGCGGTCATCCGGTACCGGCTGACACTGTGTTGATCGGTGTCGGTGCCGCACCGAACATTGCCCTCGCCGACGCGGCCGGTCTCAAGCTGACCGATGGCGGCATTGCCGTCGACGCAACCCTGCGTAGCTCCGATCCCGATATCTATGCAGCCGGCGATGTGGCGGCCCAAGATCATCCGAAGTATCGACGCCGGGTCCGAGTAGAGCACTGGGCGAATGCCAAAGATCAAGGACTGCATGTCGCGGGCAACCTACTGGGCGCCGACGCGCCGTATGAGTTGCGGCCGTTCTTCTTCTCCGACCAGTACGACCTTGGCTGCGAGTACCGGGGCTTCGCCGACCCGACGAAAGATCGACTTGTCGTGCGGGGCGATCTGGCCTCCCGGGAGTTCACGGCCTTCTGGCTACGTGACGGCGCCGTAGCAGCTGCGATGAACGTGAACCAGTGGGACGACGGCGATGCCCTGCAAGCGCTCGTCGACTCCGGTCGCCAGGTCAGTGACAAGGAGCTCCTCTCCTCCTAACCGTTAGAAGAGGAGCGCGAGGGCTGGGTCGGTGAGGATGGCGCCTACATCGGCCAGGAAGGTTGAACCCTGGGCGCCGTCAGCGAGCCGATGGTCGAAGGAGACCGACAGCGTCGTCACCCAGCGAGGTTCAATCCGCTCGTCGGATCCTGCGCCGACCACCCAGGGCCGGCGAGCGATCTGGCCAACGCACAGAATGCCTGACTCACCTGGATTCAGAATGGGGGTTCCTGAATCCACGGCAAAGACGCCGATATTGGTGATGGAGAACGTGCCACCTGCCATGTCGGCTGGCTGGGTCCTGCCCTCACGTGCCGTTGTCACAACCTCGTTAAGTGCGGCCGCGAGCTCCACGAGGCTCAGCGACTCAGCGCCCTTGATGTTGGGTACCAGGAGTCCTCGGGAGGTTGCGGCAGCGATTCCGAGGTTGATCGAGCTCTTGAGCACGATCTCCTGAGCCTGCTCGTCCCAGAACGAGTTGAGTTCCGGCGTACGCCCAAGCGCGAGACATACCGCCTTGGCGATGATCAATAAAGGCGACAGCCGAAGATCGGCAAACTCACGACGAGCTTTGAGCCGCTCCACTAGTTCCATCGTCGCGCTCACATCGCAGTCCAGCCACACCGAGACATGCGGCGCCGTGAACGCCGAACGCGCCATTGCGTCGGCCATCGACTTGCGCACGCCCTTGATCGGGATCCGCACGTCCTCGCGCGGAGCTCGCCGGACTTCGACAGGCGCGGTCATGAGCTTGTCGAAGGGCTCAGCCAGCGTGCCGACTTGGACAGGCTGAGCCCGCTCACCCGTGCTGGCTTGCATCACGTCATCGCGGGTGATCACCCCGCCGGGCCCGCTGCCAGCCAGACTTTCAAGATCAACACCCAGATCCTTCGCCAACTTACGCACCGGCGGCTTGGCAAGGATCGCACCACCGGACGGTACGGGCGACGGCGCTGTCTCACCTGGCACCGGTAACGGAGCGCCGGTCGGGGCATCCTGCTCAGCCGGCAGCGGCTCACGTTCGTCGGCGCGTCGTGAAACCGGAGCATGGGTGGAGAAAGTGTCCGCGACCTGGTCGTGCGCCTCTACTGGCCCATCCCCGGGGCCCCGCCGCGGGCGACGCTTCGCTGTCGTGGTCCGCGGTCCGTAGCCGACCAGGTTCGGCACCTGAGCCTCGCCGCCGCCGTCGGTCTCCACTGGTGGCGCCTCCTTCACGCCATCGTCGATCGAGATGATCGGCGTGCCCACATCGACGGTGTCGCCCTCGTTCACCAGCAGCTCTGTCACAGTGCCGGCGTACGGTGTCGGAAGCTCGACGAGCGACTTGCTGGTCTCGACCTCGACCAGGATGTCGTTGATCTTGACTTCGTCACCGACCGCCACCCGCCACGTGACAATGTCTGCCTCGACCAGTCCCTCGCCCGGATCCGGCAGCCGGAAAGTCTGCAACGCCATGCGAGCCCTTCCCCTCAGTAGGCCAGCGAGCGATCGACCATGTCGAGCACCCGGTCAAGATCAGGAAGATATTCCTCCTCGACGCGGCTCGGCGGATACGGTATGTCGAAGCCAGCGACGCGCAGCACCGGTGCTTCCAGCGAGTAGAAGCACTGCTCGGTGATCCGTGCGGCGAGCTCAGCGCCCAGCCCGAGATTGAGCTGAGCCTCGTGTACGGTCACCGCCCGGCCGGTCTTCTGCACTGACTCGACCACTATGGCCATGTCGAGCGGCGACAGCGTGCGGAGATCGATCACTTCAAGATCATGGCCCTCCTCGGTGGCCGCTTCGGCAGCGTCCAGACATGTCTTGACCATGGGTCCGTACGCGATCAAGGTGACGTCGGTTCCGGGTCGCACCACCCGCGCGGAATGCAATGGCGCCGGGGTTGCTGACTCGTCCACCTCGGTGCGCTCGTGGTAACGCCGCTTGGGCTCGAAGAAGAGGATCGGGTCGTCTGATGCAACTGCCTGCTGGATCATCCAGTACGCATCAACCGGATTGGAGCATGTCGCCACTTTCAGACCGGCGGTGTGGCAGAAGTACGCCTCGGGCGATTCGCTGTGGTGCTCGACGGCTCCAATTCCTCCGCCGTAAGGGATGCGGATCACGATCGGCATCTTCAGCAGCCCACGTGATCGGTAATGCAGCCGCGACGCCTGGCTGACGATCTGGTTGAACGCTGGGTAGACGAAGCCATCGAACTGGATCTCGCACACCGGACGGTAGCCGCGCAACGCCATTCCGACGGCGGTGCCGACTATGCCGGATTCCGCCAGCGGCGAATCGATCACGCGATGCTCGCCGAAGTCCTTCTGCAGACCTTCGGTGACCCGGAACACCCCGCCCAGCTTGCCGACGTCCTCGCCGGCGATCACGACCTTGGGGTCGGCTTCCAGGGCTCTGCGCAGGCCTGCATTGAGCGCCTTCGCCATGGTCAGCATGGTCATCAGACGCCCCCTCCGTATGCCAGCTCGGCTTGTCGAGTCCCTTCGACCGGCTCTGCGTCCTCGAAAGTTTCCAGGTACTCGGCGTAGTTCGCCTTCTGCTCGTCCAGATGAGGGGTCTGCTCGGCGTACACGTAATCAAAGAATTCCAACATGTGCGGGTCAGGGAGAGCGAGGCAGCGAGTTCGGAGGTCGGAAGCCATGTCGGAGGCTTCGGTTTCCACTTCGGCGAAGAAGGCTTCCTCGCCCCGGCCCCTGCGGGTCAGGTACGCCTTGACTCGCTCGATCGGGTCTTTCAGCCGCCAGTGCTCGAGCTCATCCGCGAGCCGGTACTTCGTCGGATCATCTGAGGTCGTGTGGGCACCCATGCGATAGGTGTAGGCCTCGATCAAGGACGGGCCGCTGCCGGTGCGTGCCCGCTCCAGGGCTGCTGTGGTGGCCGCGTACACCGCAAGCACGTCGTTGCCATCGACGCGGACACCAGGGAAGCCGAAACCAGAAGCCCTGCGATACAACGGAATTCGAGACTGCCGCTCGATCGGTTCGGAGATCGCCCACTGATTGTTCTGGCAGAAGAAGACGATGGGCGCGTTGTAAGAGCTCGCGAAGATGAATGCCTCATTGACGTCGCCTTGACTGGTAGCGCCGTCGCCGAAGTAGCCGACCACTGCCATGTCGCGATCGGGGTCACCGGTGCCGACGAGGCCGTCGCGTTCCACACCCATGGCGTAGCCGGTGGCATGCAGCATCTGTGCCCCGATGACGATCGTGTAGAGATGGAATCGGTACTTCTGAGAATCCCAGCCGCCAAGATCAACTCCTCGGAACAGGCCCAGCAGATGCACCGGGTCGACACCTAGGCACCATGCCACCCCATGTTCTCGATAGGTCGGGAAGACGAAGTCGCGCTTGCCGAGCGCCCGTCCCGAGCCGACCTGCGCCGCCTCTTGGCCCAAGCAGGAAGCCCAGAGTCCCAATTCGCCTTGGCGCTGCAAGGCAGTGGCTTCCGCGTCGAGCCGGCGGGTCAACACCATGTCGCGATAGAAGCCCTTGATCTGATCGTCGTCGCCGCTGAAGGAGTACTCGGGGTGTTCGAGCCGCTCACCCTCGGGGGTAAGCAGCTGGACTAGCTCGACCTCTCCACTCGCACCGCTGGCGTCGCTCATTGGTGCATCCTCTCGTCACCGGATGCGGTGGTTCCGCATCTCATCGGTCCCGGTGCGGGATCGCCGCTCTGGGTGGTACCACCACCCCCCGGGGCGTTGGTTGTGCTCCAGCTCGCTGCGTGTGGCGAGCGGATTCGGCAGGCTTGGCTCTCCTTGTGGGTGGCACCGGCCAGCCGCGCACCCCAACGTACCGCCTCACTTCACGAGGCGGGAAAACCACTTGCATCTCCTACATCTTTGGGCGTATATGCGCCAAGGACTGCTGGAAGCGCAGAATGCGGATGAGAGCGGCAGCTACCGCTTCAGGACCCGCGGCAAGCGAGACTCGAACCGCGGTGCCACCGTCGCGCTGGTCGAAGTCGGTTCCCGGGGTAAGCGCCACGCCGTGTTCGTCCAGCAGCGCCTCGCACCAGGATTCCGAGTCGGGGTATGGACCGAGCTGGCCAGCGATCCCCGCATAGACATAGAACGCGCCGTCGGCCGGCGCGACGCCGGTCCACCCAAGATCATCGAGTGCGGCCAGCACGATCGCTCGTGCGTCGGCGAACGCTGCGACCGCAGCGTCGGCCTCGCGGTAGGACTCTTCGGTGAAGGCCGCAATTGCCGCGTGCTGGGCCGGCACGGGCGGGCACAGCGCGAAGTTTCCAGCCAGCGCGTCAAAGACGCCGACCAGATCGGCCGGCACCAGGCTCCATCCGAGCCGCCACCCCGTCATTCCCCAGTACTTGGAGAAAGAGGAGATCACGATGGCCTCCCGATCATGTTCCCAGGCGCAGCTGGCGGCGATGGTGCGATCGGTGATCCCGTGGTAGATCTCGTCACTGACCAGCCGGACTTCATGATCGCGACACCACGCCGCAAGCTCGGCCAGCCGATCGCGATCGATCATGGTTCCCGTGGGATTCGCCGGAGACGCGACGACCAATCCCGCTAGAGGAGCAGCCGCATGTGCCTGCTCCAGCATCTCCACCGTCGGCTGGAAGCGTTCCGCCGGCCCACAGGTCAGCTCGACCACCTGGCAGCCCAGTGAGGCCAGGATGTTCCGGTACGCCGGATAGCCGGGCCGGGTCAAGGCGACTCGATCACCATGATCGAAAGCAGCCAGAAAGCCGAGTAAGAAGGCGCCCGACGAACCCGTAGTCAACGCGATCTGATCTTCATCCACCTCCAGCGAGTACCAGCGCCGGTAGTGTGCCGCGAGCTCGCGCCGCAACGGCTTGATGCCAAAGGTCTCGGTGTAGCCCAGCGGCGTACGGTCGACCATCAGCTCGGCAGCACGACGGCGGACATCCGACGGCGCACCCTGAGACGGCTCGCCAGCACAGAGCGAGATGATCTCTCTGCCCTGGGCGCGTAGCTGTGCCACGCGGTTGAGGATGCTCATGACCGCGAACGGTGGGACAGCCGCCCGATGTGACGGCTTCATGCGCTCTGCAGACGTTTGCGGGCGCGGTACGCGGCGACGTTGGTCCGGTTGCCGCAGTTTCCGGTGGTGCAGTAGCGCTTCGAGGAGTTCTTGGAGAGATCGATCAACACATCGTCGCAGTCCTCGGCGGCACAGATCCGAAGCCGGCCCAGCGCGTCGGACCTGATCAAATCGAGAAACGCCATGGCCGCATCGGCCGCGATCCGATCCGCGATCGGGGCGTCGGGGCGGGTGACATGCATGTGCCAGTCCCACTCGTCATGGCGGGACAGGTAGGGCCGCGCGTCGGCTTCGGCCAGGATCTCGTTGACCAGTGCAGCTGCCTCATCGCGGTCCTCGATCATCCAGAACTTGCGGAGCCGTGGACGCAAGGCACGCAGGGTCTCGAGTTCCTCAGGACTCCTGTGAATGACACCTGAGTAGGGATTTTGGGCCAGGAAGCGATCGAGGTCAGCGAGTGTGACCAGCGTGTCACCGTCGACTCCAATGGTGTTCACAAGAGCCGCGGCACCAGCGAGAGAGCTCTCGGTGTCATGACTAAAAAGCATCTTGACTCCTGACATCATCTGGTCTAGTGTCACTAGTGTAATCGATTTTGGTCATGACGGACCTATGGCAACAGCGACCATCTAAGGAGGGCAGAGATGACCACCGTTGCTCCGGAAACCACCCGAACGGTCGCCGGTCGGAGCTACGGCGGCGGACTGGCCCTGGCCCTCGTCTCGGCGTCATCCTTCGGCGTCTCTGGCTCTCTTGCCCGTTCGCTGTTGGATCTTGGTTGGTCGCCCGCGGCTGTCGTTGCGACGCGCGTTGCGGGCGCGTTCCTGATCCTTCTCATACCATGTCTTGTTCTACTCCGCCGGATCGGTCTGCCGACCCGCGGACAGTCTCTGCGGATGCTGGCGTACGGAGTGGTCGCGATTGCGTTGGCGCAGCTCTGCTATTTCAGCGCGGTGCAGTACCTCTCAGTCGGTGTCGCACTGCTGCTGGAATTTCTCGCGCCGGTGCTGCTGATCGGCTGGCACTGGGCGACAACCCAACGCCGCCCTGCCTGGCCGGTGCTTGGAGGCGCAGGCCTGTCGATAGTCGGGCTGGCCTTCGTTCTCGACCTTCGCGGCGGTCTGACGCTCAACCCGATCGGAGTCGCCTGGGGTCTTGGTGCGGCTCTATGCCTCTGCGCGTACTTCCTCCTCAGCGAGGACAAAGGGACCGATACGCCGATTCATCCGCTGCTGCTGACGACGGCCGGCACTGGTATCGGAGCAGGCGTCTTGCTGGCGGCCGCGGCCGCCGACATCCTTCCGCTGGCCGCATCACCAGGGGTAACAAACCTGGCCCGCTGGTCCGTGGGGTGGTGGGTCCCGATGATGTTGTTGATCTTGGTCAGCGCAGTGCTGGCGTATCCAAGTGGCATCGCCGCGGTGCGTGGTCTCGGCAGTTCGCTGGGATCATTCGTGGCGTTGACCGAGGTGATCTTTGCAGTGATCTTCGCGTTCCTGCTGCTCGGCCAGCGTCCCGGGCCTATGCAACTCGTCGGCGGTGCCTTGATCTTGGCTGGGATAGCACTGGTGCAGCGACCGGCTCGGCCGAAGGAAGTGTGGGAACCAGCAGCCACGGTGGCTGCTCGCGAGTGATGGCTCTCAGGGCTTGCCGAAATCAGTAACTAGCCAGACCTTGCCGTGTACGGAGTCGCTGATCACGTCGATGCCGACGTCGACGTAGGTCTTACTCAAAATGTTCTTGCGGTGCCCGTCGTCGGGGGGCTTCTCGTTGTACATCGCCTTCTGTACGGCGAGTACGCCATCCTGCGAACGGCGGCCGTTGTAGGCGACGTTCTCGCCTACCGCGGTCCAGCGGTATCCAGCTGCGGAGGCTCGGGAACCGAGTGCCGCCTCGCCTTTCAGCTGGTGGCTCAGTGTGTTGGCCTTGGCCATGGCCAAGTTATGTTTGTGCGCCGCCGAGACGAGCTTGCTGTTCATCTTCAAAGCTCGCAGTCCATGCTTGGCGCGTTCGGAATTGAGTTCAGAAAGAACCGCATCGGCCCAGTCGGAGCGCGCGGCATAGCCCGCGGAACTGCTGGAGGTCGTCCTGGGCGACGCCTGCTTTGCGGTCTTGGTCGACTTCCTGGTCGGGGTCGGGTTGGTGTTGTGAGTCTTGGCGGTGGTCGCTGTCGACCGCTTAACGGGCTTCGGTGCAGTGCTTGGGCTCCTGGTTGATCGTCTGATCGGCTTTGCAGTCGGGCGATGCTTCTGCTCGCGATGACAGACGGCCGGTTTCTCTTGCTGCTGGCACTCAGGCCGCGAATGCGCTCGAGCCAGACTCGATCGTGTGGTCGCGCCACTCGGCGTCACGATGGATGACGCCGACGGAGTAGCGGGAACAGCCACGAGTCGGTCGTTCTGACCATCGGGCGCGCCTGGGTCGCTAAGAGCCGAACCCCCCAACAGGGCAGCACCAGCAACCGCCGCGCTGACGACCACCGCAGCAGCCGCCGAGGCGATTCGAAGTCCTCTGCTGGTCACGTTGCCTTCGTCGTACAGGACGACCCCCGAGTAGGTCACGAGTTGATAACGACTCGCGCAAGCCAAACATAGTCCGAGTGGTTCCAGCAAGCACCGGTCGTCATCTGGACACGCCGTACACTGCGCCGGTGGGCAGCGAGACCGGTGAGTCGGGCGGCGTCCTGATGGCGGGCACGTCCTCCGACGCCGGAAAGTCAATGGTGGTCACCGGTATGTGCCGGGCCCTCGCACGTCGGGGCATCGCGGTTGCTCCGTTCAAGGCCCAGAACATGTCGAACAACTCCTGCGTCTGTGGCGACGGCGCTGAGATCGGTCGCGCGCAATACCTGCAGGCCCAAGCTGCGGGTGTCCCGGCAGAATCGGCAATGAACCCGGTGCTGCTGAAGCCCGGCTCTGATCACCGATCGCACATCGTGCTGCGAGGCCGGCCGAGCGGCACCCTGGAATCCGGAGAGTATGTAAGCGGACGCGGCCATCTGGCAGCTGCAGCCTTCGCGGCGTACGACGAGCTCTCGAGTCGCTTCGAGGTGATCATTTGCGAAGGTGCTGGATCGCCCGCTGAGATCAACTTGCGAGGCGGCGACTACGTCAATCTTGGGTTGGCGCGGGCGAAGACGCTGCCGGTGATTGTGATCGGGGACATCGACCGAGGTGGGGTGTTTGCCTCGCTGTACGGCACGGTAGCGCTGCTAGATGATGACGATCGGCGGTTGATCAGAGCTTTCTTGATCAACAAATTCCGAGGGGACGTTGGGGTGCTGCAGCCGGGCCTGGACGAGCTCACCCGGCGGACCGGAATACCGTTCGCCGGAGTGCTGCCATGGCTTCCAGATGTCTGGCTGGATGCTGAAGACACGCTCGAAGTGGCTGCCTGGCGCCATCAGCGTGCAGCGGAGAGAGGGCTCAGAGTAGCGGTGGTGCGGCTGCCACGGCTGTCGAACGGCACCGATGTCGAGGCGCTGGCGGCTGAGCCCGGAGTCGAGGTGGTCGTGACGACGGACACGCAAGCAGTCGCCGGTGCCGATCTTGCAATACTGCCCGGCACGCGATCCACGGTCAGCGATCTGGAGTGGTTGCGTCGTACCGGGCTTGCGGAGGTGATCCACGCTCGCGTAGGACGCAATGCGCCAGTGTTGGGAATCTGCGGTGGCTACCAGATGCTGGCTCGGGTGATCAATGACCCAATCGAGTCAGGTCACGGGATCGTCCAGGGACTGGGACTGCTACCCACCAAGATCAGCTTCACTGCGGAGAAGGTGCTTCGGCGGCCGACCGGCAGATGGCGTGGACACCAGGTTGCGGCGTACGAGATCCACCATGGGATTGCGGAGATCCAAGGTGAGGCTGAGCCCTTCCTTGACGGCTGCCGGCAAGGGCAGGTGTGGGGAACCATGTGGCACGGGGCCTGGGAGAACGACAGCTTTAGGCAGACTTGGCTGACTGAGATCGCCGCTGCTGGTGGGTCTGCGTGGCATCCGGATCCCGACGCAGCCAGCTACCGCGCGCGGCGGGAAACCATGATCAATACACTGGCGGATGCCGTGGACCAGCATGTTGATCTTGGCCTGCTATTGGCGGGTACGCGCGTGGCTGGACGGCTGTGACGATTCAGGCGTTCGTCATCGGGATCGGCAGCGGGAATCCTGATCATTTAACACGCGAGGCTGTGTCGGCTCTCAACCGGGTGGACGTGTTCCTCGTTGCCGACAAAGGAGCGGCGAAGCACGACCTGGTCGAGCTGCGCCAGGAGATCTGCCGGAGGATCATCACCCATGATCACTACCGTGTCGTCGAAGTGCCGGATCCGGAGCGAGGACCCGATCGGGAGAGAGACGCGGCCGACTACCAGGCCGGCGTAGCAGCCTGGCACGAGGCACGGGCCTGGCAGTACGCGGAGATCATTGCCGCCGAAGTCGCCGACGGGGGCGCGATCGGTTTCCTGGTGTGGGGTGACCCGGCCTTTTATGACTCGACCATCCGCATCGTTGAGTCGATCAACGCGCTTGGTGTTGATCTTGAGTTGACTGTCATCCCAGGCATTAGCAGCATTCAGCTCCTGGCCGCCCATCACAAGATCATCCTCAATCGGGTCGGCCAGCCAATTCACGTAACCACCGGACGTCGGCTGCTCGATGAGTACTCTGCTGCGCTTGGCGATGTGATCGTTATGCTCGACGGCGACCTGACTTGCGGCGGCTTGGTCGAGCAGTTCGGTGATCTCATGGTCTACTGGGGCGCTCAGCTTGGACTTCCGGATGAAGTGCTGATCTCTGGCCGGCTGTCTGAAGTGATCGAGGAGATCCGTGTTAAGCGCGCCGCGGTTCGCGAGGATCGTGGCTGGGTGATGGACACCTACCTGCTCCGCCCGCCGATCGGATTGTGAGGACGGCGGTGTGCTGACTGCCCAGAACCGTCCCGGCATTGCTCCACTACTCGGCGTCCTCGATCCGGATCCGCAGGCGGCGGAAGCCGCGGCCCTTGCTCTCGATCTTCGTCACCGCGATGCGGCCGATCATGGCCGTGGAGGCCACGTGCGTACCGCCGTCGGCCTGCATGTCGATGCCGTCGATGTCGACGATCCGCACCATCTCGATGTTCGGCGGCAGCAGGTCGCTCGCGGTGCGGATGATGTTCGGGATCGCCAGGGCCTGCTCCCGCGGTAGCACCCGGACGTCGATCCGCCGGTCCAGGCGCACTGCTTCGTTGCAGGCATTCTCGACGCGCTGCTTGAAGTCCGGAGGCACGTCGGACAGGTCGAAGTCCATCCGGGCGATGAGCGGTTCCATGTTCCCACCGGTAACTGGGGCACCGAAATCCCGCAGCACGATCGCACTGAGCACGTGCAGGCCGGAATGCGTACGCATGAGGCTGGTGCGGCGTTCGTCATCGAGGCCACCGTGGACGGTTGTGCCCGCCGGAGGCAGGGGGTCGCCCTCGGCCGGCAGGAGGTAAAGGTCGTCACCCTTGCGCGTGCCGACGATCCGAGTCCGGACATTGCCCCACAGCAGCACGCCGTGATCGGGCGGCTGCCCGCCGCCGCCGGGATAGAACGCGGACCGGTTCAGAACGATGCCCTGATCGGGGTCGGCAAGCAGCACGGTAGCGCCCCATTCGCGGATCGTGGGGTCGTCGAGGTCGAGGCGGTGCGTGTGGTGTCGATACGGGTTCTCTGGCGCGATCATGAATGCGATTCTGCACCGCCGTCGGTCGCGACGGGCCGGCTCGCTGCCTCGAGGACGGGCTGCGGCCTGCGCCCGGCCAGCACTGACCCGGTTTCCGCCGGACGCTAGAAGACGACGTCGGCGAGCAGGTCTACCTGTTTCGGATCGGAGACAGTCGGATCGAGCATGAGTTCGTCCAACAGACGCATTCACTGCCTCGCGAATCGCCTCCGCGAGCGGAGCGCACTCCGGGGCGCGTTGCAGTCAGATAGCTGTATGTATCGAAGGTGCGTCCCCGCTTGTGGAGGTCCCTCCCGCTCAGCGTGTAATCAGCTTCGCGCCACCCGACGCCGACACCAAGGGGATAACCGTCCACCACGATCTGTTGCACGGTCGCGGCCTGCTTCGCCGCTACGGCGAGGCCGACCAGCCGGTCCACTGGCAGACGCGTACGTCACCGTCCAGGACGAAGACCACCAGCACAATATGCGGCCGGCCATCTGGACGTACGGTCGCTGGTCGAGCCACCGGGCTTGAGGCAAACCGGTGTCGCATCTCGGGTTCGTCCACGGAGAAAGTCTCGCAAGCGCGATCCGGGCACTCATCGACGTCCGCGCCGGGCCAGTGGCAACGCGGCAAACGCGACCAGAGCAGCTGCGGCGAAGGCGATCGGGTAACCGGCGGCGGCGGCGACGACGCCGAGGGCGATGGCGCCCGTTCCCCAGCCGAGGTCGTATGCGGCGTTCCACGTGGCGCTGACTGCTCCGTAATCTTCGCTGCTGACTCGCGCCAACATGGTGTTGAGCGTCGCGGCCTGGGCGAGACCGAACCCCGTCCCGAACAATGCCATTCCAACGAGTACAGCTGCGGGGCTGCTGGTCAGGGCGGAGGCTGCCATGCCCGCGGCCGTCAAGAGCAGCGAAGGTACGAGCATTGTGGTGGGTCCGTGCCGGTCGCCGTAACGGCCTGCCAGCCAGCGTGCAAGTGTTGCGGTGATGATCTGCACGAACAGCGCCGGAACCGCGACTGCATGATCGACTGCGATTGGCAGGAACGCCACCACGACGCCACCAGCAACGGCCGTGGCGGCGAACATGAGTGTCGGCCGGGCCAACGCCGGCCGCCGTAGGCAGCCGAGCAAGCCGCCACCGCGCGTCTTCGATGCCGGATCGGTGCCGTGGTCAGCCGGCAGCTGTGAGACTGGCAGCACTGCTACCAGTGCGGCCACCGCAGCAGCGGTGAACACGGCAGGATATCCGGCCACCTTCACCAGCCACACCCCAGCGGGCAGGGTCACTACGGCGGGCATCATCGCTACGACCCCGAGCATGCCGAGGCCTTCACCACGCCGATCTGCCGGAAGCACCGTGGCGGCCAGGGCGCCGACCGCGACCACGACGAGTGCGAACCCTGCCCCACGTACGGCGCAAACGGCCATCAACGCTGCGAGACTCGACACAGCTGGCATTGCCACAGCCGGCACGCCGAGCAGCACCAACCCCACTAGAAGGAGTCGCCGATGGCCGATCCGGGCCGACGCGGCCGGGGCAGCGATCTCAGCGGCGACTGAGGCGAACATCAGTACGCCAGTGGTGATTCCCGCGCCAGCGGCGCCAATACCCTGGTCGGCGGCGTACAGCGGAACAGCAGAGAGCAGCAGGTAGAAGCTGCACATCGCTGCGAAGTCGGCGCCGAACAGCCGCACGACAGAGCCGGTCAGCAACCGGTGCCGGGCCAAGGTGACGGATGCGGGATTCAGGGTCTGGGTCGCGGTGCTCATGGATCTACCGTGCCGGTCTGGCTGGTATGGGATAAGGTCCAATCTTGTGGCCGTTGAGTGGACCGGTTTGAGTCCGGACGTACTCGTGCCGCTGCGCCGTGACGAGCCGGAGCCTCTGCGGTCCCAGTTGGAACGAGGTCTGCGCGAGGCAATCCGGGCGGGGCGGTTACGCGCCGGAGAGCGGCTGCCGTCTACCCGGGAACTGGCCCGCGCCCTCGGCGTATCTCGCGGCATGGTCGTGGAGTGCTTCGACCAACTTCAGGCCGAGGGGTATCTGGTAGCCCGCGCTGGCGCAGCAACACGAGTGAGCTCGACAGCGCAGCTCCGGCAGGACGGACAGCTGTTATCGAAGCCGACGGTGGCAACGGCGTCGCCGCTGGACCCTGATCACCGCATTGTCATTGACTTTCTGCCGGCTGTTCCGGACCTGATGTCATTCCCGCGCGCCGAGTGGGCGAAGACCACGAGCGAGGTGTGCCGGGATGTTGCGACAGCCGATCTTGACTACGGTGACCCGCGGGGCTCGCATGGTCTGCGAGAAGTGCTGGCTAGCTACCTGGGCCGGGTCCGCGGAGCAGACGCGTCAGCGGAACGGATCGTGGTCTGCACAGGGTTCTCCCAAGGACTCAACCTCGCCCTGGCGACACTTGCCAGGCTTGGGGTCACTCGAGTCGGGTTCGAAGACCCTGGCTATGACCAGAGCGGTCGAGTCGCTGCCGAGCTCGCGGGCGTCGACATGGTTCCGGTGCCGGTCGACGGTGAGGGGGTGCGGGTCGACGCTATTGCTGCCGCCGATGTGGGAGCGGTCGTGCTCACCCCTGCACACCAATGGCCGACTGGTGTCGTGCTCTCTCCGCAGCGGCGTTTGGCATTGGCCAGCTGGGCCGCTAGCAGCGGCGGATGGATCGTTGAGGACGATTACGACGCCGAGTTTCGCTACGACCGAGACCCTGTCGGGATGGTGCAGGGCCTCGCCCCGGATCGGGTGATCAACATCGGCACAGTCAGCAAGTCTCTCGCCCCCACTCTGCGGTTGGGCTGGATGCTGTGTCCACCAGCCCTGGTCGGTGCTGTCGCCGACCTGAAGGTTCGCACGGACCGCGGCTCGCCTGGCTTGGAACAGCTGGTGCTGGCCCGGCTGCTGGAGTCCGGGCGGTTTGATCGGCACCTGCGCCGGATGCGCAAGGTGTACGCCGGCAAGCGGGACGCCCTGATATCTGCGCTCACCGAGCACGCACCACACATCGCCGTCTCTGGCCTCGCCGCCGGATTCCACGCCGTAATCGAACTGCCGAGCGGGCTGTCCGAAACAGGAGTGGTCGCGGCTGCGTCAGCTCGCGGGGTCGGCCTGTACGGGATGAGCGCAAATCGATCGACCAAGGTAGTCGACCCGCCACGGCTGGTGCTGGGTTTCGGGAACCTGTCCGAACGTGCAATAGCCAGCGGCATCGCGCGCGTCGCGAGCCTTCTTGGCCCCAGCTCAGGGTTTGTCGAGCGCTGACCCCTTGTGCGCTGCCCTGCCACCCGGCCAATCCGCAAGGAGCGCACACGTGTCAGGCTAAGAACCTCATGACCGTGCGAGAGAGGGCAGGCAGTCAGGACGGCGACTGGCAAGCCGACCAGTACAGCAAGATCAACAGCCTCCAAGAGTGGCTGGCCAGCCGAGCGCTCAGCCAGCTGCGGATCCGTGGAGACGAGCGCGTATTGGATGTCGGCTGTGGCGACGGACGCGTCACCGAGTCCGTTCTCGATCGGTTGGAGAATGGCTCACTCGTCGGCATCGATCCTTCGGCCAGTATGGTCGAGGCGGCGCGGCAGCGGCTGGCCGGCTCCGGGCGTGCAGTCATAGAGCACGGCGAGGCGGCGACCTTGGACTACCAAGCCGAGTTCGATCTTGTCGTCTCATTCAATGCGCTGCATTGGGAGCTGCGTTGGCGGCAAGCTCTGCGCCGCATTCGTGACGCTTTACGCACCGGCGGACGGGCGCTGCTCGTTCAGGTCTGCGACGGCGAGCGCCCGAGCCTCGAGGATGTCACCATGCAGACCTGCGCTGCACCGCGGTGGTCCGCCAGCTTTGCCAACTTCGCGGCACCCTTTGTCCACGTAGCACCCGATACCTATGTCGAGGCCGCGACGGCCTCCAGATTCGTCGTGGACCGGACCGAGGTCGACGACCTCAGCTGGGATTTCGGTTCCCGAGCTGTCTTCGCCGCCTGGTGCTCGGCGGGCATGGTGTCTTGGACGTCAGGGCTGGCCAGCAACCAACGGCAGGCCTTCGTCGACGACGTGCTAAGCGCGTACGCCGATGTCAGCGGGTCGGAGTCGCTCTTCGACTTCCTTCAGTTCACAGTCGCACTCAGCGCGGCTGGATGACGATCAATGACCAACGTTACGCAAGCAGTGCGTTAAAGGAGTCCGGATCGGGAGCTTCTGGGCGCGATGGCGGTCAGCCGAGATGATCAACAGTGCGCTGATCCGCGGTGTCAGGCGACTGGGCTCGCACCTAGGGTGACCGTGGCCGCATGATCACTGCCGGACTGATCAATCCACATGATCTTGATCTGATCGCCTGGATCATGATCAGCCAGCGCCCCGGTGACGTCTTCGGCTGAGGTCACGCTGTGGCCGTCCAATGCCGTGATCTCATCCCCCTCTTCGAGGCCCGCCGCCTCGGCTGCGCTCCCGCTGACGACGCTCTCGATCATCGCCCCCGAGGACTCGTCGAGCCCGGCGCCCGGATAACCGGAGTCGGAGGAGGCGTACGCGTTGCCTACTTCGGCACCGAGGAACGCGGCCGGCCCAACCCGCACGACACTATTTCATCTCCCGACCGGATCTGCTTCACGATGCTGAGAGCGCGGTGGATCGGGATGGCGAAACCGTTGATTACAGTACCGCTAGATGCGGCGGTGTCAATGCCGGTGACTTCGCCGTCGGCGTCGTACAGCGGGCCATGACGACACCCTTGGACTGCGCCGCAGTAGCCGGACTGGACACAGCGGTGTCCCCTGGTCCGTAGCCGGAACCGGGTGAGTTCGGGGTCGCGCCATTGTTCTTCTCATGCCATGCCTGCCTCCAGTCGACGGGAACAGCCGCGATGACATTGCCAGTAGATGGTGCCGCGAGAGCGACCGGCGCAGCTAGCGGAGAGAGCGCGGCAGCGCCCGAGAGCACTGCGATCAGCATCGAACGTTTGGGTCTACGGAACACCAGGCGGCGATCCGATCCAACCAGCCCCTGTGCGCCGTTACGGTCCGATGGCCGCTCGGATGTGATCATGATCGAGGACTCTCTCTCCAATGCTGCTCGGACAGGTGCCCAGAAGATCCCGGCAACTGATGACGCGGCTCTGAGTCGCCTGTGAAGCGCATGTGAGAAAGGTGACCCCTCGCCCCAAGAGCCGCCCTCAACATGATCAGCGCGATGCGGTCGAGGTGGATGGTTCACCGACTTAGCGTCCTAGATCAAGATCGAAACCGGCCAACCCGCGGCGAGAGGACACGCCGAGCTTGGGATAAGTCTTGTAAAGGTGGTAGCCGACCGTGCGAGGGCTGAGAAAGAGCTGCCCAGCGATCTCGCGGTTGGTGGCGCCCGTGGCAGCGAGCCGGACGACCTGGAGTTCCTGGGAGGTGAGCTGGCTGAGCGGATCTGCGCTCCTACGCCGCGCGGCGATCTCGCCCGCCGCCCGCAGTTCGTTGCGAGTGCGGTCCGCCCATGGGGTGGCTTCCAGGCGTTCGAAGATCTCGAGCGCCGCTCGAAGCTGGGTACGGGCGTCGGTCGGTCTGCGACTCCGGCGGAGCCATTCGCCGTGGAGCAGCTGGCTGCGCACACGCTGGAACGGCCGTCCGCCTTCTGCGTGCAGCCGGGCGGCCGTCGCATAGTGCCGCTCGGCTTCGGCTGGCGGACAGGTCAACGCACGGCACCGTTCCACGACTCCTCGGGCCCAGACCCCGATGCGTTGCGGGTCCACCTCGGCTCGGGTCAGCAGGTAGGACACACCGGCTCGCATCTCCTCGACCTGGCGTGCGGGGAACCACTGTTGACGTGGTCATGCATGCAGCGCCCGGCGGATCGGCATCGCCTTCGGCAATCGCGGGCGAGCTACAGTCCGAAAGCGAGAGCACTCACTCGCAAGGAGCGTAGGACGTCACACCGAAGCGCCAGCGCCAGAGAACTCAGCGCGCCCGCCGGCAGCACCGAACCAGCGAAGCAAGGGCCAGCGCTGCAGCGTCCATCGGGCCTGGTGACAGTAAGCCTGGTCGCGAGCGGTTCCGCTTTCCTGTACGCGCTCTACCGCGGCTACTACGGGTTCGGCGGAACCGTCGGCATGTTCGGCACGCCAGTCTCATCAGCCGAATGGCGGGCCGTCAACCTCGCTGGGGCCGCCGTGCTGCTCGTGATCGCGGTGCTCCCAATCGCCGCACTTCCCCTATGGACAAGGCCGCGCCTGCGACCAGTCCTGTTGGCGTTGTGTTGGCTCCTGGCGGTCGGTCTTGTCGCACACGCATTGATCGACGATATACAGCGGGCACTGAGCCTTGCCGGCGTGCTGCAAATCGACTATCCGATCTTTACGACAGTGAACCGGCGCGCCGCCGATATTCAAGATTTGGTCTTCAATGAGATCTGGTTCTTGACCGAGGGCATCCTCTGGGGGGCGCTCGCCTGGATAAGCCTGGGCCGGTCCGCGGCGCGTCGTTGGTGGATCGGCACCGCGCTCGCGGCGATTGCCGTGCTGACACTGATCGGGATGCTCAGCGCGCTCGGCGTCATCGGTAAGTTCATCGTCGGCTGATTCATAAGGGTACGCGGAAGACGGCCACCATCTACAGGGTGGCGCGACGCCTGTTGGAGCGGGATCAAGAGCTAGCAACCCTAGTGAATGCGGCTCGCGAAGCCGCGGCCGGGACCGGCCCGGTCGTACTGCTCCACGGCGAAGCCGGCATCGGCAATACGAGCCCGGTGTCCCCGGACGGTCGGGCCGCTCCGAGATCTCGCTCCTGCGGTGGGTCCGATGCTGGCAGCAGCGCCGCAAGCTGGTGAACGCGACCTGGTCACGGACGCCCTGCTGGACGAGCTACACCGGCCGCCTCCCAGCACGCTCGTAGTGGAGGACGTTCACTGGGCCGACGAGGCGACCGTCGACTGGCGCCTGGCGCAATTACTCCAGCGGGTTCGGGCGGCAAATCGACGGCCTGCTGGCCCAGGCCGGGCAGGTGCACGGAACCCCGATCACCGAAGTTGATCAGCCGTACGCGTTCCTGGGCCGGACCGTGTTGGTCGGCGACGCCGCGCAACCCATGTCACCGTCGATGGCCCCAGATGGCACTGGCCGGCAGCCGAGAGTTGCTCGCCATGCCGTGACGGGTGTGCCGGATCGCGCGCGCGTGAACCACAGAAGGGTGCGCATCGGTCGACCTGCGACTGCTCTACGTTGGACAACACCCGTATTTCTAGGGCACTGCTCGCGCAACCGACGCTCGCAGTGCAGGGAACCGCGCGAAAGGTCCAGTCCAGCATGAGTAATGCGATCATCAAGCAGCAGGGAGATTCGCCCATCGTTGCCGACAACATCTTCCAGTTTCGGCTGGGCGCGGGCTCTTTCATTCTGGGTGCGTTGGCGGGCACGTTGGTGACTGCTGCCGTCGCGCGGCTCACGGCGAAGGGTGATGCGACCCCCGAGCCGCCGACTCCGCGCGGCTGGCCGATCAACTTCGCCCATCGCGGTGGGGCGAAGGTCGTACCTGAGGACACGATCGAGGGTTTTCGCGAAGGATTTGCCCTCGGTGCCGGAGTCGTCGAATGCGACGTTCACGCCTCCGCCGAGGGCACCATCGTCGTCATTCATGACGCAGTCGTCGATCGGACAACTGATGGCACCGGACCCGTGGCTGAGAAGACAGTCCCGGAACTGCAGCGCCTTGACGCGGCCTACCGGTTCAGCACAGACGGCGGTTTGACGTTCCCGTGGCGAGCCAAGGGTGTCAAGATCCCCACGCTCCAAGCCTTGTACGAGGCGTTTCCGGACGTGCCATTCAATATCGAAATCAAGGGTCATCGTTCCGGTATCGAGGATGCCGTGTTCCGCCAGATCGAAGCCGCTGGGGCCTTGCAACGCACCCTGGTTGTTTCTGACAGTCGGGGCACGATTTCGCGCTTCCGCAGAGTCAGCCAAGGCAAGGTCGCGACGGCTTCCTCTACGGCTGAGCTGTTGGTCTATTGGATCCTCCACGTGCTGCACCTTGGTGCCCTTTACGACCCGCCGTTCCAGGCGCTGCAGCCGCCCGAGAAGTACAAGGACGTGGTGCCCGTTGTCACTCGCCGATTCGTACGCAAGGCGCACGACCGTGGCCTGCGGGTCGACGTCTGGACGATCGACGACGAACCCGCCATGCGGCGGCTGCTGAGCTTTGGTGTCGACGGGATCATGACCGACCGGCCCGACGTGTTGGCTCGCGTGCTGAACAGTCGGTGAGCTCGAGAGCACCTGGCCAGATCCAAGCAAGCATGCAGTGCGCGATCTTCTTGACTCGCACTTAAGCCTTAGATTGACTTGCCGACAAATGACCACAGATGAAGGCCGCGGCGCAGCATCGCATGTAGAGCGTGAACGTGACCCGCTCGGGATGATCAATGGCGAAGGGGTCATCACGGGAACTGTCGTGTCCGCTGCGGTCATCGCGGCAGCAGCAGGGCATCTGGAGGAGACGCGGATCGTTCTCGCGATTCTCGGAACCGCGTTCATCTACTGGCTGGCTCATGTCCATGCTCGAACCCTCGGCGACGCGGTCAAACACCGCACACATCCGATGGACGCCCTGCGGGAGGCACTCGCAGAAACCTGGCCCATCCTCGCCGCGGCCCTCTTGCCCGCCTTGATCTTGCTCATCGCTCAACTCGTCGGTGCCCAGCTCCGTAACGCGGCCTGGATTGCCGTAATCGCCAGCACCGTGTTGTTAGCGATCTACAGCTTCGCGGCGGGCCGACGCGGCGGACTTGGCGTCGGAGGGAGCCTAGTGAGCGGTGCCATCGGCGCGAGTCTCGGAATCTTGGTCATCGTGCTCAAGGCCAGCCTGCACTGACGCTGATCCTGTCGGCGGATGCCGCCAGTGCGAGCTAGCCGGCACGAACCTCGGCGGGAATCCGGCCAACAGCGGCAAGCGTGCGGTCCACGTCTTCGTCGGTCGTCCGCCAGTTCGAAACCGAGATCCGCAGCACGGCTTGTCCGTGCCAGGTCGACGGGGTCATCCATGCGGTGCCGTCGTTGAGCAGCCGTGCGGCTACCTCACGCGTCACCTCGTCGGGCCCGAACGACACGCAGACCTGGGTGAACACCACGTCGTTCACGACGCGCACGCCATCCATCTCGGTCAATCCCGCAGCGAAACGACGGGCATGTGCGCAGAACCGCTCAACCATCTCGGCCACCCCGCGACGACCGAGCGAACGCAGCGCCGCCCAGACCGTGAAGCCCCGGGCGCGGCGTGAAAACTCCGGCACCATCGAGAATGGGTCAGGTCGCTCGTCCTGAATCAAGTAAGCAGCGTGCACGCCCATTGCCGCGTACATCGCCTCGGCATTGGCCACGATCGCGATCCCGCTGTCATACGGCACATTGAGCGTCTTGTGCGCATCTGTGGCCCAGGAATCCACCTGCTCCGTTCCTGGGATCAACTGCCGATACCGGCCCGATGCAGCAGCCCACAGCCCGAACGCACCGTCCACATGGACCCAGGCTCCGTGCCGATGTACAAGATCAACAGCGTCCCCGATGGGATTCGAAGGCCCCGCTATGGACGTTCCCTGCCTGCAGGCACACGATCAATGGGCCGTTGCCGACCTCGGCCAAGATGTCGGCAAGAGGGTCGAGACGGATCCGACCTTGATCATCGGCCGGAACCACGATGCTCCGGGTCTCGCCCAACCCCAGAAACCGCAGTGCAACGTCGATGGTCTCGTGCCGCTCCTCGCCAACGATCACGGTTATGTCCGGTGCGCCGAAGAACCGGCCCGACGGGGTCGCGACGAGCCCGGGCTCGACGCCCGCGATCAACTCCTCAATGACCTCGAGCGGCTCCGCGCCCTCGTCAGGCAACGGGCGCCGCAGCGCGGCCGCGACGCCGTCAACATCGGTACGCGCTGCAACTCGTCTGCCAGGCAGGCCGTCGAGAAAGCCAGTGGCCTCATCGAGCACCCGTTCCAAGATCTTTCGCTCATCAGTCATCGCTCACTCCCTGCGGTACGGGTACGCAACACTCTGCCATCCTGATACCTCAGACTTGGAAGGAGACGTGTGGACCATTTCATACGGCCCGGGCTGCGCTTCGAGGTTGTCGACGCCGGACCTCCGGACGCGCCGGCGGTTGTGCTGCTGCACGGCTTCCCGCAGCAGCCGTCCAGCTTTGACGCCGTCGCGAATCGGCTGAACGCGGCAGGGCTGCGAACGCTTACTCCCAGCCAGCGCGGCTACACCCGAGCTGCGCGACCCACCCGGCGACGGGACTATCGAACCGCTGCGACAGCGGCCGATGTCGTTGCGCTTCTCGACACCGCCGGCCTTGCCCGGGCCCATCTTGTTGGTCATGACTGGGGCGGCAATCAGGCTTGGGGTGCGGCGGGCTGGCACTCTGACCGGGTGGCGACGCTGACGGTTCTGTCCACGCCGCACCCGGCGGCGCTCATGAAATCGCTGTGGACCAGCAAACAGGGCTTGCGCTCGTGGTACATGGCGCTCTTTCAGTTGCCCGCGCTGCCGGAGGCGCTTGCCCGGCGTACGTTCGCGAAGTCATTACTGGATAACGGCCTGCCGGCCGAGTTTGTCGATCACTACGCCGAAGCAATGGCCGAGCCGGGGGCACTGACCGGCGCTCTGAACTGGTACCGCGGCATCCCATTCTCGATGCGGCAGCCGCTTGGGCCGATCAACGTGCCGACCAGCTACGTCTGGGGCCGGCATGACTTCGCGCTCGCTCGGGCAGCGGTCAAGCTGACCGCAGATTATGTGAACGGGCCCTATGAAGTTGTCGAGCTGGACGCTGGCCACTGGCTACCGGAGACCGTACCGGATGCGGTAGCCGATGCGGTCCTCGCTCGCGTGGAGTCAGCAAACCACTAGCTGCGAAATGTGCCCTGAGCTTGTCGAAGGGCTAGGGCACACGGGCGCGCTTCGACAGGCGCGGCGCGCATAGGACGGTCACCTGTCTTCGAGGTCTCCCTCGATGTCGAGATAGATCTGATGTAGCTGGGTGATCAACTCCGGATCCGGCTCTCCCCAAAGCCCCCGATCGACAGCCTCGCTGAGCTTCTCGATGATGCCGCGCAGCGCCCAGGGGTTGGCGTGCTTCATGAAATCCTGGTTGTCTTTGTCCAGCACGTAGTTTTCCGCCAGTTGGGCATACATCCAGTCCGTCACCACCCCGGCGGTCGCATCAAAGCCGAAGAGATAGTCGACCGTCGCCGCCAGCTCGAACGCCCCCTTGTAGCCGTGACGCTGCATGGCGGCGATCCAGCGCGGGTTGATCACCCGGGCCCGAAACACCCGGGCCGTCTCCTCGGTCAGTGATCGGGTCCGGACCTTGTCGGGAGCGGTCGAGTCACCGACATACGCCTTCGGCTCGGCGCCGGTCAGCGCGCGTACCGTCGCCACCATCCCGCCGTGATATTGGAAGTAGTCATCGGAGTCGGCGATGTCATGCTCGCGGGTGTCCACGTTCTTGGCCGCCACCGCGATCCGTCGGTAGTTTGCTTCCATATCTTCGCGAGCTGGTATCCCGTCAAGATCACGGCCGTACGCGAAACCGCCCCAGGCCGAGTAGACCTCAGCAAGATCATGATCGTTTCGCCAGTTGCCTGCTTCCATCAGCGGTAACATCCCTGCCCCATACGAGCCGGGCTTAGAGCCGAAGATCCGGGTTATGGCGCGCCGCTGCTCACCGTGTGTTGCAAGATCATTTCGGGTGTGCTGCCTGACAAAGTTCTCCTGACTCGGCTCATCGCGATCTGCTACCAGGCGCACGGCGTCGTCAAGCATCGCCAGTACATGCGGGAACGCGTCGCGGAAGAAGCCCGAGATGCGGACCGTCACGTCAATCCGGGGCCGACCCAGCTCAGTGAGATCGATCGCCTCGAGTCCCACTACCCGGCGAGACGCGTCGTCCCACAGAGGCACCACACCAAGCAGTGCCAACACCTCAGCGATGTCGTCACCGCTGGTCCGCATCGCCGACGTACCCCAGACAGACAGTCCCACTGACTGCGGGTACTCCCCGGTCTCATCTAGATGCCGCTGCAACAGGGAATCGGCCATCGCCTGACCGGTCTGGTATGCCAGCCGGGAAGGGATCGCCTTGGGATCGACCGAATAGAAGTTGCGGCCCGTGGGGAGCACGTTGATCAATCCACGCAGCGGCGAACCGGACGGCCCGGCTGGCACATAGCCGCCGTCCAGGGCGTGCAAGATCGCGGTGATTTCGTCGCCGGTGCGAGCGAGCCGCGGTACCACTTCCTGGCAGGCGAAGCGCAGGGCGGCAGTGGCTCCCTCGTTCTGCGCTCCGAGGATGCGCTCGACGATCGAGGGGACTGCGCCCGCCGACCAGCCCGCCGCAGCGAGCGCCGCAACAAGCTCGCGGGCCTGCGCCTCGGCGGCGTCTGTTTGTGTCAATGTGCCCTGAGCCTGTCGAAGGGCACCAGCACGCGATTCGACGGGCTCAGCGCCTATCGCCTCGAGGGCGCCCCGCAGCCCTGGCACTCCATTGACCTGACCACCGAAAATCTGGGGTGATCGGAGCACCGCGAGCACCAAGTTGATCAAATCGTCGCCCTCGGGTGCCTGGCCGAGCACATGCAGCCCGTCGCGAATCTGCGCATCCTTGATCTCGCACAACCAGCCGTCGACATGGAGCACGAACTCGTCGAAGACCTCATCATCGGGAACCATCTCCAGGCCAAGATCATGGTCCAGTTGCGCCGCCTGGATCAGCGTCCAGATCTCGCCACGTAATGCAGGTGCCTTGGCCGGATCCATCGCATTCGCCTGCGCGTACTCATCGAGAAGTTGCTCCAGCCTGGCAATGTCGCCATAGGTCTCGGCCCGCGCCATCGGCGGCACAAGATGATCAACGATTGTGGCATGCGCTCGGCGCTTGGCCTGGGTTCCCTCGCCTGGATCGTTGACCAGGAACGGATAGATGAGCGGCAGTGACCCGATGGCTGCGTCGGTGCCGCAGGATGCGGACATGCCCAGGTTCTTGCCAGGCAGCCATTCCAGGTTGCCGTGCTTGCCGACGTGGATCACCGCGTGCGCGCCGAACTCGCGCACCAACCAGCGATAGACGGCCAGGTAGTGATGCGATGGAGCAAGATCAGGATCGTGGTAGATCGCAATCGGATTCTCCCCGAACCCGCGCGGCGGCTGCACCAAGATCACTATGTTGCCCGCCTGGAGCGTGGCTGCGACGATCTCGCCATCCGGATTCCTGCTGTGGTCCACGAACAGCTCCCCTGGCGCCTCGCCCCAGGCGTCCGTGACCGCCTCCACAAGATCAGCAGGCAGCTCGGTCAGCCAACGGCGATAGGTCTGCGCCGGAATCCGAACCGGCTGGCCAGAGAGCTGCTCGGCAGTGAGCCACTCCGGATCTTGTCCCCCGGCCACGATCAGCGCATGGATCAGCGCGTTGCCTGCCGTAGTGTCCGGATGCTCGCCTTCGACCGGATCGAGTGGACCAGTTCCCGGGATCTCGCCCGGCGCACCCAGGTCATAACCTGCCGCACGCAGCGCCCGCAGCATCCTGATCAGCGATACCGGTGTGTCCAGGCCGACCGCATTGCCAATCCGTGAATGCTTCGTCGGGTAAGCCGACAACACGATCGCGACCCGCCGCTTCGCGGCCGGGATGTGCCGCAGCCGCGCGTGATTGACGGCGATCTCGGCGACGCGACGGCACCGTTCTTGATCAGGAACGTAGGTCGGTAGGCCGTCGGCATCGGTTTCCTTGAAGGAGAACGGCACCGTGATGATTCGGCCGTCGAACTCGGGAACCGCAACCTGCGTTGCGACATCAAGGGGTGTCATTCCCTCATCTGAGGCGTCCCACGATGCCCGGTCCCAGGTGAGGCATAGTCCTTGCAAGATCGGGATGTCGAGAGCCGCGAGGTCGCGTACGTCCCAAGCTTCGTCGTCCTCGCCGGCCGATGCTGTCGCTGGTTTGGTGCCGCCGGCAGCGAGCACCGTGGTGATGAACGCATCGCAGCTGCCTAGGTAGTCGAGCAGATCCGAGGGGGCATCACGCAACGAGGTGGCGAAGATCGGTACGCCAATGCCGCCGGCCGCGTCGACAGCGTCGGCGAGCGCCTCGACATACGCGATATTCCCGGCGGCGTACTGAGCGCGGTAGAACAAGATGCCGATGCGTGGTCGGGACCCTCCGACCGGATATCGCCGCGGCAGCGCTCCCCAGACCGGTTGCTCGACCGCCGCCTCGAAACCGACACCCGTGAGGAGCACGGTGTCGCTGAGGAATGCGTGCAGCTGCCGAAGATTGCCCGGACCGCCATGTGCCAGGTAGACGTGGGCATCGGCAGCGACTCCTATCGGAACGGTAGACAGGTCCATCAGCGCGGCGTCCGGGGCCTGCTCGCCGCCGAGCACGACCATCGGTTTGCCTGTCTCGCGAATACGGTCGAAACCGCCACAGAGCAGCTGCGGTGAGCCGAGTACACGCGCGACGATGAGATCACAGGCCTCGAGCACCTCACTGAGCTGCGTGTGCGACGATCTCGCCGGGTTAGCCACGAAATAGTCGGCGCCGCTGCCCCGCGCAGAGATCAGATCGGTATCAGAGGTCGAGAGCAGGGCGATCCGCGGCACCACGGGAGCCTAACCGGTCTGACCTCAAACCACCTCAGCCGTGGTCACTTACGATGGCGGGCGTGACTCGCGCGGACCGATGCCCCGGGGTGCTGCGGCCGCATCAAGCGGCTGATGGGGCGATGGTGCGCGTGCGGGTGCCCGGCGGGCAGACAACCGGCAGCGCGCTTGGCAGACTGAGCCGCATCGCTCAGCAGTTCGGTAGCGGTGACCTCCAGCTCACGTCGCGTGGCAGCCTCCAGATACGCGGCCTGCCGGATCCGATGCCTGTGGGCCTTATCCATGCCGTGCAGAGGGCGGGCTTTCTACCATCGGAGACGCACGAGCTGGTTCGCAACATCCTCGGTTCGCCGCTGACGGGCATCAGTGGCGGTGTGACCGATGTTCGACCGCTCATAGCGACCCTGGATGCCGGACTCTGCGCAGAACCGCGTCTGGCCAGCCTGCCCAGCCGGTTCCTGTTCGCCGTCGATGACGGCCACGGGGATGTAAGCGGAGCGCCTTTCGATCTTGGATACCAGGCTGTAGATCATGACCACGGGTGGGTGCTGCTCGGTGGAGCGGAGCGAGGGTTATTTGTACCAGTGCGTGATGCTGTGCCGACGCTGCTCGAGCTTGCGCACCGCTGTCTGACGGCGAGCCAGGAGCTTGATCACGTGTGGCACGTCCGCGACCTTGCTCATTGGGCGGGGACGGTTCCTGGTGTACGCCTGGCCGAGTTGCCTCAGGGAATGACCGCCACTCCGCTCGGTGTGGTTGTGGGCGCTGCGTCGGTTCAGGTGCCGCTGGCGCTGCTAACCCCGGCTCAAGCCGCAACAGTCGAGGCATGTACCACCGGATCGGTAGTGATCACGCCATCGCGAGGCTTGGTCTTGCCAGGAGCCGCTCGTCGTCTTCCTGAGCTTGCAGCCGCCGGACTCGTGGACAATTCTGAATCGCCTTGGTCGGCTATCTCGGCGTGCGTTGGCGCCCCCTCGTGCGCGAGTTCTTTGATCAACACACGCGCGTACGCCACGGCGATGGTTCAGTCTGGATCACCTCTGCCGAGGACGCACATCAGCGGCTGCGAACGACGCTGTGGCGCACCAACCGGTGATTATCGTGATCTTGTGGCGCCCCGTGACGCTGAGCTGCTGAGGCCCACCGAGGAGGCGCCATGATGTTCGCACCAGCGCGGCGCTACGACTACGTGAGTGTGCCCAACGAGATCTACCGGCGATCGTTTGCGACCATCCGATCGGAGGCGGATCTCTCGACGCTACCTGAGGACGCTCAGACCGTCGCTGTCCGGATGATCCACGCCTGTGGTGATGTCGAGCTCGTCCACGATCTTGCCGTCCATCCACGACTGGTGTCCGCCGGCCGAACGGCGCTCGAGACTCGCGCAACGATCTTCACTGACACGCACATGCTCGCCGCTGGAATCACTCGAAGGCGACTCCCGGCCGACAACGAGGTCAGCTGCCGGCTGGACGACCCGCGGACTGCCGAACTGGCAGAACGATGGGGAACCACGCGATCCGCGGCTGCTGTCTCGCTATGGGGCGATCGGCTAGCGGGTGCTGTGGTGGCGATCGGCAATGCCCCCACAGCACTATTCCACTTGTTAGAACTGATCGCCGATGGAGCGCCGCATCCCGCCGCGATCATCGGAATTCCGGTCGGTTTCGTCGGGTCGGCGGAGTCTAAGATTGCTCTTGTCGAGAACCCTTGGGATATTCCATGGCTCGTGGTACACGGACGCCGCGGTGGATCTGCCTTGTGCGCGGCTGCAGTCAATGCGCTAGCTCGTAGGTCGGAGATCTGGTGACCGGGCACCTCTATGGAGTCGGCGTCGGGCCCGGGGATCCAGAGCTGATCACTCTCAAGGCGGCTCGGCTGATCCAGCACGCCGACGTGATCGCATACCACTCAGGAACGGCCGGCCGATCAATCGCTCGCACCATTGCAGACTCGCTGATCACCCAGAACGTGATCGAGGAATTGTTGATCTACCCTGTCACCACGGGGCCGACTGATCATCCGCTGGGCTATTACGGGGCTGTAGATGATTTCTACGACGAGTCTGCAGAGCGGCTGGGCAAGCATCTGGACGTCGGCCGGACTGTCGTCGTGCTGGCGCAGGGCGACCCGCTGTTCTACAGCTCGTACATGTACTTGCACGACCGGCTGTCTCCTCGTTTTCCGAGCGAGATCGTGCCCGGAGTCACCTCGCTGGCGGCCGCGGCCACTGCAGTGCGGACTCCGCTTGCGCGCCACGAGGACGTCTTGACCGTGCTGCCCGGAACGCTGCCCGTACCGGAGCTGGCGCGCCGGCTGGCCGATACCGACGCGGCGGCGATCATGAAATTGGGCCGGACCTTCGCTGCCGTACGCGAGGCGTTGCGGCAGGCCGGGCGGCTCCCCGACGCACTCTACGTCGAGCGGGCGACCACCGGCGAACAGCGGGTCATGCCGGTGACCGATGTCGATGCCATTGCCGTGCCGTACTTCTCCATGATCGTTCTGCCAGGCCGGGATCGACGTCTCGACTCGGCGGGCCGATCTGCTGGGCTTCAGCCGAGTTTGGGCGCTGATCATGTCGCCGAGCCACAGCTCTTCGTCATCGGTCTGGGGCCCGGACCGGACAGCTGGATGACCGCCGAAGTGGCGGCGGTGCTTGCTAAAGTTGATCATGTCGTGGGCTTTGGGCCATATCTCGCCCGGCTTCCGGTCCGACCAAACCTTCGACGGCATCCTTCCGGCAACACGGTCGAAGTGGAACGAGCGCGCTACGCTCTTGACCTTGCTTTGGCCGGGGAATCCGTTGCGGTGGTCTCGGGTGGAGATGCGGGAATCTTTGGCATGGCGTCGGCGGTGTTCGAGGCGGCCGAAGGGGATCGCTACGCCGGGGTCAAGATCACAGTACTCCCAGGGGTGACGGCGGCTCAGGCAGTCGCCGCCCGCGCGGGCGCCCCACTCGGCGGAGATTACGCCGTCGTGTCATTGTCGGACCGACTCAAGTCATGGTCAGTGATCGAGCAGCGGCTGCGTGCCGTGGCTGAGGCTGATCTGGCGCTCGCCATCTACAACCCAGCTTCGCGTACCCGCCGGGAGCAGATCGTCCGAGCTCGCGAGCTCCTGCTCGAACTTCGCCCTTCAGATACACCGGTGGTCGTGGGACGCAACGTCGGGCGCGAAGGCGAGGATCTCATCGTCACAACTCTGGATGCGCTCGAGCCCGACAGCATCGACATGAGCTGCCTGCTGATCATCGGCTCCAGCCAGACGCGGTTCGGTCATGGCGCGACGGTGTGGACCAGCCGGTCTCACACGTCTTGATCAACGACAGCTAACGACGGCGCTTGCCGTACAGGTGCGACTCCGTGAAATCCTCCGCGTGCAAAGCGTCTCCCACCATGATCACAGCGGCTTGCCGTAGGCCGGCAGTCTCGACTTGATCAGCGATCGTGGCAAGCGTCGCACGGAGCACGCGCTCAGTGGGCTGGCTGGCGTTGGCGACCACCGCGACTGGGCAATCCGGCCCGTATGCGGGCATCAGTTCCTCACAGATCAGCCGAATCCGCCGGATCGCCAGGTGAATGATCATGGTGGACCGGGTCTGAGCCAGATGGGCCAGCGACTCCTTCTCGGGCATAGCACTGGAGGCGGCCTGGGTACGGGTCAGGATGACGGTCTGTGCCAGCTCGGGCACCGTGAGCTCACGCCCAATGATCGCTGCGGCGGCCGCGTACGCCGGCACGCCCGGTGTCACATCCCAACTCACGCCTGCTTGATCAAGTCGCCGGGTCTGCTCAGCCACCGCCGAATAGATCGAGGGATCGCCAGAACAGAGCCTGGCTACATCCTGTCCCCGCTGGTCGGCAGCGATCAGGTGATCGGTTATCTGGTCAAGATCAAGATGCTGACTGTCAACCAACGTTACGCCCGGTGGGCAATGAGCCAAGATCTGATCATCAACGTAGGTGCCGGCATAGACACAGACCGGGCATGACTCGATCAGGCGTACCGCCCGAACCGTCAGCAGGTCTGCCGCCCCGGGCCCGGCCCCGATGAAATGAACCGTCACTCGAGATCCTTGACGGCGCTCCACTGCACTACCGCTCGGGCCGGACGCCAGCCGTGGTAGCGCCCGATGGGCTCGAGGAGTTCCACAGAAAGTCGGGACAGCTCACCGCCGCGGCGCTTCCAGCATTCGATCATGATCATCTCGGTCTCCAGGGTCACAGCATGAACCACGAGCCGGCCGCCGGGCCGCAATGCGGACCACGACAGTTCGAGCGTCTCCCTCGTCGCTCCCCCACCGACGAAGATCGCATCTGGCCGCGGCAACGAGGCCAGTGCATGTGGCACCTCCGCATGCAGCACGTCGAGACTCGGTACGCCAAGCGCTTCGGCGTTACCACGGATTCGCTTGCATCGATCGAGGTTATGGTCTATCGCGATCGCCCGGCAGCCAGGATCGGAGCGTAGCCACTCGATGGCGATCGACCCTGCGCCCGCACCGACATCCCACAGCAGCTCACCTGGACGCGGCATCAGATGGGCCAACGTCGATGCACGAAGATCACGCTTGGTCAGCTGACCGTCATGATCAAACGCCTCGTCCGGCAATCCTGGTGCCAACGAAGCGGCCCGGCCTGTGCCGGCACAAGCCACACAGACCACGTTAAGGGCCGGCGCCTGAGCCTGCCAGTTTCGCGCAACCGACTCAGTCCACGACTCATTGTCGGCACCTAGATCGCCCAACACGGTCATCGTGCTGTCGCCGTAGCCTTCGGCGACGAGTAGTTGTGCGACCGCTGCAGGCGTGTCCGCGTCGCGCGACAAAATGATCAAGCGGCGCTCCGGGAACAGAAACCGCCGTACCAGATCCAGGTCACCGCCACGCAGTCGCACCAACTGCGCAGACTCCTCCGGCCAGCCCATCCGAGCGCGCGCGAGCGCCGCAGAGGACACCGCGGGATGAACGTGAACGGCTCCAGCCCCGAGTATCTCGATGAGCGTGCTGCCGATTCCGGCGAGCAGCGGATCACCCGACGCAAGCGCCACCACCTGATGCCCTGAAACGTCGTTGAGAAGCGTTGGCAACCCCTCTCGTAGCGGACTCGGATACGGCAGCCGCTGCTGCCCTGCGAACTGCGGAATTAAGTCGAGCTGCCGTGGACTCCCCACCAGCACATCGGCGTACCGGATGAGGTCACGTAGCCGCTCCGGAAGGTCGACCCACCCCCGAGCGCTCAGCCCGACCACCTCGATCACGCCTCAGACTGTATGCCCGGACTATCTGTGACATGATTCGAGGCGGCGACGGCAGAGGAATCCGGTGCAAGTCCGGAGCGGTCCCGCCACTGTGACCCGGGCACTCATCACCCGAAGCTGAGTCCGGGAAGTCAGGACGTCTGCCTGCGCTAGTCGGCGTCGCATTCCGGGTACGCCGACGCGACCCAGACATGCCGCGGGCGTGGACACCCGCAGGAAGGGTAAAAGGTGCGGACGTTCCCGTTCTCCGCAGTCGTCGGTTCCGAAGACATGGCACTCGCCTTGATCCTGACCACCGTTTCTCCAGAAGTGGGCGGCGTCCTGGTCCGTGGTGAGAAGGGCACAGCGAAGACAACTATGGTGCGCGCTCTGGCGCAGGTGCTGCCGAGCATTGACGTCGTCGAGGGCTGCCGCTTCAGTTGCGATCCGCTGGACCTTGATCCGACGTGCCCTGACGGTCCCCATGATCATCCTGCGGTGCAGTCGCGGCCAGCCAGATTGGTCGAACTTCCCGTGGGTGCTACCGAAGATCGGGTGATCGGCTCCCTTGATCTGCAGCAAGCTCTGGGCGTTGGCCAAGTGATCTACGAACCCGGCCTTTTGGCCGCGGCTCATCGCGGCATTCTCTACGTGGATGAAGTGAACCTGCTTCATGATCACTTGGTCGATCTCTTGCTGGACGCGGCAGCGATGGGCCGCTCGACCGTTGAGCGCGACGGAGTCTCGGTTGCACACGCTGCCCGGTTGATCTTGATCGGCACCATGAACCCCGAGGAAGGTGAGCTGAGACCGCAGCTTCTCGACCGTTTCGGGCTGACCGTCGAGATCACTGCCCCCCGCGATCCTGAGCTGCGCGCAGAGGTCGTCCGCCGGCGGATGGCATTCGATCGCGAGCCGGCAGCCCTCGTCGCGGCGTACGCAGCCGACGAACATGCACTGCGGGTCAGGATCGCCACGGCCCGCAAGCTGCTGCCGTCGGTACATCTGGGCGATCAGCAGCTGGCCACCATTGCGAGAGTGTGTGGCGGATTCGAAGTCGACGGTATGCGGGCAGACATCGTGACCGCGCGGGCGGCGGCTGCTCATGCCGCATGGCACGGCCGACACGAAATCACCAAATCCGATATCCGAGCGGCGGCCCGTCTGGCACTGCCGCACCGGCGACGCCGCAATCCGTTCGACGCTCCCGGTCTGGACGAGGATCTTCTTGATCAACTTCTCGATGCGGAGCCCGATCCGGAGCCGACGCCACCGAATGGCAGCCCACCCGATCGCCCTTCGACCAGCTCAGTGCACAACGAGGCTCCGCACGCAAATGGCCACAAAGAGATGCGGCCTGAGCCCGTCGACGGCGCATCGGCAAGATCAGCACACGCGGATATGCCGCTCGCCAACGGCCCTTCGACAAGCTCAGGACGGGATGAGAGAAGCTCAGGGCGCATCATGTCCGCCGGCGACACGTACCGCACCCGCTTGTTCACCGCACCCGGCATTGGCGTCGGCGAGGCAGGCCGCCGTAGTCGCGCGTTGACCTCGGTCGGCCGGACGGTGGGCGCGGTCGCGGCCGATCATGGCAGCGGCCGGCTGCACCTCACAGCAACCATCCGCGCAGCTGCGCCCTATCAGGTCGGCCGCGGTCGGATCTCGGACGAGCGGTTGCGGTTGGCCACCCCGGACCTACGACTCACCGTGACGGAGGGGCGCGAGTCCAACCTGGTGCTGTTAGTAGTCGACGCATCCGGGTCTATGGCCGCGCAGCGCCGCATGGAGGCAGTCAAGGCAGCCGCGCTGTCCCTCCTGCTGGACGCGTACCAGCGCAG
Organism: Actinomycetota bacterium; assembly: GCA_046735615.1. Classification (GTDB taxonomy): domain Bacteria; phylum Actinomycetota; class Actinomycetes; order Propionibacteriales; family Propionibacteriaceae; genus Microlunatus. Next base: position 50,522 of record JBKPTR010000091.1, read on the forward strand.
AGACAAGGTCGGCTTGATCACCTTCCGAGGTACCGGGGCGACGCTCGCGCTGCCGCCGACATCCTCTATTGACACGGCTGCGCGCCGGCTGGAGGACCTGCCGAGTGGTGGACGTACGCCGCTGGCCGAAGGACTCCTCTGTGCCGCGGAAACGCTACGGCTGGAGCGGATTCGCGACCCTCGCCGCCGCCCCCTGCTGGTGCTCGTCACCGACGGGCGAGCCACCCATGGTTCGGACGCGGTCGGCCGATCGCGGCAGGTGGCTGATCAGCTGCGGCGCGCCGGGGTCGCCTCGCTGGTGATCGACTGCGAGTCCGGCCGGATCTCGCTGGGCCTGGCGCAGACGTTGAGCGCCCACCTGGGCGCTCAATACGTGACGGTGGATGAGGTCGGTACTGATCAACTGCTGCGCGCCGTACGCCAAGGTCGGGCGGCCTGATGCCAGCCGGAGTTCCAGAGTTGACCCCAACGGACGGGCTGACGACCCGGCAACGACGCCAGCGGCCGTTGTTGATCATCCATACCGGCGATGGCAAGGGCAAGTCAACCGCAGCGTTTGGTCTGGCGCTGCGTGGCTGGAACCAGGGATGGTCAGTAGGAATCTTCCAGTTCGTCAAGTCCGCCCGATGGCGGATTGGCGAACAGGCTGCGTTCGAGTCGCTGGCCGAACTGCACGACACCACCAGTCGCGGGGGTTCGATCGAGTGGCACAAGATGGGCGCCGGATGGTCGTGGAGCCGCAAAGCTAGAACCGACGATGATCATGCTGCGGCTGCGTTGGAAGGCTGGCAGGAGATCAAGCGACGGCTCGCCGAGCAGAAGCACAGCCTCTACGTGCTGGACGAGTTCACTTATCCGATCAACTGGGGTTGGATCGATCTCGACGATGTGATCGACACTCTGACCACGAGATCCGGCTACCAACATGTGGTCATTACCGGTCGGCGGGCCGACCGGAAGCTCGTCGAGGCGGCCCAGCTCGTCACCGAGATGACCAAGATCAAACATCCCTTCGACGATGGGCAGAAGGGTCAGCGAGGCATCGAGTGGTGATCGATCCGACACCGCCGGAATCTGCGCAGAACCTCCCTCGCGTGGTGATTGCCGCTCCCGGCTCGGGCCATGGCAAGACCACGATTGCTACCGGACTGATGGGCGCACTGACTGCGACGGGTCGGAAGGTCGCCGGCTTCAAGGTCGGGCCGGATTACATCGACCCTGGCTACCACACGCTGGCCACCGGCCGGTTGGGACGCAACCTCGATCCTTATCTGTGTGGCGAGGAGCAGATGGCGCCGCTGCTGCTGCATGGGGCACGGACGCCCGAACCCGCCGACATCGCGGTCATTGAGGGCGTCATGGGGCTTTTTGACGGACAGATCGGCAGCCAGGGATTTGCCTCCACGGCCCACGTGGCTGGCCTGGTACGAGCTCCGGTGATCATGGTGATCGACATCTCCCACACGTCGCGCACCACGGCTGCAATCGCGCACGGGCTCAACACCTTCGACCCGCGCGTCCGGTTGAGCGGGGTGATCATCAACAAGTCCGGATCGGAACGGCATGCCCGCGAAATCGTCGACTCTATCCAGGAGACCGGCCTTGAGGTGCTTGGCATATTGCCGCGCGATGCCGGTATCGAGATCCCATCGCGGCATCTCGGTCTGGTGCCCGCCGCAGAGCGTGAGGAAGCGGCTGACGCGGTCATGCAGCTGTCCCGACGGATCAGTGATCACGTGTCACTCGACTCGATCATCTCCGTGGCCCAGTCCGCGCCCATGCTCGATGCCGAGCCCTGGTCTCCCCCCGACCAGGTACGGCCACCATCTGACGCGCGTCCGGTGGTGGCGATTGCGGCTGGCCGGGCCTTTACCTTCCGCTACGCGGAGACTGACGAATTGCTGCGCGCTGCCGGATGCGAACCAGCGGTGTTCGACCCCACCTCAGACGAGCAGCTTCCGGCGGGAACGGCTGGGCTCTACCTGGGCGGCGGCTTTCCTGAAGTGCATGCTGCTGAGCTGGCGGCGAACCACCCCCTGTTATCCAATATCCGAGCCGCGGTCGATGCGGGTATGCCGACCGTCGGCGAGTGTGCCGGGTTGCTCTATCTGTGCCGGAGCGTGGATGGGAGGGCGATGGTGGGTGCGCTCGAGGCTGATGCGATCATGACCGACCGACTGACGCTGCGCTATCGCAGCATGACTGCCGGTCATGATCAACTCCTGGCCAGAGGCGGGACCTCGGTGACCGGTCACGAGTTCCACCGGACTACGGTCGAGCCGCACCATGGGACAGCCGCCGCTTGGCTGGTTGAGGGCGAGCCGGCCGGCTTCTGCGCCGACCCCGCTGGCTTTGGCCGAGGAAATGTGCATGCGAGCTACTTCCACGTGCACTGGGCCGGCTACCCCGATCTGGCGCAGCGGTTCGCCAATGCCGTCCATGATCACGCAAGGACCATTCAGCCTGAGCCTGTCGAAGGGCGCATACGTGCTGCGCACCCGACCATGCGCGCTGAGCCTGTCGAAGCGCAGCTCGCACCTGACTCCGCCACCGTTCACGGTCTTCACCATCACGGAGATCGCGAGGTCGCCGAGGGCCTGGTGGATTTGGCCGTCAATGTTCGCTTGGCCGCTCCCCCGGACTGGCTGAGAGCGATCATCAACGACACCACCCAGCACCTCGCTTCCTATCCCAACACCGACGCTGCAGCCAAGGCCATTACCGAGGCCCATGGCATCACTGTTGATCAGGTCCTGCCCACTGCGGGCGGCGCGGAGGCTTTTACGCTGCTTGCCCGTGCCAGCCGTTCACGCAGACCGCTGATCATCCATCCGCAGTTCACCGAACCGGAGGCGGCGCTCATTGCGGCCGGCCATCGCCCTCAGCGACTGATCCTCTCCCCCGCCGAGGGATTCCGGCTCCAGGTTGATCAGGTGACGGAAGACGCGGATCTCATCGTGATCGGCAATCCGACCAACCCCACCAGCGTGTTGCATCCAGCGGCGTTGATCAATTCCTTGCGTCGCCCAGGGCGCGTCGTGATCGTCGATGAAGCCTTTATGGACGCAGTGCCAGGAGAAGTGGAATCCGTGATCAGCGACGACCTGACAGGCCTGCTGGTTTTTCGCTCACTGACAAAGACTTGGGGCCTGGCTGGGCTGCGCGCTGGCTATGTGATCGGCGAACCGCAGTTGATCACCTCCATGCGGCGACAGCAACCGCCCTGGTCGGTGTCCACACCCGCGTTGGCGGCAATGGTGGCCTGTGTGAGCCGCGACGCCCGCACTCTTGCCGCCGCCGCGGCCGAGGAGATCGCAAGCCGACGGGCCTACCTGCTGGAGCGACTGGCCGATATCGGCCTCACGGTCGGGGGCCTGCCTCAGGGCCCGTTCGTGTTGGTCGATACCAGCGGCGTAGCTGGAGATCGCGAACCCGGCTGGGTCCGCCTCACCTTGCGCGACCACGGCTTCGCCGTGCGCCGTGGCGAGACCTTCCCCGGCCTTGGGCCGGAGTGGATCCGGATCGCCGTACGCGAACCTGAGATCACCGACCAACTCGTAACCGCCTTGCACCGACTTGTCAGAATCTAGATCGGCTATACCACGACTGGGTCTGACAAGTCGGCGTGACGCCTGAGAGCGTCGGGTAGATCGCGCCCTCAAGGCGCGATTGGGCGAGCAGGCGACTATGAAGGGAGGAGGTGCGGCAGATGAGCAGCGGACACAGCCATGAAGTGACCGCGACCGGCGAACACCGAAAACGGCTCATCGTCGTACTCGTGATCACGAGCGTGGTGCTGATCGCCGAGGTGGTCGGCGGTCTCATTGCCGGCTCCCTCGCCCTGCTCGCCGACGCCGGCCACATGCTCACCGATTCGACCGGGCTGATCTTGGCACTTATCGCGGCATCCCTGGCGACCCGCGCTGCCACGGTGAAACGGACCTTCGGACTTCAGCGCGCCGAGGTGCTGGCAGCCCTGGGCAATGCGCTGCTGCTGGTTGGGGTTGCAGTTTGGGTGCTGATCCAAGCCGTCGATCGGCTGCGCAACCCCGCCGAGATCGATGGCGGTCTGATGCTCGTCGTGGCTGTCGTCGGTGTGCTGGCGAACCTGGCCGGACTGCTCATACTCCGTCCTGCGCAGGCCAAGAGCCTGAACATGCGTGGCGCCTATCTCGAGGTGCTCGGTGACCTCGTCGGCTCATTGGCCGTCGTCGCCGCAGCAATGCTGATCTTGATGACCGGCTGGACGCCTATCGACCCGATCGCTTCGCTTCTCATCGTGGTGGTGATCATCCCGCGGGCTTGGTCACTGCTCCGCGAGGTCGTGGACGTACTCCTGGAAGCGACGCCTCACGGGGTGGACCTCGCCGAAGTACGTGAGCACATCAAGCAGGTAGCCGGAGTGGTCGACGTCCACGACCTGCACGCCTGGACGATCACCAGCGGCGTACCGGTCCTGTCGGCGCACGTCATCGTGGACAACGCCTGCATTAGCGAGGGCCGCTCCGGTGAGGTGCTCGATCGGCTGGGCGAGTGTCTTGGCGGGCACTTCGACGTCTCGCACTGCACGTTCCAGCTCGAGCCGGTTGGCCACCAAGAGCACGAGGCCGCCCACCATGCCTGATGTGGGCTGAGCCTGTCGAAGCCCACACATTTTGCGCTTCGACAGGCTCAGGGCGCATCGAACATACTGCTGCGAGCGTCGGAAATAGCGCGGCGACGGATTCCAAGCGCGATGCGCGAGCAGCTCCCAAGAAATTGTCAGAGGCCGATGCGAGGCTGGTCCGCATGTCAACGCAGTACTACACGGCCAGCAGCATCGACGGCTTCATAGCCGACTCGGACAACTCGCTGAGCTGGCTTTTCCAGTTCAGCGAGCTGAGCGGCATGGAGGATGAGTTTCCCCGATTCATCGCCACAGTCGGCGCGATAGCGATGGGTTCCACAACATACGAGTGGATCGCTGATCACACCGGCTTCTTGGCCGAGCCGAGCAAGTGGGAGTACACCGTACCGACATGGGTGTTCAGCAGTCGCGACCTGCCTCGCGCTGATGGTCTGGACATTCGCTTCGTCTCCGGCGACGTAACGCCGGTCCACCAAGAGATGCTGCAGGTCGCCGAGGACCGAAACATCTGGCTGGTGGGCGGCGGTGATCTGGTTGGTCAGTTCCATGATCAGGGCCTGCTGGATGAGGTGATCATTGGCATGGCATCGGTAACCCTTGGCTCAGGTGCCCCGTTGCTGCCGCGGCGAATCGTCACGCCGCCTCTGCAGCTCCTTGGCGCCACGCCCTACGGGGAGGATTTCGTGATGCTGCGCTATGCCGTGCCCAGGACTAGCGAAACCTGAGCAGGCGCATGCTGTTCATCACCACGAACACGGAGCTGAGGGCCATTGCTGCCGCGGCGATCATCGGGTTCAGCAGGCCGACCGCGGCCAATGGGATTGCCACGATGTTGTAGGCGAACGCCCACCAGAGGTTGCCGTGGATGGTCCGCAGCGTCGCCCGGGAAAGTCGGACGCCGTCAGCCGCTACCCGTAGGTCACCCCTGATCAAGGTCAGGTCGCTGGCATGGATTGCCGCATCGCTGCCGGTGCCGAGCGCGACACCAAGATCAGACTGGGCGAGCGCGGCCGCGTCGTTGACTCCGTCCCCGACCATGGCCACCCGATGCCCAGCCTCCTGTAGCCGGATCACTTCGGCGACCTTCTGTTGCGGCAGTACCTCAGCAATCACATCGTCAATGCCGACCTCGGCGGCGACAGCTCGGGCCGACGCTTCATGATCGCCAGTAAGCAGCACTGGGTGCAGCCCCAGCCATCGAAAGTCGTCTACGGCTTCGGCTGAAGTCGACTTGACCACATCGGCGACCGTCATCACCCCGCGCGCTTGGCCACCCCAGCCAACGAGCATTGTCGTAAGTCCTCGAGCCTGCTCAGTCGCGTACACCTTCCGCAGCTCGCCGGAGATCCGCAGCCCTTCCTCCTCTAAGAACTCCGCTCTCCCCACAACCACCCACTTGTCGGACAACTCGGCGAGGAGGCCGAAGCCGGGGCGGTTGTGGACATTGGTGACGGCCTCCAGCGAGCCATGAGTACGGGCGTGATCGGTGATGGCCTTGGCGATTGGGTGATCTGAGCCGGACTCGGCCGAGCCTGCCGCCGTGATCACCTCAGCTGTCGTGACCCCTGCGCCAGCGGTCACGGCAACGACGGCCATGCGACCCTCGGTGACAGTTCCGGTCTTGTCCAAAACGATGGTGTCGATATGCCGGGCCGACTCCAGCACCTCAGGACCCCTGATCAGGATGCCTAGCTGCGCGCCCCGCCCGGTGCCAACCAGCAACGCCGTCGGCGTGGCCAGCCCAAGCGCGCAGGGGCAGGCGATGATCAACACCGCCACCGCAGAAGTGAAGGCGAACGACAAACCTGAACCCTGACCAAGCCAGAAACCAAGAGTGGCCACCGCGAGCGCGATGACGATCGGCACGAATACCGCAGAAACGCGATCAGCCAGCCGCTGCACCGCAGCCTTGCCGCTCTGCGCTGCCTCGACCATGCGTACGACTTGTGCGAGCTGGGTATCGGCGCCCACCCGGGTGGCTTCGATGATCAGCCTGCCATGGGTGTTGACTGTGGCTCCGACTACGGCATCGCCTGGTCCGACCTCGACGGGTACCGACTCGCCTGTCACGGTCGAGGCGTCCAGAGCACTATGACCAGAGACGATCACCCCATCCGTTGCCACTCGCTCCCCTGGGCGTACCACAAACTGGTCGCCAACGTGGAGCTGGGAAATGTCGACGACCGTCTCACCATTCGCCGTGAGCAGGGTGACTTCCGACGGTGCCAGCTCGAGCAGTGCCCGCACAGCGGCTCCGGATCGGCGCTTGGCCCGTGCCTCCAGGTAGCGGCCGAGGAGGATGAACGTGGTAATTCCGACCGCAGCCTCGAGGTAGAGATTGGCCGTGGGGGCGTGCCTGATCAGCCGAAACTCGAACGGGTGCGTGAAGCCGATCTCGCCGGCGGCCCCGAACAGCAGCGCGTACGCCGACCAACCGAACGCAGCCAGAGTGCCGATCGAGATCAAGGTATCCATGGTTGCGTTGCCGTGCTGCAGGTTGAGCAAGGTAGCGCGGTGGAACGGCCAGGCGCCCCAGATGACTACCACGCCTGCCAGGCCGAACGACACCCATTGCCACCACGGAAACTGCCAGGCGGGAACCATCGAGATGATGATCACCGGCAGGCTCAACACGGCGCAGGTGATCAACCGGCGGCGCAGTTGCCGCAGTTCCAGATCCGGGTCACGCGGGCTCTCGGTGGGCAGGGTGGCGTGGTAGCCAGTCTTCTCGATGGTGTCGATCAGGGTCTGCGCCGTTGTTGTCTTTCCGGCGTGAACCGTGGCTTTCTCCGTCGCATAGTTGACGGTTGCATTGACCCCCTCGAGCCGGTTGAGCCTCTTCTCAATCCGCGCGGCGCACGATGCACACGTCATGCCCTGGACGTCAAGCTCGATCGTCTGCATCGCGACATCCAAATGAGTCATCGGGTCACCTGCACAGTGAAGGGAGCCAGATAGAGCTCATCGCCCCTGTAGAACTCGACAAACAGCCGGTAGCTACCCCGATCGGGCACGGCGCCGAGGAAGTCCAGCCGTGGCCCAGTGCCAGTCGAATTGGAGTGCATGTGCAGATAGCCAAGATCGGCCGGCCCGATCAACACACTGTGGCCCATCTCGCCATGGGCCGGCTGAATATCGGTCACCGGCTGACCACGATCGGTCACCGTGATCGCGCTGCTGCTGCTGTCTGCGCTGGTGCTGAGCTCTCCGGTGCGCGTCACCGTCAGGCCCCTGATCTGGATCTGATCAGCAGCCGGCGGGAGCGGCTTAGGGCGATACTTGCCGCTGACCGTGAAGTCGGTAGCAAGAGCAATCTCTCGACCGAGCGCCTTCGACTGAAAATGGATGATCACGTGCCATGGGCCTGGCGTGAGATTGAGGATTCCCCACCACGACGTGCTCTCGCCCTGCTGCGGCGTGACGTGCTGGTATCCAGTCAGGTCACGCCGGA
>JBKPTR010000092.1:0-6634 GCA_046735615.1 Actinomycetota bacterium
GGCACAAGGCTTGTCGGTCACCGCGCCCGCGAATCCGCTGCGCGGAGTTTCCACCGACTCCGCCTATCTCGCCGGCTTGCTTGAGCAGATACCAGGTCCGGTGGTTGCCGTCGGCCACTCCTACGGTGGCGCGGTCATCACAAATGCCGCGACGAAAGCGAATAACGTTGTCCGCCTGGTCTAAGTCGCCTTCTTCGTCACCGAACAGGGTGAGCGTTTGGCCGATGGCGATCGTCAACCTCGAGGCAAACCGAAAGCCGCCGCCGCCCAAGGCGGAGCTGGGCTGGTGGTATCAGTACTGCTTCTCCACTGAGCGCGGCCCCCTCGGTTACAGCGAGAACCGGCGCGAGTTCAACAAGCTGATTTGGCAGATCGCATCGCCGAAGTGGGGCTTCGACGACGGCACGTTTGACCGCGCCGCCGCGTCCTTCGACAATCCCGATCACGTCGACATCGTCATACCCAATTACCGCTGGCGGCTGAGTCTCGCTGAGGGAGAGCCGCAGTACGGCGACCTGGCAGCCCGGCTGTTCGAACGTCCCATGATCACGGTGCCGACGGTCACTATTTGCAGCGACTTCGAGGGAGCCGCCGCGGACGGACGTGCCGATGCGGAGAAGTTCTCGGGCGCGTACTTGCATCGAGTCCTCGAAGGCATCGGACACAATGTGCCCCAAGAAGCCCCGGGCGCGTTCACCGACGCCATCCTCGAAGTCGGAGGTGAACTGCCGTGAGTTTCTTCAGCCGTCTCCGCAGTGCGGGCTCATTGCCGGTCGAGGGTCACCTGCCTGGTCTCGATCGGGCGACCGGTTGGCTCAACTCGCCCCCGCTCGACGGGGCGGGGTTGCAGGGGAAGGTCGTTCTCGTCGACTTCTGGACCTATACCTGCATCAACTGGCTCCGCACGCTCGCCTATGTCCGCGCGTGGGCCGAGAAATATCAGGATGAGGGGTTGGTCGTGATCGGCGTCCACACCCCGGAGTTTCCGTTTGAACGCGACGTTGACAATGTACGCCAGGCGGTGAAGGACATGGCCGTCCGCTATCCCGTCGCGATCGACAGCGACTACGCGATCTGGCAAGCGTTCGCCAACAGATTCTGGCCGGCCGTCTACATCGCCGACGCGGAAGGGCGAATCCGGCACCACCAATTCGGCGAGGGCGGATACGCAGAATGCGAAATGGTCATCCAACGGCTGCTGCGCGAGTCCGGACGCGACACCGTACCCCGCGACCTGGTGTCGATCGCTCCAGGCGGTTTCGAGGCTCAGGCCGACTGGGCGAGCCTGGCGTCTCCCGAGACATACCTCGGCTACGAGCAAGCACGAGGGTTCGCATCTCCTGGCGATGCAGTCCTCGACCAGACCCACGCCTACGTCACGCCCGACCGGTTGAATCTGAACCATTGGGCTCTCGCAGGGGATTGGACGATCGAGCGTCGGGCGAGCGTACTCGACCGCGCCGGTGGCCGAATCCTTTTCCGCTTCCACGCCCGTGACATCCACCTCGTCCTGGGACCACGTCCGCGAGGTGCTTCCGTGCCGTTCCGCGTACTCATCGATGGTGAACCTCCCGGCGACGCTCACGGACTCGACGTTGACGAACAGGGCCGCGGAACCGTCGCTCAACAACGGCTCTATCAGCTGCTTCGCCAGCCGGGAACCTTCACCGACCGCACGGTCGAGATCACCTTCCTCGCACCCGGCGTCGAGGCATACGTGTTCACATTCGGCTAGAAGTCTCCCGGTAGACGAATACCTACAGCCCTCCAGGGTGCAATGGATGACGCGTGGCGGCTCGTCCCGTTCGAGCACCTTGAGCAACTCTGTCCGCCCGTCGGTTTCGAGCGCTCGCCGCGTGTCGTCGGAAAGATGAGCAGGGTCGCTCGACCAGGCTGCACCGCTGATCTCAATCACCACTTGGGCGCGCCGGGCACCATCGGTGATCTCCCAGAGCCAACCGCGCGTTCACACCCGTGCGCGTGTGCCTGCCAAAGTTGGCACTGATCTTGCTGAGCTCCTCGGCGGATCCGCGCCCTCGGCGGATGAGTTCACCGGTGGTGGCGTGGATGATGCGAATGTGGAGGCCGTTGATCAGCATCAGGATGGGGTTCGGGCGTGGGTTCGGCCGATTCCGATGTGGTGCAGCCGACCGTTGTGGCGGAGGCTGAGTTTGCCGTGGTTGTCGACCACATCGCGGCGGACAGGTGCCGCGCCGCTGATCGCCGATCTCGATGCAGCCAGGATTCAGCGCGCCTCGGCACGCCGCCACCAGCTGAGCGTCGCGACCACGGCGAGCGCCGCAACCGGGAGCGGTAGCAGCAGCTGGATCGTTGACACCTCGCTGGCAGCGGCTGCACCGCCCATGCCCATCCACAACGCTGGCGCGGCGAAGGGGAACCAGGCCCCGGCTCCGACGGCGGTGACGATCTGGGTGACGACCACCAGGGCCACTAGGGCGACGAATCCTGGCAGGTAACCGCGGCGCCAGCTGGAGACCAGCGCCATCGGTGCGGCCAACGCCGCGCCCAATAGCCCGGCGGCGACGACCCGGGACGCCGTCTCGAGTGCCGCCGCGTTCATGTCGAGTCCGAGGAGCAGGCCGCCGATCACTATCAGAATGACAGTCGAAATGACGGTGAGGAGCGCCCAGCCGGCCAGTACGACGAACTTTGCGGCGGCCACCGACGAGCGGGGTGTCGCGATGGCGAACAGCGCGGGTAGCGCGTCGTCGACGAATTCCCGGCCAAAGCTCCATGACGCGGCGATGCCGGCCACCATGACGATCGCCACGGACAGCACCTGCCCAGCGGTGCCGAGAAGGCCGGCCAGGCTCAGGTCGGTGATCATGGTCGCCGCCTTCGCCACGGACGGGGAATCGCCTCCCAGCCGGACCAGCTCGAAGAAGGCCGTGGACAGGGCCGGCACGCCGACCGCGACGACCAACGCCCCCCACCGGAACACGCCAGCTCGTCGAGCTTTCAGCAGCTCGAACTCCAGGGCAGCGTTCATCGGGGCCTCTGCTCGGCCCGGTCGGCCTCGAGTAGCCGCTGAAAGAACTGGTGCTCTACGTCGGCGCCATGCGGATCGAGACCGCCGAGGATCTGACCATGATGTAGCAGCAGGATCCGATCAGCCATCCGGGCCACCTCATCGAGATGCTGGCTGGACACCAAGGCCGAGACTCCGTCTTCACTGGCGCGCATCCGCAGCAGCTGGCGGACCCGTACTACCCCCAGCGGGTCGAGGCTGTTGCTGGGTTCATCGAGGACCAGCACGTCCGGCCGATGAACCAGCGCCATGGCGATCCCAAGACGTTGCCGATTGCCGAGCGACAAGGTGCGAGTCGCTCGATGCTGCCAATGGTCCAGCTCCAAATCGGTGATGATCGCGACAGCAGCCTCGCGCGCCGACCGCCGATTCCACCCCTGCAGGCGAGCCGCGGAGTAGACCGATTCCGCCACAGTCAACTCGGCGTACCGAGGCGGAGTCTCGATCAGGTGGCCCACTCTGCTCCACACAGCCCGGTCGGCATCGGCCACCGGGCAGCCCAACATCTCCGCCGTTCCACTGTCTGGCCGGAGCATGCCCAGCAGCAGCCGCATCAAGGTCGACTTGCCGGCCCCGTTGAGACCGACCAGCGCAACAATCTCCCCGGCCCGGATTTCCAGGTCGACGCCGGCAACTGCCTGTTCGTCGCCGAAGCGCCTGGCGATGGCGTGGGCGCGGATACTGACCGGGCTCATTGCAGCGGCTGGATTTCCAATAGCGCCAGCGCAGCCGTGACGGCGTCGCCCATCGGCCTGGCGTCGGGATCGTTCGCCCATTCCAGGAGGGCCGCCGTCAGTGCTCCGATCACCGCAGCCGCGGCCACCACTGCCTCGAACGCCGGCACGCCCCTCTCCGTCAACGCGGCCGCAATGGCCGCCTCCGTCCGCACGTTGTTCTCCCGCATCCGAGCCCGCAGCCCGTGATGACCTGCGCCAATTCGCAGCCGCAGCCGGAACTCTGCCTCGTCGGCGTCCTCTAGCTGCTCCCATGCGGCGAGCAGGCCGCGACGGACCCGCTCGACAGCCGGCAGATCAGCCGCCTGGACAGCCACCGCGTGAGCGATGGCCGGATCATAAGGATCGTCCACAACCACCAGCTCCTTGGCCGGAAAGTGCCGGAAGAAGGTCATCTGCGTGACCCCGGCCGCGGCGGCGATATCTGCAATCGTCGTCTCGTCGTAGCCGCGATCGGCGAACAGCCGCAGCGCCTCCTTCTGGAGCCGTGCCCGGGTAGCCGCTGATTTGCCCACGCTAGAACGTTAGCTTCTAACATTCTGGGAGCAACGAGACGGAGGAACTTTCATCCGGCGCGTAGGTCAATCCGTGCTGTGCGCTTCTACCAGTGGGCAGAGGGGTTCTAGATAGATCGATCGCCGAGCGGACACACTTGGCGGCAACGCGAACTGGTGGTCAGCTACGCACGGGCAGCCACACTGCGGAGGGGTGCTGGGCATCGTGCAGCACTGTGCGGTCGCTCGCTTGTAATCGTGTGCTGGTGGCGAACGGTTCTGCGGTGCCGAGGTTGCGTCCGTAGCGGGGATGGGCGCCACCGGAGACCTGCAGCCGGATCCGATGCCCGCGCTGGAACGCATGCGCGACGGGCCATAGATCAAACTCGACGGGATGGGCGGTGCCAGGTGCCACATCGGTGAGACGCACGATCCCGTCCGAGATGTTGATCGACCGGCCGCGCGAGCCGACGTCGCAGAGGCGGGCATGGAGGTCGATGTACGGCACCGATGCGTGCACATACAGGCGGACCCGCACCGGGCCGATCACCTCCAGATCGGCGGGCTGGGGATCGCCCGTGAATGTGAGAACGTCCGGTCGGGCCTCGAGGCGACGGTTGTCGGCGGGGCCGGCAGCCAAACCGACGGCAGTACCGGCGACGGACGGGGTCGGGTCTGCCGGGTCATAGCGAAACCGGCTAGGGGGGCCGGCGGAGGCTGGGTGAGCACCAAGCCGGCCGGTGGGCTGGAGATACCATGCGCTGGCACGGGCGGGCGGTGGCCAGCCGGGCAGATCAGTCCAGCGGCGGGAACCAGTAACGAACACCCGCACCCCTGAGGGCGGTGTGCCGTCGGCGAGTGCGGCGTCCAGCGCGGCCAATGCGTCACGCATCCCGACGCGGGTGTACAGACCACGCCCGTGCCCCCAGGGCCCGATCAGCAACCGGACAGCGCGGCCGGCTGCCCGCAGCGCGGCGTAGTCGGCGAGCATCCCGGGGAGGAAAAAGTCGTACCAGCCGCCCTGCAAGTACACCACGGGCGGCATCCGATCGACGTTACCCCGGTGGTCGCTGGCCCGCCAGTACGGCTCGTCCGGGCCGTTACGGATCCACTCCTGGAACCACCGCACCGGCCGCCCGGTCAGCGCGATGTCGGCCTCGGCGACGGGCAGTGTGGCCACCGCGCGGCGCAGCGCTTTGGGGCCGGTGAACACGCCGAGGAACTGGCGGGCCGTTCCACCATTGGCACGAAACATGCGATCGACGATCTGCACCCAGGCCAGCGCATTGCCCAGCGCGAATCCGCCGCCTGGATACATGAACTGATGAGCGAATTCGGACGGCGCGTCCTGGATGACCGCGATCCTCCATTCCGGAATGTCGCGGGCAGCGAGCTCCCACTGGGCGAAACCCAGGTAACTGGCACCCCAGGTCGCCAACCCGCCCCCAAACCACGGCTGCTCACGCAGCCACGACAGCGTCCCGTCGGCATCGGCGGGGTGAATGGTGAATCCGTCGAACTCACCGCCCGAGCCGCCAGTTCCACGCAAGCTCACATACAGCACCTGGTAGCCGCGCTCGGCCAGCAGTTGCGGCATCCGGTCCAGCGCCACGCCGCGGCCGTACGGGCTTAGGAGCAAGACCAGTGGGGGTCGGTCGATATCAGCCGGGTAAAAGCGGTTCGCCAGCAGAGGCACGCCGTCGCCGGCCGGGATCACCAGGTCCCGTTGAATCCGCACCGCGTACGGGCGGCGTGGACATACGCCGAACAGTCGGCTCAGAAAGCTCACCGGCTCGTCCTGGTCAGAATGAAGCTGTCCAGCGCGAGTACCACGTCACCGAAGAGCCGCTCGACGGCCTGACGTTGCAACGGCCGCCCCAAGCATTAGTTCCCGGTGATGAGTTGCCCAGGCCACTCCCGCCATGTCCTCAATGGAACGCCCACCCAAACCGCCAGTCAACTTATCCCCGGGACTGCCACCACGGGCAGCCCACCATGCAGACCCGCCCGTGAAGCAGGCGTCAAGATCCGTCCCCCACCCGTAAAGAAGTCGTTAAGACAGGCGTCATCGGCGGGCAGCCGAGATGCACTAGGCGTGTGGTAATCACGTCGTTTTCCCTACCTCGAGGCGGCCAGCGGTGAGCGTTCTCCACGAAGCCCCCAAGCGGCTGTTCCTCGGGCGGCCGATGCGCAGTAGCCAACTCTCAGAAACCCTTCTGCCGAAGAAGCTGGCGATGCCTGTCTTCTGCAGCGACCCGCTGTCCTCGGTCGCCTATGCCACCGAGGAGATTCTGCTCATCCTGAGCCTCGCGGGGCTCGCCTTCCTGCATCTCGCGTGGTATGTCGCGGTCGTCATT
>JBKPTR010000093.1:0-3844 GCA_046735615.1 Actinomycetota bacterium
GTGGGACCGAAGATCTTCTCGCAGAAAAGTCCATCACGCTCCGGCTTGAGCGTCCGGTAGTTGATGGTCTCCGGCTTCTTCACCTCACCGTGCGACCACTTGCGAATCTCGTCGGCAGTGGCCAGGCCGATGCGGATCTCGTCGAAGAAGTTCACGTCGAGCATTCTTTGCTTATCTCTTTTCTCTATTAACTAACGCGATCTCTCAAGTTGTCAGTGAACCGAGCCTTCACCTCCGCCGACTTGTCAGAACCCAGCCGCGCATAGCGCTACTGGTTTCTGACAAGTCGGCAAGAGAGGGAAGCACTCAGACTTCTTCGACTCCGCCGAGGGAGTCACCGGGGCGACGGGACAGGTCGATACCGAAGTCCTCAGAAGAGCGGTAATCGTCCTCGGAGTCTCGCAACTCCACTTCCGTGCCGTCGCTTGAGAGCACCTCAACGTTGAGGCACAGAGACTTCATCTCCTTCACCAGGACCTTGAACGACTCCGGGATGCCGGGCTCGGGAATGTTCTCGCCCTTGACGATGGCCTCATAGACCTTCACCCGACCCGGGACGTCATCGGACTTGATCGTGAGCAGTTCCTGCAATGCCCACGCAGCGCCGTACGCCTCCAATGCCCAGACCTCCATCTCGCCGAACCGCTGGCCACCGAACTGGGCCTTCCCGCCCAACGGCTGCTGGGTGATCATCGAGTACGGCCCGGTCGAGCGGGCGTGGATCTTGTCGTCCACCAAGTGGTGCAGCTTCAGCATGTAGATATAGCCGACGCCCACAGGCTCGGGGAAGGGCTCACCGGACCGGCCGTCGTACAGGCTGGCCTTGCCGTCCGCGTTGACGAGCCGGACACTGTCCCGATTGGGATGGGTATGGCCTAGCAGGCCCGTGATCTCCGCTTCGGTCGCACCGTCGAAGACCGGTGTTGCGATCTTGGCCGGACCCTCCACCTCGCTGAGCCCGACGCCACGCAGGCGGTCGGACCAGGCAGTCTTGACGCCGTCGAGATCCCAGCCCTGCTTGGCGACCCAGCCAAGGTGAGTCTCCAGAACCTGGCCGACGTTCATCCGGCTGGGCACACCCAGCGGGTTGAGCACGATGTCAACCGGGGTTCCGTCCTCGAGGAACGGCATGTCCTCAATGGGCAAGATCTTGGAAATGACGCCCTTGTTGCCGTGACGACCAGCCAGCTTGTCACCGTCTTGGATCTTGCGCTTCTGAGCCACATAGACCCGAACCAGCTGGTTGACCCCAGGCGAAAGCTCATCATCAGCATCGCGATCAAAGACGCGTACGCCAATGACCGTGCCGGACTCGCCGTGCGGCACCTTGAGCGAGGTATCACGGACCTCGCGCGCCTTCTCGCCGAAGATCGCGCGCAGCAGCCGCTCCTCTGGCGTCAGCTCGGTCTCGCCCTTCGGGGTGACCTTCCCAACCAGGATGTCGCCGGTTGAGACCTCGGCACCAATCCGGATGATGCCGCGCTCGTCAAGGTCGGCGAGCATCTCTTCACTGACATTGGGGATGTCTCGTGTGATCTCCTCCGCGCCCAACTTGGTGTCCCGAGCGTCGACTTCGTGCTCCTCGATATGGATCGAGGTGAGCACGTCATCTTGGACGAGCCGCTGGCTCAGAATGATTGCGTCCTCGTAATTGTGACCCTCCCACGGCATGAACGCGACCAGCAGGTTACGACCAAGGGCCATCTCGGCGTGATCGGTACAGGGACCATCCGCGAGCGGCGTCCCCTTCTCGATTCGCTGGCCGGCAGTCACCAGCGGGCGCTGATTGATGCAGGTGCCCTGGTTCGACCGACGGAACTTACTCAACCGGTAGGTCTTGAACGTGCCGTCGTCCTGCGTGACGTCGATCAGATCGGCGCTCACCGAGGTGACGACGCCAGCCGCGGTTGCGACCGTGACATCACCGGCATCCACTGCGCCGCGGTACTCCATACCGGTACCGACAAAGGGAGCCTCGGACTGGATCAGCGGCACCGCCTGGCGCTGCATGTTGGAGCCCATGAGGGCTCGTGAAGCGTCATCGTGCTCGAGGAAGGGGATCATCGCCGTCGCGACCGACACCATCTGGCGCGGCGAGACGTCCATGTAGTGCACCTCATTAGGCGGCACTGTGTCGATCTCGCTGTGACGCTTCCGGACGAGCACCCGATCTTCGGTAAAGCGGCCCTTGTCGTCGAGCTTGGCGTTGGCCTGGGCTTTGACGTAGCGGTCCTCCTCGTCGGCCGTCAGATACTCGATCTGGTCGGTGACCTGACCCTTCTCCACCTTGCGGTAAGGGGTTTCGACGAATCCAAAGGCGTTCACCCGCGCGAAGGAGGCCAGCGAACCAATGAGTCCGATGTTGGGACCCTCTGGAGTTTCGATCGGACACATCCGGCCGTAGTGCGACGGGTGCACATCGCGGACCTCCATGCCCGCGCGATCCCGCGACAAACCACCCGGGCCGAGCGC
The DNA here is from genome assembly GCA_046735615.1 of Actinomycetota bacterium. Classification (GTDB taxonomy): domain Bacteria; phylum Actinomycetota; class Actinomycetes; order Propionibacteriales; family Propionibacteriaceae; genus Microlunatus. Next base: position 2,473 of record JBKPTR010000093.1, read on the forward strand.
CGAGAGCCGCCTCTTGTGCGTCAGGCCAGCAATGGGGTTGGTCTGATCCATGAACTGAGAAAGCTGCGAGGTACCGAAGAACTCCTTCAGCGCAGCGACAACGGGCCTGATGTTGATCAAGGTCTGCGGCGTGATCGCCTCGACGTCCTGGGTTGTCATACGGTCCCGAACCACTCGTTCCATGCGGCCGAGCCCGGTACGCAGCTGGTTCTGGATCAGCTCACCGACGGTACGCAACCGGCGATTGCCGAAGTGGTCGATGTCGTCCTCTTCGACGAGCAGCTCGCCACGGGGCGACTCGAGAGTCTCCTTGCCCTCATGCAGGGCCACCACGAAGTGGATAGCAGCGACGATGTCATCGATGGTCAGCACCGTACGGTCGAACGGCAGCTCCAGACCCAACTTCTTGTTGATCTTGTAGCGGCCGACCTTCGCCAAGTCGTAGCGCTTTGGGTTGAAGTAGTAGTTCTCCAATAGTGCTTGCGCGGCCTCACGGGTGGGCGGCTCGCCGGGACGTAGCTTGCGATAGATATCCAGCAGCGCCTCATCCTGGGTAGTGGTGTGGTCCTTCTCCAGGGTGAGCCGCATCGACTCGTACTTGCCGAACTGATCGAGAATCTGCGCATCGGTCCAGCCAAGCGCCTTGAGCAGCACCGTCACGTTCTGCTTGCGCTTGCGGTCAAGACGTACGCCGACCATGTCCCGCTTGTCGATTTCGAACTCGAGCCAGGCACCACGCGACGGGATCATCTTGCAGGTGAAGATGTCCTTGTCGGAGGTCTTGTCCGTAGTCTGCTCGAAATAGACACCGGGCGAGCGCACCAGTTGCGAGACAACGACCCGTTCGGTGCCGTTGATGACGAAGGTGCCCTTGTCGGTCATTAAGGGGAAGTCGCCCATGAACACCGTCTGGCTCTTGATCTCGCCCGTCTCGTTGTTCATGAACTCAGCGGTGACGAAGAGTGGCGCGGCGTAGGTGACGTCGCGCTCCTTGCATTCGTCGACAGTGTTCTTCGGCGGCTCGAACCGGTGATCCCGGAATGAGAGCGACATGGTGCCGGAGAAGTCCTCGATCGGAGAGATCTCCTCAAAAATCTCCTCGAGTCCGGACTTGGTGTTGATGTCTGTACGGCCCTGGTCCAACGCGGTCTCGACGCGATCGCGCCAAGCATCGTTGCCGATAAGCCAGTCAAATGAATCGATCTGCAAATCAAGCAGATCTGGGACTTCTAATGGTTCGGCGATCTTCGCAAACGAGATTCGGCCGGTAGGGGATGCAACTTTGGTTTTCGAGGCTGTGCGCGAGGCGGCCAACTCCTGTGTCCTTCCGAAGGCTCTCAGTGGAGGAGCAAAGTGCTTCTACGCATGCTGA
>JBKPTR010000094.1:0-5273 GCA_046735615.1 Actinomycetota bacterium
GGGACAGGTGGTCTGGACCTACGACAAGGCCCGCCCCGTCCCGGGCATGGACCAGCTCTCCCCAGGCGACGGAAGAGTGCCGACCGTCGACACACCGTACGGCAAGTTGGCTAATCTCATCTGCTTCGACGCTGACTTCCCCGGGCTGGCGCGCCAGGGCGGGGGCCAAGGCGTAGACATGATGCTGGTTCCATCCAATGACTGGCGGGAGTTCGGCGCAGTGCATACCCAGAAGGCGACCCTCCGTGCGATCGAGAACGGCTACTCCCTGGTGCGTCAGGACACCGAGGGGCTCGCGCAGGTCGTGGACTTCCAAGGCCACGTGCTCGCCGAGTCCGACTACTTCACCACCGGTCAACAGACGATGGTCGCATACATCCCCACGCAGGGCGAGCGCACCATCTACGCCACGGTCGGTGACGTCTTCGCGTGGCTGTCCGTCGCGGCGCTGGCCGTGTTGATCGGCGCCACCAGATTGGTTCGCCGGTCTGCGCGCCGGGATCCCGCCGGGATCCCGCCGGAGTCTTCGTCGACCGAGGCGCGCTCACGTCGACGGCCGCCCCAAAAGTGAGGACCCAGCACTCAGTTCCGCTCATAGCAGGTCAGCAGTACGGAATGATGGCCACAGCCTGGGTGCCCAAAAGATGATCTAGCATGACAGCCTCGCCCGCGCATCTGCCACCGAAATGCAACAAAAGGTCGCTGGCACGAGCCGAGAACATCACTCAGCCGGTTGCAGGCGAATCCGTTGTGATCTGCCGCGACGGCGACGCGATCCCACTCGGCCGAACCCTCCCGGTTGATGCACCGCCTCCTCAGAGGCCGACAGCCAAATCCGTGCAACACCGTCCCGGGAAGAGCACGTCAGCGGCAATTGGACCGCCCGACGTCTCGCTCGCGAGCGCACCAGTGGGCTAGGAACGGCCGTACGCAACGGAATGACGCGGCTCATACAGCTGGAGCTCGGCACCGCTCGGCATCTTGACGGCGGAAAGGAGGCCCCATCCCTCGTCGCTGACGGGACGGGCAATCTCCACTCCTCGGGCTGACAGGTCCGCGAGAGTCCGCTCGATGTCATCACAGGTCAAGTAGAACTCGTACCCCGAGTGCCCTTCAGTCGGATGAACCGCAACCTCCGCCGGGGGTAGGGCAAAGATCAGCCATCCCTCGCCAGCATCGACCCCGAGCGAGCCGAGGGCATTGCCGAGGAACCGTCGGTCGGCCTCCGCATCGCGGCTGTAAATGATCACGTGTGCACCCTCAATCATGATGTCCTCCTATGCATGATGAAGCGCGGGCTGGCCTCGTGATTGACCTTTCGGCCGATCCACGCACCGACGATCCTGATGACCATCGGCATCACTAGGTTCGCCATGAATGTCACGAGGACGCCGCTCACGACCAGTAGGCGAACCGGCAGCGTCAGGGTCGCAAGTTGGTCTTCCAAGATGCTGAACAGCGTCAACAGGAGTAGGTAGACGACGAGCCAGGCCATTCCTGTCGTGACGAGCTTGGCTCCCAGGCCATCCGCCCGCGGCTCCACATCGTGACCGCCGGGGAGTGCTTGTCGGGTCATCCTTGGCGCATTCATGGGTTCCCTCTTTCGCGGGATCTGATCTCAGCACCGACGATAGGGCCAAGATAACGATAAGTCCAAGACATATTTCCTCTCAGATTGATAAGCTCTACGTATGGAGCTTCGACAGCTTCAATACTTCGTCGCCGTCGCGGAGGAAGCCCACTTCACTCGAGCCGCCAAGCGCGTCTCCGTCGCACAGCCGGCCGTGAGTCAGCAAATTCAGCGGATGGAGTCAGAGCTCGGCGAGAAGCTCTTCATCCGTGATCGTCGTACGGTCCGGCTCACCGCCGCCGGCGAAGCACTGCTCCCGCACGCTCGAGCGGCGCTTGATGCCGCCGACCACGGGCGTGAAGCGGTGCGGGCGACGCGCGGCGTTTTGACCGGCCGCCTCGCGATCGGATTCGTGTCTCCCCTTCCCGACCGCCGGTTCCTCCACCTCGTTGGGACGTATCGACAGGTCTATCCCGGGATCGAACTGACTCTCATCGAGGACGAGACGCCCGAGCTCGTCCGGCGGTTGGAGACGGGCGCTATCGACGCGGCGCTGATAGGTCTAGGGCCGTATCACGAACCACCTCCGAAGACCCGGACGATGCTCGTGGCCCGCGAGCCCGTCGTCGTTGCCGTCTCGAAGGATCACCGTTACGCCACACGGAAGGCGATCACCCTCCGGTCGCTGCGCGCAGAGCCGATGGTCACGCTGACCAGCAACAGCCTTCTGCGCCTGACGCTGGAAGCCGGCACCCGAACAGCCGGCTTCGTCCCCAACATCGTCGCCGAGACCAGCGACATCGATCTCCTCGTCCAGTTGGCCGAAGAGGGCGTCGGTGTCGCCCTGCTACCTCAATCTGCCGTCGCTCCGACGCCCATGCTGGAGATCATCCCTTTGACCCAACCGTCGATCGACCGCCGGCTCGTCTTCGCCTGGCCCGAAACCCATCTCTCTCCGGCGGGACGCGCCTTTGTTGCGCTCGCAGAGCACGAGTACGAGCCAGCCAGCGGGGCTCGAGTACCGGAGGCCCGCCGCCCGAAGCGCCTCAAAGCCGCACATGATCGCCGCACTCCGCGCTCGTGAGCGGCGCAACTCGACCTGTGGGCAGACCGCAACACCTGGGTAGCGGCATTGGCGCTGCACCAAGATCGCCTGAGCGGCTCGCCGTCATTCTCTCGCTCGCGGGATGGACAAGTTGGCAGCGCGTAGCGCATCCAAATTAACGACGGCGTGCATGCTGGTCAGCAGTCCGCCTTCCACCGATGCGGTGATGGTCGCGTACGGCCGCCGTTGCAGAAATGCCAGGAAGGCGAGGCCCGACGCGGCGGGTGCGCTGACAAGGGTGACGTTGCCGCCGAAGAAACGCAGCAGCGTTCTCGCGATGCGGTCGGCGCCGCGTTGGACCTGTTGGCTGCTGCGCCGCGGGCGGAGCTGCGGCGGCTCGCCAGCGGTGAAATCGGCGATTCCCCAGACGTCATCGTGCAGCAAGGCGGTGAGCGCCTCGAGATCGCCGTTGGCGGAAGCGGCGAGGAAGGTTTGGGAGAGCTTGGCCAGCTGCTGCTGGTCGGCCATCTCGCGCTTGGCCGTACCGGGGCCGCCGGCTACCTTGGCGCGGGCCCGCTTGGCCAGCTGACGGCAGGTCGCCGTCGGCTTGCCAAGGATCTCTGCAATCTGGTCGAAGGGCAGCTGGAAGACATCGTGGAGTACGAAGGAGACGCGTTCGGCCGGGCTGAGCCGCTGCAGCAGGATCAGCAGCGCTTCGCCTACCTCGTCGTCCAAGGTCACCCGGTCCGCGGGATCGAGCACCGGCTGCTGGGCGAGACTGAGCGCACTCTCCAGCCATGCGGTATCGCTCGGCCGCTCCCGCCGGCTGTGCGCGGAGCGGATCTGGTCCAGGCAGAGCCGGCTGGTCACGACGGTCAGCCAGCCGCGAGGATCGCGCACCTCGCCCGGTTCGACCAAGTCCAGACGCAGGAAGGCCTCCTGGACCACGTCTTCGGCCGCGCCGATGTCGCCCAGCATCCGGTACGCGAGGTCGATCAGGTATGCGCGGTCCGTTCGCCACGCCGCCGCGACAAGATCACTTGCGCCTGAGAGATCGATCATCGCAACTTCCTGCACCGTCCAGATTCTCGTCATACAAACCCAGGACGAGATGGAACATCTCATCGTGACACGCGGGTGGCAGCGACCCCATTGGCGACTTCATCTCGTCGGCGCTGTCACTTTCCTGCCGGCACTTCCGTCCTTTGCTACAACACACCACCTGAAGGAGTTGCCATGATCCTGATCACCGGAGCGACGGGCAACGTCGGACGGCCTCTCGTCGCCCAGCTGCTCGGCCTCGGCGCGAAGGTCCGCGCCATCAGCCGGCATCCAAATACGGCAGATCTGCCGGACGGAGCCGAAGTCGTCGAGGCCAACCCGAGCCAGCCGGAGTCTCTCTACGGATGCTTTGACGGCATCACCGCGATCTTCCTCAACGCACGCGCCGTCCAGACCGCCGCGTCGAAGGTCTTGACCTTGGCGAAGCGCGCCGGCGTCGCCCGGGCCGTCGCGCTCGCCGCCAGCAACATCGACGAAGACCACGCTCGACAACCATCTCGCTGGCGCGGCGACCTCAACGCCGAACTCGAGCAGGCAGTGATCGCTAGCGGCCTGGAATGGGTAAGTCTGCGGCCTAACGAGTACGCTTCGAACTTCCTTGGCCTATGGGCGGCGCAGCTGCGCAGCGGGAACGTCATCCGCGCACCCTACGGCGCCTCGCAGCACGCGCCGATCGATGAGCGTGATATTGCCGCGGTCGCTGTCGAGGCGCTGCTCACTGACAGGCTCCTCGGGCAGAAGGTGTCACTGACCGGGCCCCAGTCCCAGTCGGCCCGCGAGCTCGCCGACACATTGGCCGAAGCTCTCGGCCGGCCGATCAGATTCGAAGAGGTTCCACCGGAGGTAGCCCGCCAGGCCATGCTGGCTCAAGGTTTCCCCGAAGGCTTCGTCACCGGGTACATGCTGCTGCAAGCGGAGGCTGTAGACCGGCCCGCCCGAGTCACCCACAAGGTCCAGGAGATCCTGGGCCGTCCGGCGACCGGCTTCGCGAGCTGGGCTGCTGACTACGCTGATTCTTTCCGGGGGATGGTCGCGTGAAGCTCGCCCTGTTCGGCGCCACTGGAGGCGTCGGCCGCGAAATCCTTGGCTAGGCGGTTGCTGCCGGTCACACCGTGACGGCTGTAGTGCGGAACCCGGCGAAGCTATCGGCAGACGTCGACGTCATAGGGCAAGACCTGGCCGCGCCGGATGCCGAGGTTCTCGCCGCCGCGCTACGCCACGTCGAGGTCTGCCCCTCTGCGGGCTGGTGACAGTGAGCATCTGGTGACGGTGAGCATATTGCCGTCCGACTGGTTGTAGCGCAGCCACAAGTCGGCTGCTGTTGGCTGCGGCGTGCGACTGTCATGATCGTCGGAGTTCCCGCAGAGCGCGGTGACGACGTATCGGAGCTCGTTGAGGGCTTCTTGGATACCGGATCGGATGACACCGGCGGCTTTCTGCGCGCTTCTGTGGCGTGGCATCCCTCCCTAGGTTGAGCCCCCGATCTTCGCCCGGTACTCGGGAAGATGGAGCCGAGCTATAGCATCGAGCGCTGTCGAGGTGAGCGCCGCGAGGCGCACAAGGTTCGCCTCGTCTTGCTCGGTGAAGTCCCTGCAG
>JBKPTR010000095.1:0-8128 GCA_046735615.1 Actinomycetota bacterium
CGCGATGAGAAGCGCGGTGAGGGTCACCGGCCTGCCGGCGATCTTGTTGAGGCTTAGGTACGACAGCATGAAGGTGACCGCCACCGCGTAGCCGGCGGTCTCGGCGATACGCAGGCAGAACGCGCGCAGCAGGTTGCGCCAATCATCGCGTACCACCTCCAGCAGCGGGTTCTTGGAGAGTTCGCCTTCGTCCTTGAGTTCCTCGAACTCGGGTGACTCATCGATCTTGAGCCGGATCATGATGCCGACGACGATCAGTATCGCGCTGAGCAGGAACGGCACCCGCCACGCCCATGATCCCCCCAGCGGCACGCTGGCCAGGAAGGCAAGGTTGGCCAGCAGCAACCCGACCGGGAAACCGGCCTGGGTGATGCCGGTGTACAGGCCGCGTTTGCGCCACGGGGCATGTTCGAAGACCATCAGGATCGCGCCGCCCCACTCGGCGCCGAACGCCAGTCCCTGCACCACTCGGACGGTGACCAGCAGGATCGGCGCCCAGATACCGACCGCCTGGTAGGTAGGTAGCATCCCGATGAGCACGGTGGCGACGCCCATCAGCAACAGCGAGCCGACCAGCACAGGCTTGCGGCCGATCTTGTCGCCGAGGTAGCCGCCCACAACCCCGCCCAGCGGCCGCACCGCGAATCCAATGCCCAACGTCGCGAACGACAGCAGCGTGGCGGACAGCGGGTCGGATTTCGGGAAGAAGACGGTGCCGAAGTACAACGCAGCAGCCGTGCCGAAGCCGATGAAGTCGTAGGTCTCGATAACCGCCCCAACTGAGCAGCCGATCGCGACCCGCTTTTTCTCCGGGGTGCCCTCGATGGGATGCCAATGCGCAACCTCTTGCAGATGTGGATCGCTCATGCCAGTCTCCTCAGAATTAAGGCTGCCGGCGAATCAATACCCAACGCTGCTGCGGCATGCGTTGCTATTTGTCATCGTCGGACGGGGTGGTTCTAGAGTCGGCGTCCAGGCTTTGCACATACGCCCCAAGATCGGCCACACGAACGCGGGCGGCACCCTCCACATGCACCAGCGGCAGACGGCCCGCGGAGATCAGGCGCTCGATGGTGCGCACCGAGACACCGAGCTGCTCAGCGGCTTCGCTCTTGGTGATCAGCAGTCGCCCGGACACAGTCGCAGGATCGAATGCGGTCCGTCGGGGGGTCAAGAACTGGCACATCCTGACGTTTCCTGACACAAGTGGCGGGTCCTGGAACAGGACACCGCGTCTTCCGCAGCTACTCCACTCGGCCCGCCAGCGCCGGTCCAGGAGCGACCCAGGTCAGCGCGTCGCGCAGCCGGTCGCGCCAGTTTTCCCACGTGTGACCGTCCCGGGCCTCCACGTATCGTACGTCCATTCCCGCGTCCTCGAAGATCGACACGATAGACCGGTTCGGAATGATCAGCGGCTCATAGAGTCCGCAGCTGACGAAAAGCCGGTCGGCAACCCGACGTGGCCGTTCGCGGTAACGATTGACGAATTTCACCACCGGGTCAAAGACATGACCACCGCCGTGGTCGGTTCCAGCCTCGGCAAACACGAACGAGCCAGACATGAGTACCAGAGATCCGTACCTGCGCGGGGATCGGTACGCCGCCGATAGTGCCGCGACAGCTCCAAAGCTGGCCCCCATCAGCCCGCGGCCGGAACGGTTGCGGACAAGTGGAAACTCGGCTTCCAGCCGCGGCGACAGCTCGTGGTTGAGGAAGCGGGCGTGCTCCGGAGAATTGGTGTATTCCACCAGCCGATCCTTCGGATGTAAGAACGCCACGATCGTCTCGGCGATCTCACGGCGGTGGATGAGGTTGTCGAGTACCACCTTGGCAGCGGCGTACTGCATGAACTCGCCGCCGTCATGCACGACCAGCAACGGGTACGACTTGGTGCTACGGAACCCCGCTGGCAGGTACACGGTCACCGGACAATCACGCTCCAATGCCCGGCTTTCCACGACGAGGTCGGTGAGCTCCCCTGGTGCCGCGTTGACATCTGGAAAGGTCCACTCCGGTGTGATGTAGCCGTCTGAAAAGCAGACAGAAATTGCGCCGAACGGGCTGTGAGAGTGCTTGGGGTTCAGGGGATCGTTGAGAAGCTCGACGTGATCGCCGCGTCGTACCTCGAGCTGATAGTTCACACGTGAGCCCTCAGGCACCTTGAGCACGATGTACCACAACGTGCTCGTGGAAATCCGTCGCATCGGCAATCGACTCGGCAAGCCCAGAATCCGTTGCGCAAGACGCACCTCGTCGGCCTCGCCTCGAAAGAGGAATGTGCAGTGACGGCCTTCGACGATGGGAACCTCATGAGTAGCGAGGAAGCGATCTACCGCGGCTTCGTCGAGCGGATCCTGCTGCTGGAGCTGATTGATGGCGAGGCGATTAGTGCCGCTTCCGGCAGACCAAGATCGGCTACGTGGAGGGGCGCTGCTCACTGGGCGTACACGTGTATGGTGCGGCCCACGTCGTCAAGAAGCCCGCGTAACACGTCGTAGTCGGGATGGCGCATGCGTACATAGGCGTTCGCCATGTAACCAGCTTCGACCGGCTGGGTCGGCGTACCCGGCGGCGGCAGGTGCGCGTCAATCACCCATTCAGCTGACCTCGCTTGGATGTCCTCGACACCGGAATAACCGGTGATCTGGCCGTCGTGGTCCGGCCGCAGCGCCACAATGCCGGTTGCGTTGCTTCGGGATGGGCGGACAGCGATGTGGTCGTGCGCGATGGCGTTGGCCCATTCGCGGTATATGTCGATGTCGTTGCCAACCGAATACAGATCCCAGGCACCGACGCCCGGCGGACGACAGCCGATCTCCGAAAACCGCAGTCCCTTCGGTCCGAAGAACCACTCCATGTGAGTGGCGCTCGTCCCGATCCCCAGGGCTTCGTTGACGCGGCCACCCAGCTCGCGAAGCTGCCCGTAGTCCGACACCGAGTCGACGCGATTGGTGGCGATGAACTGTGGAGAAATCCACCGAGCGCGCATCGCTTCGAGTACGTTCGGGTAGTAGTGCGAGACGAAGTCGAGGGATACGTTTCCGTTAACGCAGACCGTGTCGTAGAAGCCCTCGTGGCCTTCGACGAACTCCTCAACCGCGATCGACTCGACCCCTTGACCGCCGAACATGCCGAGCGCGACCTCGAGCTCGGCCTTGCTGTCAACGCGGGTGGTGTCGAGGGCACCAGCCCCGGTGCGTGGCTTGAGGATCAGCGGATACCCGACGGCGTCGGCGAACTCGTACACCTCAGCGGCGGTCTGCGCGGCTCGCGAGGCGGCCGTGGGTACGCCGGCCGCACGCAGCGCCTCCTTCATCGACGGTTTGTCCCGGCACAGCCATGCGGTACGCACCGACGTGCCGGGGATTGTGCAGTTCTCGCGCACCTTGGCGGCCGTGAGAGTGTGCGACTCGATTGTCGCCTCGAGCCGATCCACCCAGAGCTTGTCCTGAATCCAGCGCACGGCGTCGGTCATCACTCCCACATCGACCACTGACGGCACATGGTGGTAATGCGTCATCCAGCTCTTGAGTTGATCGTCGAGTGAGTCGGTGGGGTACTCACCAATTCCGATAACGGTTGCGCCGACCTCAGCCAGCCCGCGTACGAAGTTGCGCTGGGTCGATGGAAAAAATGGCTCGACGAAGACGACGTTCACGGCGGCATGTTACCCGCCGCGCCCTCGGACACACCGAGGTCAACCAGAGGCGTAAGACCATACGCGCTGAGCCCTTCGACGAGCCCAGGGCGCAGTTCGAACGGTCGCTCGGCTAGGTCGATGCGCTGTGGAATGCCGCCACTAGTAGCGTCCCCTCATGGTTGTTGCTGCGTTCGTTGCACCCTTCCTGCTGCCCGCAACCGAACGGTTCGTCGCCACCGCGGCCGCGTTACCGAACGTCAGCCTTGGCGTCGTCACTGCCGAGCCTGTCGAGCGGCTTTCCCCCGAACTGAAGCAGCGCCTCGACGGCCATTGGCGGGTCGACGATCCGCTCGACCCGCAGCAGCTGGTCGAGGCGGTACGCGGCTTGAGCAAGCAGATGGGTCCTGTGGAGCGGCTGGTCGGCGCCCTCGAGCAGTTGCAAGTGCCGATGGCGTACGCCCGGGAAGTGCTGGGCATCGACGGCATGAGCGTGGAGACCGCGCTCAACGTACGCGACAAATCCCGCATGAAGTCGGTGCTCCGGGCCGCCGGCGTGCCCTGTGCCCGCCACCAGCTGGTCACCAACCCTGACGAGGCGCTTGCGTTCGCCGAAGACGTCGGCTTCCCGCTCGTCGCCAAGCCTCCCGCAGGTGCGGGAGCGCAGGCAACGTACCGGCTCGATGATCTGTCTGCGCTGCGCGGCTGGCTCGAGGCGATTCCTCCACACGCTGAGGCACCGGGGCTGCTCGAGGAATTCCTGGTCGGTGACGAGCACACCTTCGACAGCGTGACGGTCGGGGGCGAGACCGTCTTTTCATCGATCTCCGACTACTTCCCCACCCCGCTCGATGTGCTGCGCCAGCCATGGATTCAGTGGACCGTGGTGTTGCCCCGAGAGCAGAACGGCCCGGGATACGAACGCATCTGGGAAGAGGGGCCTGCGGCGTTGCGTGCCCTTGGGGTGCGTGACGCGCTAACTCATATGGAGTGGTTTCGCCGCCCCGACGGTTCCATCGCCGTGTCCGAGGTCGCCGCGCGACCGCCGGGCGCCCAGATCTCCTCGATGCTGGGGTACGTGCACGATGTGGACTTCTATCGCGTCTGGGCTGAGCTGGTCATCCTCGGCACCTTCGACCCGCCCGAGCGCCGGTACGCCGCAGGCACCGCGTACTTGCGGGGACAGGGCCGCGGCCGGGTCCGCGCGGTCCACGGAGTCGCGGAGTTGCAGCGCGAGATTGGCGACCTCGTCGTCGAGACCCGGCTTCCAGAGGTGGGGCAACCGGCCTCATCGAGTTATGAGGGCGAGGGGTATGTCATCGTTCGGCATCCCGATACCGAGGTCGTCCGAGACGCCCTGCACCGCATCATCACCCGGATTCGGATCGAGCTCGTGGAGGCGCAATGAACGTCGTGATGATCTCGCCCGGCTATCCGGCGGAGATGGCGTACTTCACCAGGGCATTGGCGACGGTTGGTGCTACGGTCATCGGACTCGGTGACCAGCCGCCGTCGGCTCTGCCAGAACCGGCGCGAGATGCCCTCGCACACTACGAACATGTCACGCTCACCGACGAAGGCGGTCTGCTGGCCGCGCTTCAAGGGCTCGCCCACCACGTGCCGATCGACCAGGTGGAGTGCCTGTGGGAGCCGTACATGATCCTCGCCGCCCGCATCCGTCAGTCGTTCGCACTGCCCGGCATGACGGTTGAGGAGACTTTGCCGTTCCGCGACAAGGAGCGCATGAAGCAGAAGATCGACGCCGCCGGGATCCGTACGCCGTGGCATGCCAGCGCGACAACGGTGGCCGGGATCTGGGAAGCCGCGGAACGGGTCGGTTACCCGCTGATTGTCAAGCCCATCGCCGGAGCGGGCTCGGCGGACACGTATCGGGTGGATTCCGCGCCGGAGCTTGCGGACGTATTGCCGCTGCTTCGGCACGTCCCCGAGGTCAGCGTTGAGGAATTCATCGACGGCGAGGAGTTCACCTACGACACGGTGTGCGCGAACGGCTCGATCCTGTTCGAGAACATCATGTGGTACCGGCCACGCCCACTACAGATGAAGATGCACGAGTGGATCAGCCCGACGTCCATCGTGCTGCGCGACCTCAATGTGCCGGACCTACAAGGCGGCCGTCAGATGGGCGGCGCGGTGTTGCCCGCACTCGGCTTCCGTTCCGGATTCACGCACATGGAGTGGTACCGCAAGGCCGATGGTGAGGCGGTGTTCGGCGAAATCGGCGGGCGGCCGCCGGGTGCCCGGGTCGTCGATCTGATGAACTACGCAACCGATGGCGACCTGTACGTCGCATGGGCGGAAGCTGTCGTGCACGGGCGACTGTCCCAACCGCTGGAGCGCAAATTCAACGCTGGTTGCGTCTTCAAGCGCGCCAAGGGCGTAGGACGAATCACTCACGTAGAGGGCTTGAACCAGCTGCTGGCCGAGTACCGAGAGCACGTGGTGTTGGTTGACCTGCTGCCGATCGGTGCCCCGCGCCGCGACTGGCGAGCCACCCTCGTCAGCGACGGAATGATCATCGTCCGGCATCCCGAGCTGCAGCAGGTGATCGAGATGACCGAGCGATTCGCCTCCGACATGCACATGTACGCCGAGTAATGGCGTGCAGGCCTCCAGGCTTGGTGGGCGGATTATGCCGCGACTAAGCGGCACAATGCGCCCAGCTCCTCTTGGTTGATCTTCACAGACCTCGTTATTGGTCCTCAACCGTCCACAGATTCTCAGCGGGCCGAACGATCCGCAGGTCAGCTGAGCACACTCACGACATGCAGCCTTGGCATGACGTATCCGACCGCCTGCTCCAACTTGCAGCAATGCAGGCTCATGTGGTGACGCAGGATCAGGCTCTAGGCCACGGTCTCACCCGTCATAGCCTCAGCCGTCTCCTGGAATCCGGAGCGTAGCGCCGGCTCGGTCCGGAGTCGTCGGACTTCTTGCACCAACTACTACCGGAGGCGCCAGACCCGCTCGACGTATTGGTACCTCGGAAACGGCGCGTCGAGATTGACGGCCCATGGCACTTCATCCGTGAGACGCCAGGAGTACGCCCAGCGCGATCGGTGCAGGATCCTCCGCGGCTCACGGTCGACAGCACCGTGCTCGACCTGGCCGATGTTCGCGACGCCGGCGAGGTGGTTCAGTTGATTACAACTGCGGTACAGCGACGGCTGACGACAGTCAGGAAGCTTCGCCGAGAGCTCGACGGGCGGGCGCGGCACCGGCATCGCGCGTTACTACGCGACCTGCTCTTCGACGTTGGCGTTGGGACCGAATCGCCCATCGAAGTGCGATATCTGCGCGACGTCGAGCGTCCGCACGACCTGCCAAAGGGCACTCGACAGCAGTCAAGGTCCGGCCTCCCGTACCTGACCGATGTTGACTATGAGGAGTACAGGATGATCGTCGAGCTTGACGGTCGTGTCGGTCATGAAGGTGTTGGTCGGTTCCGCGATATGGATCGGGATAACCGCCACGCATGCCGCGACTAAGCGGCACAATCCGCCCAACTGCGAATGGCTTAGCAGAATCGCGGCAGGTGATGGGCAAACTGTCGCCGCCACCACGGCCAGTCGTGGGCCACGTCGTGGCCCCACAGGTCCACCTCATGCGGGATGCCCTTCTCCGCAAGCACCCCGCCGAGCGCCTTTGTGCTTTCCAGCGCGCCGGTGGTGTCCTCCCACATTCCCTGCCCGCACACAAGGAGCAGGAACACCCGCGACCGCAGCCAATCCAAGTGGTCGCCGTGCAGGTTGGCCACGTACTGCGGTGGGGTATTGAAGTAGAGCGTCTCGCCGCGCTCGCCCCAGCCATACAAGGAGCTGGGGTCGTAGTTCCCTGACATGCAGAGCGCCTGGGGAAACAGATCAGCACGTTTGAGTGCAAAGTTCGCGGCATGGTAGGCACCCATGCTGCTGCCGGTTGTCAGGATGTCGGCAGGCCCCCCGCAATCCTCGAATATCCACGGCACGACTTGATCGACGATCCATGACTCGTACGCGCCGTGACGACGAGCACGGTCCTCCAGCGGTACGTGCTTGTCGGACCACGATTCAGAGTCGTAGCTCTCCACGCAGTACAGCTTCACCCGGCCGCCGTCGATGAGATCGGCCACGGCGTCGACCATGTGCCACGACTCGAAGTCCTCAGCTCGACCCATCTCGTGTGGGAAAACCAGCACCGGACGGCCCCAATGTCCGTAGGCGACCACCGAGCCGGCCGCTCCGATCGCTGGAGACCAAAGATCAACGGTGCGTCGCTCCATAGGCACCCATCATGGAGGACTGGCCATTTGCGCGCACGAGTCAGTCAAGATAAGCCACGCATGCCAACTACGATTCCGGATGAAGAACGGTGGCTGAGGGCGAATCCCGGGCCAAATGGGCGGTAGCTCAGCCCTGTTCTTGATGCTGCGACTCCTGGTTAGGCCATGTTGAGAAGCGACGACGCTGCTACACAGGCTCGGAAGGCGCT
>JBKPTR010000096.1:0-3177 GCA_046735615.1 Actinomycetota bacterium
ACGCCCGACTGGCCATTACTGGTCCACGTCACTGCCCAGTTGGCTATGGCGGCCACGGTATAGGTGTCGTCCGGCAATGAGGGCTTGGCGTAGGAGTAGCCGCAGTTGGGGGACTTGCGGCCAGGCTCCACGGCGGTTGTCCAGGGAAGGCCTATTCCCGGGCAATTGACGGTATGACCGTCACCCATGCGGAAGGTCAGGATGCTCACCTCCGCTTCCAGCGACACGGATAGGCCCGCGACCGAGTCGGAAATCGGACCGACACGAGTTGGTCCATCCGCCCAGAGCCACAAGGGATATCCGACCGCGGCCATGTTCCAGGGGTTGAGGTCGGGCGATGGGCCGATGCCCGGCGCGATAGTCGGCAACTGAAGGCGGGCGACGGCAATTGCGGCTGCCTGGCCGGCGGTGATTGCGGACTGGCTTCCACGGCCGGAAAAGGTATCGGAACCAAATTCTGGAGGTGTTGGCGGGGTCGGTGGGTTGCCACAGCCAGCGTTGTTCAGGCTTGGATCGAAGGTCTGCACGCAGCGGGTGTAAGTGGCAAGCTGGCGATCATAGGCGACGAGTGCTGCCGAGAACTTCTTCCGCGCGTCACTCACCTTCTCGTTCGATTTATCTTGATCATCGGCGCCGCGGTCTCGCGAGGCGCCCTCGCGGAATCTCGGCGGTGGAGCTGAACGTTTCGACTTTTTGGCGATATTGATGCAGAGTCCGGCGTCAGTGCAGGTTACATTGCCATCACCCCAAGCCGCGGGCACCCACAACGTCGAGGCGAGAATTCCAACCACGCTGATCGCACCGATGTACTGCCCTAGACCTGGCACGGCTGGCCCTCGAAGCTGCTCACCTTGGCGGTTATTGCCTCAGATATTTTCCATCGACCACTGCGTTTGACAACTTTGAGTGCTTGTACATATCGCCGATTAGTCGAAGGAGTCACGTCCTTTCCGGAACGGTCAAAGAACCGGACGACGCCGCTGTCTTCGCAGCTAGTAAGTCCGACTTCGTTCTCCCTCCAACCACCATGAGCAACCACGCCGACGACCTCAGTCGTTCCGGTCGCGTGCCAGCCGGCTTTCTTTATGCTTCGTAGCGCCTCAAGGGTTATCCGCAGATACGAGTCGGTTGCAGTGGCGCGCATTGCAGAGCTCGCCCTTGTGGTTCCACCTACCTGATACAGCCGAGCTTGCTCGGCCCGATTTGCACGATATGCAGCCTCTGCAGCCTCGTAGTCGAGTCTCATTTGGCGCTCGACTTGAGATTCGGTGGGCGTCGTGGCCGCTGGAGCAGGTGACGGTGTGCTGGTCGACGATGGCTCGGAAGTACAGGCCGTAGCAAGCGCGCAACAGACGACCACGGCTCCGACATTCACGAAGCCCCATCTCCTGAGCGCCACCCGATCTCCTCAGTCCGAAAGGCTCGACAATCGCAGACACCTCGCAAATAGTCGATCCGAAGTTCAGTCCGTGGGACACAGGTTGCTAGCGCCCGCGAAAGGCGGGTCAGCGCACAACAAAGGCGAGCCGGATCGGACGGACGGGAACCGGTGGCCCGACCCAAAGTGGGTTTGGGGCCAGTCGAACTGTCCATTGATTCGCCTCCGACCTCTGATGTCGTCGGCTCAATCTGTCAATCAGGTGTTGTCTGAAGTGTTGGTCGACCCACCCGATGTGTTGTCCGCAATGCAAATGTGTTGTCAGTCTGCGTGGCTTTGCACGTCGGCCGTGCTAGGCGGCCTGTTGATCAAGCTCCTTCAGCTGTTCGGGCAACTTGATGGTGAAGAGTGCTTGTACGGAAGCGTGGAGGTCGAATCGTCCGCCGGCCCAGCGGGGTCGGATGGTTCGAGCGGCTGGGTGCTGGAAGCTGTCCACTGCAGCGAGCTGGTCAGGTGTGTGCTGGCGGCGGCGGACGAAGTCAAGGTGCCTGGCTAGGCTGTCGTCGCTGACCCACCAATCACAAGGTTGCCCGTCGGGTCTGGTGAACACCCAACCATCGGAATCTTTGGTGATCTTGACACCGCCCTCGTGGACGGCGGTGTGATGCCATTGACATAGCAATACCAAATCGCCACCAACCGCCGCGGCAATTCAGGACGGTACAGGAGCGCGACACCGCCCAGCAACGCCGCGACCCCTGAACAGCAGGAACGCGACTCTAACCACCAAACCGGCGACCATGGCCAGCGTCCATGCATGTGGCGGGTTCGCGACCCGAACATCAAGAACGCCGAACCCACAAGCAAACACGCTGTCCCGATAGCGACATAGTTGAGGTCCGCGCGACTTCGCAGGGTCGACCACATGAGCATCACCGCAGCCTCCTAGATGTATCCCACGGACAAGATCATCACGGCCAGGCGCCACCCAGTGACTGATCCCGACACCGCGACGGCCAGATAGCCGGTCAGCGCGAGCAAGCCATGCCCCGAGCCCGCGTTGTGCGATAACGCTCACGCCGCAGAAGACCAGCACTCGGCACAGCAACCAACAGCGCCGCAATAATGGCAGCCGGCGGAAGCCAGGCCCACTTCTGTGCCACAACGAAACCGCTGAGCAGATTGCCTCCTACTCCCATCACCACGACCCCGATGACTCGTCGAAGGTTCTCCCGCTTGCGGAGGACAGTGATCCAGGACAACCCGGACTGGAACGGCTCGAGAGTCATCCGCTCGTAGAGCCTTTGCACGCTGGTGACCGGCCGGCCCACTCATTGTCGTGAAAGGCCAGATATTCCGTGGCTGACAGCGCCCAAGGACAGCGCAGTAGATCATCAGGGCCGGGGCATGGTCCAGTGATCATTGGTCTGGTCATATATCAGATGTGCTGAGCGTGGTGATCCCCGCTCCAGAGCGTCAAGATGGAGACAGTTGGAAACACCGAATTGTCCCCCGGGGGCGAGCGTGAAGATCGTCGAGGAGACCCCGTACCGCTTCCGCATCGAGCTCGAGCCGCCGATGCGGGTGCCGGGCATCGTGTTCGCCACATTCGGCCTGCTGCCCGACGCCCGGGCGGACAGGTCCTTAGAACAGGTCAGGAACGTCGCGACGCTCCCGGGCATCGTCGAAGCGTCGTACGCCATGCCCGACGTGCACTGGGGGTACGGCTTCCCGATCGGCGGTGTGGCCGGAACCGACGTGGACGCCGGAGGTGTGGTATCGCCGGGGGGTGTTGGGTT
>JBKPTR010000097.1:0-6607 GCA_046735615.1 Actinomycetota bacterium
GCTCTCGAGACCGACATCCGGCAATGGATCGACACGTGGAACGAGAACCCGAGACCCTTCACCTGGACCAAAACCGCAGACGAAATCCTCAACTCGCTCACAAAATATCTGGCGCGCATTTCAGGCGCGACACACTAGTGGTGATCAGCCGACTTTGGGGTGGTGTGAGAAAAGCTGATCGCTCAGGCGACGGCGGGTTAAGACCTTGGATGATCAAGTCTGCGCTGCTTCGGGACGCTTTTAGCTTTTTTACAGCCACTTGCGCCGTTTGAACAACAAATAGAGGCCGACCGACAACAGCACCATTGCGAGCAGCGCGAAAGGGTATCCGATCACCCAGTGCAATTCGGGCATGTGGTCGAAGTTCATGCCGTAGACCGTGCCGATCAGGGTGGGGGCGAAGAAGATCGCCGCTCAGGCGGAGATCTTTTTGATTTCTTCGTTCTGGGAGTAGCTGGCCTCGGTCAGCTGTTGCACCTTTTCGTTCTGCGCTTGGCCGAGGAGCGTTGACTTGACGCTGAGGACGGTCTGGTAGAACTCGATCACGCCGTGGAGATATTCCGTCCCACCGTCGGCCAGGCTGCGGACCCGGTCGAACTGCTGTGCCGTGTCTGCCACCAGCTGTCTGCCATCGGGTGAGATGCCGGTGAGGGAGGTCATGCTGTGGTATATCGCGCCACTTTGGGCGCCCACAGTGCGCACGGCAAGGAGGCCGTGGCGGGCACGAAACAGCTCGTTCAGGTATTTCTCGGGATCGCCGACGTCCCCACCGGTTAGCCGCTGCTCGGTTGCCACACATCCTTGGTCAGGGTCTCGATGAAGTCCTCCTGCTCGCGGGTCAACACCGTGACGATGGCGTGCGAAAGCTGAGACGCTGTGGCCGGCCGCAGCCGCCCGGCTTGGATTCGCTGAAGCACCGCGCGGGTCTCCCGCAGGGCAACGTCTGGCTGGACAGCCGGATTGATGGGTCCATGCACCGTCACCAGGTAGCGCAGACCGATGAACTGGTCCAACTCGATGTACTGCACATGCCCGTGCTTTCCTCGTTCGGGCGCATGCAGGATGACAAACACGTGGTCGTGGTAGGCGTGCATCTTTGGGACACGGTTACGCTCCATGGCGTCGTTCACGGCTAGCGGGTGAAACCGGAACACCTCCGAGAGCACACGCACTGTCTCATCGTTCCAGGCGGGGATGTCCACCCACACGAGACCGTCCTCACCTTGAAGCAACAGCGGCAGCTCCTCGACGCCACGCTCCTCAACCCCACTCTTAGTAATGAGGCGAACATCCATTCGACCCACATCCCTCAGCCGTGCTGCCGCCGTAGGCATGTTCTTCGGTGCTGTAACCGCTCCGCCGCGCGCCCATGCTAGCCACTGTCGCCTGGCAACTTCTTGTTGGAATACGGCCTTCGGCTTGACGGCGGACGCGTGTATATCCACATCATCAGGTTTGCCACCTGGATCGGCTTCCGGGTCGAGCCCTACCCGTTCGGACTGCTCACAATGATCGCGTCGCTCGAAGCCATATTCCTGTCGACTTCGTGATGATCAGCTAGAACCTGGCGGACGGGAAGCGCCAAGTGCTGGCCGACCACCAGTGGCAGACAGTCCAGCAGGAGGAGCAGCAGAACAAGGAGCTGCACATCTCCAACAGATCATGGAGCTCACCAAGGCCATCCACGTCATGAGCTCAGGCCAGGCGGACGGTCTAGCGAAGCAGGCCGGCGATGAGGTTGACCGAGCCCGCCACGATAGCGGTGCCGAACACATACGACAGCAGGGCGTGGGAGAGCACTGTACGCCGGATCCGTCGATCACGGATCGTGGTGTCGGATACCTGGTAACACATGCCGATGGTGAAGGCAACATAAGCGAAGTCGCGATATGTGGGCTCCTCCGGTCCGGCCGGGTCGCCGAAGGCGATCCCTGGGTCCGTCGATCCGAAGTGCAGATCGGCGTAGCGCAGGGTGAAAACTGTATTGACCACCGTCCACGACAACACGACCGTTAGCACCGCGAAGCCGATGAGCAGCACCTGAAGCGCGCCACTCTCCCGCCCCGCAAGAGTGAGGGCGAAGCCGACACCGAGGAGGCTGGCAACACTCGCGCCGAGCAACAGCGCTGTCGCGGAGCCGCGGTTCTCGTCTTCGCGCTTGGCCAGCTGCGCGGCGCGCGGGCCGTCGGCACGGATAATGATTGGCCAGACGCTTATGAGAAAGGCGAGCGCGGCTACATCCCAACCTGTCGCTACCGCTACGGCCCATGGCACGAGCCACAGGAGCGCAGCGGCGACGATCAGTCCGCTGATGCCGACGATGACGGTTCGGCGCATAGCTGGGGCGTGCCATCCCAGCCATCGATGGTAGCGGGTCGTTGGTGGAATGGCGGTCATGGCTTGAGTGTTGCGGATCGCATCCGGCTATGCCATGACTGCTGGTGGCCAGTCACTCACTGCACACGCGCTGCTCACGATGCCCCACACCGACTTCTGGCGGACCCATGCGCGAGACCGAGGCGGTTGCGGCACGGATAAAGAGCGGCCGGCTGTTCCCTAGGTAAAAGCGCCTCGCCAGCCCTGCGTGTTGGATGAGCTGCCGTCGACGGCACCGTTGCCGACGTTGCGGACCCGGATGGCGAATGAGCGCGCGCGCTCGGTGTCTCCTTTCTCTATGCAGTGCAGACGTGGCGGCAGTTGGCCGCGGTGGCCGAGCCGGCGCGCGGCTGCGGCAGGATCCTGATCATCGCCTCGGCCGGCGTCGAGCCCCGGCGCGGGCGCCGCGATCGTCACCATCCCCGTTGGCGGTCACCGTCTCCGCCGTCCCCGACCGCGAAAGCGCCGAGGTGGGCGGCCTGCAGACACCGTCAGCAACCTGGTGCCTCGCTGGGCACCGCCTTGGTCGGTGCCGTGCTCATCGCCAACCTCACCACCGGGCTTGTCAACGGCGTGCAAGATAGCTCGGCCATCCCGGCCAACGTGACAACCCAAGCCACCACGCAGCTCGAAGCTGGTGTCCCGTCACCTCCGACAGCGACCCGAAGGCCCAGCTCCAGAAGGCAAACGTCCCTCCCGACCAGGCCGGATGCGACAGTGAAAGCCAACAGCGACGTCCGCCTTGCGATATTCCAGCTCATCCGTCACGTCGTCACCGAGCTCACGATCGGCGGCGCGCTGGCCGTACTAGCTCATCCGAAGTCACGCAGCGCGCAGGCGTCTCCGTCATCGGCGCCGGGCCGCGACCCGAACACCACGCTGGCGATCTTCGAGGGGAGCGCTGAAGATGGCTGCGCCGTAGACGACTGGGACCAATAGCTCAGGGCACGCCGGGGCTCGGTAACACGGTCTCGCACGAAGCGATCCGCTGGTGATGGACCCGCCCCCGGTGTTCGGGACCGAGGTGACGTGCCAGAACGTCCCGTCGCTCGACGAACCCGTTTCCCCGCTGGCGTGGTCCTCCTGCGCGGACCCCGCCCAGACCATCAGGGGCGCCGGGCACCTTCACTGATCATGAGCCGGAAACGGTTCGCCTAGAGTGTGTGCGGCTCAATGCCGGGATTTGATTCGCTGGAGCCGCCGGGAAAATCGAACCGGCTTGCTCCGCGACCGGCTGGACCTGAGTGTCGCCGGGACAACATCTCCGCCGCCGTCGGCCTTTCATATAATCGACCATCTGGTGGCAGGCGCCCCCTGAGGAGGAAGCAACGAAATGCGGAGAGCCATCCCGGACTCCGATCACCAGCTGCCTGTTGTGACGACCGCTCGGAGTGACGACGCCACGGCGCCCGGCACCATGACGACTACGGTGGTCAGGGCATTGGCTCGCGTACTCACCAGCGCGGTCTACATCGCCGGTGGGTACGAGGTCGTTCGGGCCCCCGGCGGGCGAGTCGGCAAGGCGGCCGACACTCTCGCCAAGATCCGACGCGTGGTACCACTTCCCATCGATGACGTGCTGATCGTCCGCGTTAATGGAGGAGCACAGCTCGCGGCCGGCGCTGCCCTTGCTCTTGGCATCAAACCGAGATTCTCGGCTGCAGTCCTCGCCGCATCACTGCTACCGACGACGATCGCTGGGCATGCGTTCTGGACGGTTGACGACCCCTCGGAGCGGCGAGTGCAACAGCTGCAATTTCTAAAGAACATGGCGATGCTCGGCGGACTGCTGTTCGCGCTGATCGACTCACCACGGTCGGCTCGATGAGAACTATATAGCGTCGGTTTACAGCGTCATTTCACTGAGCCAATCCCACCGATTGGCCATGAAATCGCGCTGCCCAGCCGTTCGTTTCTGGTTCCCCGTCCACGCTGGTCCGGTGACGTTGAGGCCACCACTCTGCTTTGACGGACGGCAGGCGCAGGCCGGGGTCGAAACGGAGAAGCTCCCGCCTTGCATTCGGCTTCCGCTGTGGCCAACGAGTAAATCGGACCCGGGGCTTTGACGCACGCCACCGGAGATCATCGAGTAGAGGGTTCCGCTTCACGAGGGTCTGATCAGCTGTTGAAATGCGGGCGTAGCCAATGAGCATAGGTCGTAGCTAGAAGATCGCGAGCAGCCCGCTTTTCTTCTGCTTCTTGCGTTTATAGTGCAGGCCCAAAACAGCCTTCCACATCACGCGGGTCAAGTGAAATACCTGGTCGATTTCTTCTTCAGTCGGCACGCGGACGAACTCGTCCTGAAGCGCAACCGTGATTTTTGCTTTGAGGAGTCGCTGCTTTTGTCCTGTACTCGCATAGGTCTGACTAAATTGTCAATTAAAAGACGGTTTTGAGACGCTGCTTTACCTTGCATCGCACGTTTTCTCGTGGTTCTCGACGCACTGTCTCAAATAGAGTCGTTTGTGAGACACCGCGATCGAATCCCAGTAAGGTACACGCACACCCCTTATAACGAGGCAAAATTGCAGCTATGAAAATACACGCTCATACAAGGTTCACCTGTTGCCGAGGCTTAAGCTCCTGTTCCATGATCCACTCAATCGTCCAAGAATGAAGGATCTCGAACCAAATTCGGACGACTCCCGTTGGTAGACACATCGGGCCCAGCGACGCCCTCCTCACCACGATAAGGTTTCAAGCGAGAAGGTTGTTCATTTGGTTCTCCAGACCGCAATCTGAAAGCGCATGCCGATCATTCCGGAAAGCCAGGTATACGCTTCTTGATTTTCGATACCGTGTGGAGCTTCACCTGGGCCGCCCATGGGCTATCGACAGTCCGCATACTTAGGCCCATAGCTGCGGAAATATCGACCGAAAGATTGGTGACGAGTACGTCGTCGCCGTGGAAGACGAGGCTATTCGACCAGAGAAAGCCGATGGGCGCACCGTCCTTGTCGATGCCGCCGAAGTCGCCGAGCTTTGCGATCACCCCGCCTTGCTTCGGCTCGACCACCATGACCTCGTCGGATTGATTGCATGCGATCCAGAGATTGTTGTGCTCGTCGATGATAATGCCGTCCGGTCCGCCGCCGGCGCGGTTTACGAAAACCTCGGGCGTGCCCGGTTCGAGTGGTGAGCCGCTCACCGGTATCTTAACGATGATGTCTTGCGCGGTGTTGGCGACGAACAGCGCTGTGTGCTCCTTGTTGAACGCCAGGCCGTTTGCGCCGATTGCCGGGGGCGGTCTCGTTGGCTTGAGAAGCTTGCTCGTTACCCAGGCCGTTGCCGCGCCGCCCTCTTTGCCGACTCTCCAGATTATTCCCTGGTGCGCGTCGGTCACGTACACGTTGCCATCTGCATCGAACGTCAACCCGTCGAGGCCGGGGTGCTCGCCCGTAACGGTCATGAACACCGAGGTAGCGCCCGTCTTCGGATCGACGGCGAAAACCTTCGGGTTTTGGTAATCGACTACGAGCAGCTTGCCCGTATTCGGTTGGAAACGCAGGTCAAGCAGCCAAGGGCTGGTGCCCTCCGTGTGGACGGTCCGCAGGAGCTTGCCGTTCGGGTCGAACACAAAGGCTTCCTGGGCTCGTGTCCGGCTTGTTCGCTCCTACGGTGACTACGTAGACATTGCCCTCGGCGTCCGCATCGATCCCCTCGGGGTATGCCTCACCCGGCGGCAGCGTCGCGAAGCGCTCGACCTTGCCGCGGTCAAAGGCATTCATTCTCATATTGCACCTCGTACTTATTTCTGGTTACAGAGCGGATGAGTCCGACGAGGAACCCGGGGCCAGCTGCAGCGCCACCGCGCCTCCCGCAGTCGACAACTGCTTCGCCTGGCCTGGCACGAACGCCGGATCATCTTGGAAGCCATCCTGGCAGCCGAGAGCACGTCGTGAGCTGCGCTTTTGGTCGGGATGGCCGGATTTGAACCGGCGGCCTCCCGCTCCCAAATTGGATCTATTCTGCCAGCGGTGAGGTCTGGAGGAGGCCTGTCGGTCCACTGAACTGGGCTCATGCCGACAGAGAGCATTCAGGACCTCTTTAGACTCCTCGCCGTCAGGCTCGCAAATAGGCTCCCCACCGCCAGATCAGAATAAGTATCGGACTCAAACAGCCCCGGTTTTGGACCGCGGCCAGGATTGTCCGTCGTCGGGCCCCGGTACGGAACGGCCGTTACTGAGCGTGAACGCCTGCTCCGTTCACGGCCCACCAATAACCGGGTATA
>JBKPTR010000098.1:0-18810 GCA_046735615.1 Actinomycetota bacterium
CGTTCAGGCCATTTCTCCAGGTGGGCTGAAGGCTAGCACCGGCAATCCCCGAGGTGAGGAGACCGATATGGCCACCTTGCTGCTGCTTACCAACGACATGCATTCGTCCTCGGAAATCCTGCCCGCGCTGGAGCTCCTCACCCACCAAGTCAAGGTCGCCCAGGCCGAAGCCACCGCGCTGCTGGATGCGCCGGCAGCCGACGTGATCCTGCTCGATGCCCGACGGGACCTGGTCGGCGCACGGTCGCTGTGCCGGCTCATCGAGACGACAGGAAAAGAGGCGCCCCTGCTCGTCATCGCCAACGAGGGCGGCTTGGCAGCGCTGTCGGCCGACTGGGGCTTCGACGACCTGCTGCTCGCGACCGCCGGACCCGCCGAGGTGGACGTACGGCTCAGGCTCGCGATGACGCCGACAGTCGCAGCCAATGCCGATCCCTTGATCCAGTCCGGCAACATCGTGATCGACGAGGCTGGCTACAGCGCGAAGCTCAACGGGGTTCAGCTGGATCTCACTTACACCGAGTTCGAGCTGCTGAAATACCTCGCGCAACATCCGGGACGTGTATTCAGCCGCCAACAGCTGCTGAGCGATGTCTGGGGATATGACTACTACGGCGGCACCCGTACCGTCGACGTCCACGTGCGACGGCTGCGCGCCAAGCTCGGCCCCGAATACGAGTCGGTCATTGGCACAGTTCGCAATGTGGGATACCGGTTCGTCACTCCCGCCGAGGAGTCGGCTCGCCTCACCGGGTAATCCCCGCATTCCGAGCTGCGAGCGTCGGCAATCGCGCACCGTCGCACGGAGCCAGGCTGGCGCGCCGCTGTCCTGGACGAGCGAGGGAGCAGACACGTCTTTCGTCTGCGAGCGAGGTAAGAAGGCAGCGGCTAACAAGCGCCAGCCCCAGCGAGCAGCAGCGAGCAATGGATATGGAGAGAGCAGAGGCGTCTTTCCTCTGCGAGCGACGACCACGGCGGCAGATTCCACGCGCGATGCGCGAGCAGCTCCCAAAAGGGCTGCGTCAGTCGTTGCGGTAACGAGACCACCTATTGATGCGCCGAATGTGTGCCGGGAGCGTTCCCGGAGGGCCGCTGGTCCGCAGGAACTGCACTCCGGCGAGTACCTGGGCGGCAAGGACGAAGAGCAAGGTGACTGCCAGCAGCACAGCCGATGCAGATGTCCAGGCAGCTGCGGCGCTGCCAGCCATGGTCGTGAGGAGTGCAGCCAGGGTCACGGCGTAAGACACCAGGTGCACGATCCATGAGAGCCGCTTCTCAGCTCGCAGATCCTGTACGCGCTTGCCGAGCCAGGACGCCATCGCACGCCGCCAGACGACGACCTGGATTACACAGATGGCTAGCATGAGTGCCGCGGAGACGAGCGCGCCCACGGCCCAGACCAGTCCTGGTCCAGCACCGGCGAACGACGGGAATACGGCGACTGCTGCAGCAGCCGCGATGACCGCGACCACAGCACACACTGCCCCGATCTCCGTCAGCCGGAGATGAGGCGCCATACGGGCCGCAATCGCCGGCTGTGCGGTGGCACCATACGCAGCGACCTGCCTCGACGGGTCCTGATCATCGCCCATGGACGGCAGCATAGATCTGTCGGCATGAGCTGCGAGCGTCGGGAATCGCGCGCCCGCCGCATGGAGCCAGGCTGGCGCGCCGCTGTCCTGGACGATCGAGCGAGCAGACACTTCTCTTGTCTGCGAGCGAGTGAGGAAGGCAGCGGCTCGAAAGCGCCAGCCTCAGCGAGCGGAGCGAGCAATCAAGCATGGCGCGAGCAGCTCCAAAAAGGTTGGCTAGCGTGGGTCTATGTCCGAGCTGCTGACCATCGCCATGGCAACTAAGCTGACCGAGACAGAGACCGACGGCGTGCTGCAGTTGGTGGCCGATGCCGAAGCGGTTGGCCAGATGAAGGCTCTCAATGAAGCTGCAGTGCTGCGGCTTCGGCGTCCACACCCGACTACGCAACACGTTCTGGTGAGCGAGGGTGAGCAGCTGGTGGGATATGCCCAACTGGAGTCCGGGATCGACTGGAGCGCCGGCCAGCTCGTGGTCTCTCCAGACCATCGCCGGCGGGGCATCGGCACCTTGCTCCTGCAGCGGCTGATCATGGAGTCCAGCAGCCCGTTGCGGGTGTGGGCGATGGGTGACAACCCGGCTGCCCGCGCCCTCGCCACGGCCGCAGGGATGACTGCTCAGCGCGAGTTGCTGATCATGGAACGGCGACTCGATGAGGATTTGCCAGAACCGGTGGTTCCGCCCGGGGTAGAGATCCGAACCTTTGTGCCCGGACAGGATGAGCGGGAATGGCTGCGTGTCAACGCCGCCGCATTTGCGCACCATCCCGAGCAGGCTCTGATCGACGGTGACGACCTCGCGGACCGAATGGCCGAGCCATGGTTCGACCCGAAAGGTTTCTTTGTCGCGACGATCGAGGACACCATGGTCGGCTTTCACTGGACCAAGCAACATCAAGATCAGCTTGGCGAGGTCTACGTGCTCGGCATCGAGCCGTCCGCAGCCGGCCGTGGACTCGGCAAGGCGCTGCTTTTGACCGGGCTGCGCTCGTTGCAACAGCGAGGAAACACGCGCGTGGAGCTGTACGTCGAGGCAGACCATCGGGCCGCCATTGGACTATATCTGTCCTATGGATTCGTCACAGTCAGCCGTGATGTGATGTACGCGCAGGGTTGAGCCTTCATCAGGTCCGCCTGGACGCTAGACAGAGATAACGGAGCACAGCAGGAGATAGATATGGAAGCAGTCGAAGTGTCAACCGTGATGGAGGACTTGCTTCCCGTTCCAGCACCAGGGCTGCCGCCTGATCGCTTCCTGGACCGAGAGCTGTCCTGGCTCGCCTTCAACAACCGAGTCCTCGATCTGGCCAAGGACGCCAAACGGGTGCCGTTGCTGGAGCGCGCGAAGTTTCTCGCGATCTTCTCCTCCAACCTGGACGAGTTCTATATGGTCCGGGTCGCTGGCCTCAAACGCCGCATCGCTGCAGGTGTCGCGGTACCCACGGTCAGCGGGTTGATGCCCCGGGAAGTGCACTCGGCGATCCTCAATCGCACCCGCGAGTTGGTCGCTGAACAAGCATTGGTGTTCCAGGAGGACGTCCGGCCCGCGCTGGCCAAGGAAGGGATCGAGATCCTTCGCTGGGATGAGCTCACATCAGCCGAGAAGGATCGGATGGACGAGTTGTTCGCCGAGCGGATCTTCCCGGTGCTCACCCCTCTCGCTGTCGATCCTTCCCATCCCTTCCCCTACATCTCCGGCCTGTCGATCAACCTTGCCGTGTTGGTCCGTAACCCGGAGACCGGCATTCGCCAGTTCGCGCGGGTGAAGGTGCCCACAATGCTCTCCCGCTTCATTTCGCTCGCCGAGGGCCGCTATGTCCCGCTCGAGGACGTGATCGCTCATCATCTTGATCAGCTGTTCAGCGGCATGCACGTGGTGGGGCACCACACGTTTCGGGTGACACGCAACGAAGATGTCGAGGTCGAGGAAGACGACGCCGAGAACCTGCTACTTGCCTTAGAGAAGGAGCTGCTTCGCCGCAAGGTTGGTCGCCCGCCGGTTCGGCTCGAGGTCGAGGACGACATGGATCCCAAGATGCTCGAGCTGCTTATTAGCGAGCTGGACATCAGTGAGAGGGAAGTCTTCCACCTGCCCGGGCCGCTCGATCTGACCGGCCTGTTCTCCCTGGCCGATATTGATCGAGCCGAACTCAAATATCCTGCCTTCCTGCCCTCAACCCATCCCCATCTGGCTGAGGTCGAGACGGCGAAGCCGGCCGACATGTTCGCCGCTCTCAAACAGCGCGATGTGCTGCTGCATCACCCGTACGATTCGTTCGCGACGAGCGTGCAGCGCTTCATTGAGCAGGCCGCCGATGATCCGCACGTCCTGGCGATCAAGCAGACCCTTTACCGTACGTCTGGCGACTCACCCATCATTGACGCGTTGATCGAGGCAGCCGAGGCGGGGAAGCAGGTGCTGGCTCTTGTTGAGATCAAGGCACGGTTCGACGAGCAGGCCAACATCGCGTGGGCGCGTCGGCTCGAGCAGCACGGCTGTCACGTGGTGTATGGGCTACTCGGGCTGAAGACCCACTGCAAGCTCTCAATGGTGGTACGTGACGAGCCCGACGGCCTGCGCCGCTACGCACACATCGGAACGGGCAACTACAACCCCAAGACCGCGCGGCTGTACGAAGACATCGGGCTGCTCACCGCCAACCCCATCGTCACCGAAGACATCGGCCGGTTGTTCAACCATCTGTCGGGAATGGCTCAAGAGACCCAGTACAAGCGGCTGCTCGTTGCCCCGCACGGTATCCGCAACGGGCTGATCGACCGGATCAACCACGAGATCGCCAACCACGAGGACGGCAAGCCCGCAGGCATCAAGATCAAAGTCAACTCCATCGTGGACGAGGCGACTTCCGATGCGCTCTACCGTGCTTCGCGGGCCGGTGTCCCGGTCGACCTGTGGGTACGCGGAATCTGTACGATCCGGCCTGGTGTGCCGGGTCTCAGCGATAATATCCGAGTGCGTAGCCTCCTCGGCCGCTTCCTCGAGCACAGTCGGCTCTTCTGGTTTGCCAACGACGGATCGCCATCAGTCGGCATCGGCTCCGCCGACCTCATGCACCGCAACCTGGACCGCCGCGTGGAGGTGCTGGTCTCGATCACCAATCCAGCACACATCGGTGAAATCGAGGAGCTGTTCAAGATCGCGTTCGATGAGGGAACGGCGTCGTGGCAGCTACAGCCGGATGGAACATGGATTCCACACACCACCGACGCCAACGGTGAGCCCCTGCTTGACATGCAGGAGTACTTGATCAACACCACAGGCCGGCGCCGCGCCGCAGCGAAGTAGCCGTCCCGTGCCTCCGGTGAGCACCGCTCGCAACCGAAAGGACGCGGTGCCCTCTGCAAGGCGCCCAATTCTGGCGGGTGGCGCGGTAGTGACTCGTGAGCATCCGCTGCGGGGTACCGAGGTAGTGATCATCCATCGGAAGCGCTACGACGACTGGACGCTGCCGAAGGGAAAGCTCGATGTTGGTGAGTCGCTGCCGGCATGTGCGGTGCGGGAAGTGCGTGAAGAGACAGGAGTCACCATACGGCTTAGCGTGCCGCTGGACTCGATCACCTACGAAGCCGGGAGCGCCGGCCTCAAGAAGGTCGATTACTGGGGCGGCGTGGTCTTGGAGTTGGTACGCCGAGCACCGGACGCGGAGGTCGACGTCGTCTCCTGGCTACCGGTGCGCGCAGCGCTAGGGCGGCTCACTTACTCCCATGATCATTTCCTGGTGCAGCAGTACCTTGCACAGCCGCCTACCACTCCGTTGATCATCTTGCGGCACGCCAAAGCAATGGATCGCAAGGACTGGTCACGAAGGGACTCGGCTCGGCCCATCAATTCCCGCGGTCGGCGGCAGGCCAGGATGCTGAGCCCGATGTTGGCGGCGTACGGAGTGACCAAACTCGTCAGCTCCACCGCGAGGCGGTGCACCTCCACATTGCTGCCGTACGCCCATCTGCGCGAGATGCCCGTCGAGACCTACAGCCTGCTAACCGAGGAAGAAGGCGAAAACGATCCCAAAGGCGTCGGGAGTCTGACACGCAAGGTCATGGCCGCGACACTTGCCAGCGGTGAACCAACTGCTATCTGCGTGCACCGGCCGGTGCTGCCGCACATTCTTAATGCACTTGACATTCCGCCCACGACATTGGTGACCGGGGAATTCTTGGTGGCTCACCTGACAGCCGAGTGCGCGGTGCACGCGCTGGAACGGCACCGCCCGCAGGCTTGAATGCGTTTGTGCACTCCGAGCGCTCGACACTGTATTTGCTCCTCCAGGCGCGATTCAGACATCACGGGTCACCAATGACACTCGGTCGTGGGCCCCGCCAAGCTCTGGGGCAGGCTCGGCCCAGGCAGGAACGTAATCGGGTCAAGAAGCTCGGCAGGGCTGCCGCAGCTGCAAGGGAGCCGGTGGCAGCAAGTAAAGGCCGCCGGCTGAGCTGCCGGGAAGCGATCTCGGCGAACGTCGCCTCGGGGCTGGAGTTGCAAGGAGGGTGCGCACATGCGCTGTCGAACTTGAGATGGCAGGTGACCGAACTGCGGTTGCCATGGGTGCGGCCGATCATGGGCAGTGGCAGATTGCGTTGATACCTGCGTGAGTCTAGGTCAGCCAGCCGGACCGAATCCTAGGTCAGAGTTCACTTGACGTTCATTGCAGGCTGCGCATCCGGACACCAAGTTCTCATAAGTTCCTGGTGACCATGAACGAGCAAATGTGCTGTGCGCCTGAACCCGTTGCCGCAATCTCCGCGACCGTGCGCGTGCTGGCTATTGCGGACACTGATTCCTACCTCAAGTGGAGCGCCACAACTTTGGATGCACTCCCCAACCTTTGGGAAGCCAAGCAGTTGCTTATTCAGAACCCGGTCATGCCGTCAGAAGCCCAAATCCAGGCGGCCAGCGGCCGGCCGGTGGAGTTCGTGTCGCACGCCGCACTCAAACGCCGAATCCGCATCGAGCGTCCTGACGTGGTACTGCTGGCATGCACCCGACCCGTAGTCTCCGAGGTGACGGCCCACGGGTCTTCCAGGCCCAAACTAGGCCCGTTCTGGTCAGCCAGCTACTTGAGCTGCGGGCAACTGAACAGTTGCCTCAGCGGCCCAGCTCGAAACCTCCCTGTGGAGGCGAGTGCGCCGGCGCCTTCGCCTGATGATTCCCGCCGGGATGTGGCCACACTTTCGCCGGTTGTACGGTCCTTGGTACGCGCGGCGCGCTGGCGATGCTCGACGAGGTCGCAAAGCTCTCGGACCGCCCCATGACCCCCTGACCGCGCCAGCACGAGTCGTGCCGCCTGGCGAACAGACGGGTGAGCATCGGCAACCGCAACAGGCCAGCCGACCAGACCCTGGACCAAGATCATTGACATCGTTGCCGAGATAGAGAGCACGATGCAGCGGAATATTGTGAGCTGTCAGCCAGTCGCGTACCACGGAGCGCTTGTCCACCACGCCCTGCGCAACCTCGACACGCAGCTTGGCCGCGCGGGCTCCGACGACTGGGTTGATCTCCTTGGACACGATCAGCAGCGGTATGCCAGCGGATCGCAGCCGCTCAACCCCGAGCCCGTCGGCCCTGCTGACGCGAACCGACTCGCGACCATCCTGCGCAACAGTGACGGAATCGTCCGTGTGAACGCCATCGAAGTCGGTGATCACCGCATCGACATCGACATCCTGCGGCAGCTCCATCACTTCGGCCAGTGCGCCTGCCAATGCCAGGTCATGGAGGTGGTCGATATCGACTGCGGTCAACTCGGGCACCTGGACCACGGCGGTACGTCCGAAGAAGCGATGCCGGGCAGCGCGGAACCCGGCTGCCGACATGACATAGAACGCTCCCGTCTCGCGGAACTCGGGTTCTCGCTCTTGACGTCGCAGCCGGACAGCCGGGTCGTGATTCTGTCCCGTCACCACGCCGAAGCTTCCGCTGCCGCGCCACAGGAAGTCATAGGTCGCCACCGCCGAGAAGACCGAGTCGGCATGATCATGGATGATCATCTGGATACCTCGATCAAGATCATCAGGCGCGATGAATGGGCTGGTGCACTGTACGAATACCAGCACCTCAGGCTCCTCATTCACCATGATCAGCTGGTCGAGGGCGTGGAGCAACGCCGATTCCGACGAGGCGATATCGTCGGACAACTCAGCGGGTCTCATGATCACCTTTGCGCCGGCCACTTCAGCGCTTGCCGCGATCTCGGCATCGTCCGTGCTGACGTACACCTCAGCTATGCGCCGTGCCGCTCGGCAGGCGTCGACCGCGCGCGCAACCAAGCTGCGTCCGCCGACCCGCCGAAGGTTCTTGCCAGGCACGACTTTGGAGCCACCGCGTGCCGGAATTATGGCAATCACTCGTGAGCGCATGTGTTCTTTATTCGGGACAGACATGGATTTCTGAGACGAATGAAGCGCCATCAGACAGCGACGGCCGCCAGGCGGTGGTGACTCCGCTGCGCCGATGTGGTGACTCGACTAAGGAATTCATCGGCTCGCAGCGTGGCCTTGGGCTCGTACCAGTCATTCGCGATGTCACAGACGACGACCTCAACAGCTGCTTCGGCCAGCACCGTGGGCAGCGTGTGAACCACTGTCGAAGGGAAGCTGACGATGGTACGGCCGATTGGACCCCGGCGGGCAATGATTTCCAGCGGCAAGACGGGCCGGATGACCCTTATACCCATTCGTTCGATGAGGTCGAGCTTCCAGTCGGCTTCCTTGCGATGTGCAAAATATCGGTCCGCCTCAAAGCGAGTGATCAAAGTCTCGACTCCAGTCAAGTACGCCTCCGCCTTGACAACACCTGACTCGACGAGCGACGTGCCGACCAGATCCGCGTTAGCCTTCAACTGCGGTGCCGGATGGCGGGCGCGCAGCCAAGAGAAGTCATTACGGATGGTCCGAACTCGCGGCACTTCCACTGGCATGCAGGTGAACAACCGGAGTCGGCAGCTCACGACGCGGCCATCAAATCAGCTTGTTCCGCCAGCTGGCCGGGCATGCGGCGCAGCTTCTTCTTCGCGGCATGCTCCCCGTCGTATATACGCTTTACGCCGTCGCCTATGGCCTCGCTGATCACCCTGACGTCACGGACCAACCGCAAAGGCCCTGAGGCTCGATGGACGCGGCCTCGTCGGAGACCCACATTGTGCGGTCCAACGTGATGTGCGGCTCAACGAAGACAGCACCGATGGCCACCGCGGCAAGCGTCGTCTGCAACCCCGTCTGTGCCCGGAATAGCCGATCGGCACGTTGGCGAACTCACCCTGGAAGGTGTGGATCATCTTCAGGCCAACCGGTACCGACCACTCGATCGCCGAGCTGCCGGGAAGGAGTGTCCAGAATCCATGATTTGTTAGCCATCGCACCTTCTCAGTGGGGCTAGTGGCGGCTTCGCCCCCGAGTGCTCTCATGATCACGACCGTAGGCATTGGAGATGGCGAAGCTGGCGTTGCGATCTGAACATCAGGCAAACACTCCAACAACAGGCCGGCAGGTTGACACGGAGTTCACCCACCGTTACCCAGGGCACTTACGTAGTGATCATCGGGCTTTCAGCCATTACTTATGGTCGAAAAGGTGATCAGGTTGTCGGTGATCGTGCCGTTCTTCAACGTCGAGCGATACGCCGCTGAGAACCTGAAGAGCTTGTCCACAACGCCGCACCAGGCATCGAATTCGGATACGCCATGCAGCCAGTCCGGCTGACGGCGCGGCGCTCGGAGGTCGTCTCGTTCTCAGGGCTCACTTTGAAAGCCATTCTCGTTACTTCAGGCGTCGGCGGCTGACTCGACTTGGCTTGCCAGGAAGCCTGCCGGCACCGGACCTATCAACACCACGAATATCGACTCTGCGCCGACCCTTCCGACGGCTGATACGCCACGCTCGGCATGCAGTGAGGGGATGGCTGCTGGGCGCCACGTAGCCGGCTCACGCCGCCTGCGCGCAGCCGCGTCGATCGTTCACCCGTTGTTTACCTTCCCAGGCCCATCAGGACACCCGACACGCGTACGTTCGCGGCATCGGGAGGCGCACGGACGCGCCCCTCCGAGCCAGGCCCGGTGAGCATCGTGCCTCCGGGTTCATCCAGGGGAAACTCCCCCCGTTGTGAAGGACACGCATGACCATGAACCGCCTCGTGAGCTCGCGAGCCAGCAAGCTCGCCGCGCTGGCTGCTCTGGCCACCCTCAGTCTCACCTCGTGCGGCTCCGACCCGACCAGCGCCCGCGAGCCTGACGGAGCTGAACCCGGCAGCAGCGCCGGGGCTTTGGGGCTGGCCTGCCCCTCGGGCAAACTCTCCGCCGAGGGCTCGAGCGCCCAGGCCAACGCCATCACCGAAGTCATTGTCGACTACAACGCCCAATGTGGCGACAAGGCGACGATCGAATACAACCCGACTGGCTCAGGTGCCGGCATCAAGTCGTTCTACAACGGCCTGGTGGACTTCGCCGGCTCGGACTCCGCACTCAAGACCGAGGAGAAGGATGGCGTTATCGAGGCTGACAAGGCCAAGGAGCGCTGCGCGAACAACCCGGCTTGGAACCTGCCCATGGTAGTGGGCCCAATCGCCTTCGCCTACAACGTCGACGGCGTCGACAAGCTCGTACTGAATGCCGAGGTGCTCTCAGAGATCTTCAATGGCACGATCAAGACCTGGAACGACCCGAAGATCGCAAAGCTCAACTCAGATGCCAAGCTGCCCAGCGCGAACATCACAGTTTTCTTCCGCTCCGACGAGTCGGGCACCACTGAGAACACCACCAAGTTCCTCTCCAAGGCCGGCAACGGCGCCTGGGAGGACGAGCCTGCCAAGGCCTGGACTGGCACCGGCGAGGGTAAGAACAAGTCCTCGGGCGTTGCTGAGGCCACTGCCAATACGAAGAATTCCATTACGTACATCGAATGGAGCTATGCCAAGGACAACAACCTCAGCATGGCCCAGTTGGACAGCGGCAATGGTGCGGTCGAGCTGACGGGTGAGTCCGTAGCCAAGGCCGTTGCGGAAGCCAAGGTCAAGGGCAGCGGCAATGATCTGAACCTGGACCTGAAGTACTCCGGTACAGAGTCAGGTGCCTACCCCGCGCTCCTCGTCACTTACGAGATTGTGTGCAGCAAGGGTCTCGCGGCTGACAAGACCGCGATCGTCAAGGATTTCTTGACGTACTTCTCCTCGCCCGAAGCGCAGCAGAAGCTTCCGGACCTCGGGTACGCGCCACTTCCCGGCGAGCTGCAGTCGAAGGTCCAGACGGCGGTCGCAGCGATTCAGTAGTCACCCTCCCCCGAGGGGCGGGTCATCGCGGGCTCAGTACCGCGGTGACCCGCCGCCCCATTCATGTACTGAGCAGGAGACCCGTGGCAGTGACCGACACGGACGCGACCGAGAGGGTCCAGCCCGAACCGGATGCAGCGCAGGACCCGAGCTTGTCGCCCGTAGTGGACCATAGTGCGGTGAGCCTGCACTCCCCGGTCCCCAAGGTTGCGGCGCATCAAGCGCCTGCGCCGCAGACCATAGACCACCTGGAGCGAGCGCCGCGGGGCGTCAAGCTTGCCAAGATCAGCAAGACCGGCGATCGGATATTTCGCAGCCTGGCTACGACCTCCGGCCTGGCCATCGTCTTACTGGTGCTGTTCGTCGGCATTTTCTTGCTGGCCCTCGCGCTGCCCAGCCTGCAGGCGGACCAGGACAACTTCCTCACCTCACGTAACTGGACCGTTTCTGGTAACGAGCTTCGCTTCGGGATTGCCGGACTCTTCTGGACCACTGTCTTGTCCTCGATCCTGGCTATGGCGATCGCCGTCCCGATCGCCGTCGGTGTGGCGCTCTGCCTGACCCAGTACCTGCACAAGCGAGCTTCCGGCCCGGTCTCTTTTGTGGTCGATCTGCTCGCCGCCGTACCGTCGATCATCTTTGGCCTGTGGGGACTGAGCGTGCTGGGGCCGTTTCTCGCTCCGGCGGCGGAGTGGCTGATTAGCAAGATCGGCTGGATCCCGCTGTTCGGCAAGAGTGTCGACCCCAAGGGATCGGTGTTTGTCGCCTCTGTGGTGCTGGCAATCATGATCTTGCCAATCGTGACGGCGATCTCTCGCGATGTCTTTGCTCAGACGCCTCGCGACCACATCGAGGCGGCACTCGCACTGGGCGCGACCCGCTGGGAGGTCATCCGCACGGCCGTTCTCCCACATGGGCGGTCTGGCGTGATCAGCGCATCCATGCTCGGTCTCGGGCGTGCGCTTGGCGAGACCATCGCCGTCATGATCATCCTGACAACTCCAGCCGCTGGCAGCCCCTTTACGCCTTCGATCTTTGCAGGTGGCGAGACGTTTGCCAGCAAGATCGCCAACAATGCCGCTGAGTTCGACAGCCCGTCCAAGACGGGCGCCTATATTGCCGCAGGCCTGGTGCTGTTCGTCGTGACCTTTGCAGTCAACGCCATGGCCCGGATCATCGCTGAGCGGGGAGGAGCGAAGTCATGAGTGCAACGACTACCGACGTTCAGCTGTCCTTCCGCCGCCCGAGCGGTATTCGTACGGTCAAGAACGCGCTTGCCACGGTCTATGTGACCATCGCGACGCTGCTCGCGGTCATCCCGCTGTTCTGGGTGCTCTACACCGTGATCACCAAGGGCCTCCGGCTCATCCTGACCTCAACGTGGTGGCTGCAAAGTCAGCGCGGCATCACCCCGCGCCGCGAAGGCGGTGGCGCCTACCATGCCATCGTCGGCACCGTGGAGATGGCCTTGATCTGCGCGGCAATCGCGGTCCCACTGGGCATCATGGGCGCGATCTTGCTGATCGAGTACGCCAAGGGCACCAAGGTGGCCCGGGGCGTGAGCTTCATGGTGGACATCCTGAGCGGCATCCCGTCCATCGTTGCCGCGCTCTTCATCTACGCGCTGTTCATCACGATCTTCGGGTTGGGCCGCTCCGCCATCGCTGTTTCCCTTGCGCTGGTACTACTCATGCTGCCGGTAGTGCTCAGATCCACTGAGGAGATGCTCAAACTCGTACCGCAGGAATTACGAGAGGCGTCGTACGCACTTGGCGTGCCGAAGTGGAAAACCATCGTGAAAATAGTCATTCCCACCGCATTCGGCGGCATCATGACAGGCGTCATGCTCGGCTTGGCGCGGGTGATGGGTGAGACGGCGCCGTTGCTGATCTTGGTCTCGTACGCGGTAGGGATCAACTTCTCCCCCACCAGCGACACCATGGGGGCGTTACCAACCATGATCAACGCCGGCCGAGATCAGGCGCCACAACTGCCTGGCTACGAACGGGTGTGGGCGGCGGCCCTAACCCTGATCATCATCGTGATGTTGCTCAACCTGCTGGCCCGCGCGATCGCCCGAGCCAGCAAGCTCAAGGAGAGATGAGCCATGGCCAAGCGAATCGACGTACGCAATCTCGACATCTACTACGGCAGCTTTCAGGCTGTGGAAGACGTCTCGATGACCGTCGAGCCACGTACCGTGACGGCATTTATCGGCCCTTCAGGGTGCGGCAAGTCAACACTGCTGCGCACGCTGAACCGAATGCATGAGGTGATTCCCGGCGCACATGTCTCGGGCAGTGTGCAGCTTGACGGCACCGAACTGTACGGTCAGGGGGTCGACCCCGTCGCGGTACGCCGAGTTGTCGGCATGGTCTTTCAGCGGCCCAACCCGTTCCCCTCAATGTCGATCTTCGACAACGTCGCGTCGGGCCTGCGACTGAATGGTGTGAAGAACAAGAGCATCCTGGCCGACGCCGTGGAGCGCTCGCTGCTAGCAGCGAACCTCTGGAACGAAGTGAAGGACCGGCTCGGCAAGGCCGGCATTGGCCTGTCAGGCGGCCAGCAACAGCGGCTGTGCATTGCCCGCGCCATTGCCGTCGAGCCTCAGGTGCTCCTGATGGACGAGCCATGCTCGGCACTCGACCCGATATCCACGCTTGCTATCGAGGACCTGATCGGCGAGCTCAAGGAGCAATACACCGTGGTGATCGTCACACACAACATGCAGCAGGCCGCTCGGGTCAGCGACCAGACCGCATTCTTCAACCTCGCCGCCCAGGGGAAGCCGGGCAAGCTCATCGAGATCGGTTCGACCGAGAAGATCTTCTCCAACCCGGACCAGAAGGCGACCGAGGACTACATCACAGGACGATTCGGGTAGGTGCGTGCTGAGCTTGTCGAAGTGCGCGGATCCAGCGCCCCTTCGACAAGCTCAGGACGCACTTTTCGACAAGCTCAGGGCGCACCTTCGAGAAGCTCACGGCGCCCCTTCGACAAGCTCGGGACGCATCACATCGCAGCGACTCGGTGCGTCTGATAACGACTGGCTTTGTCAGTCTGTGGTTGTCCCCTTTGCAACATAGACTCGCCCCGTGAGTGCGAACCCTGGGTGGTATCCCGATCCGGGCGGTGGTCAGGGGCTCTTCCGTTACTGGGACGGCAAAGCCTGGTCGGCAGCAACTTCGCCCAATCCGAGCGCGGCCCCACCATCGCCAGGTCTCGTTGGCGCCGGCACGCCACAGCAGGGCGGCCAGCCTTACGGCCAGGGCGGCCAACCTTACGGACAGGGTGGACAGCCCGCGTACGGCCAGTCGCCGTACGGTCAGGACTACGGCAGCAGCGCGTACGCGAACTACCAGGAATTAGAGAAGAAGAAGTCGCCAATCGGTTGGTGGATCACCGGAGCGGCATTGGTGATCGGCATCATCATCCTTGCCGTTATTGCCATCCGTGCCGTGACTGGCGGCGACACTGGGACTGCTGGCGGGCCGGTCGCGCAACCGTCGGAGGACGCGTGTCCGGCGGAGGTCACCCCGAGCGCTGAACCTTCTGCTAGTCACCCGGCCGATGGACGGGTACACGGCGGTCCGGTTTCCTACCCTCAGCTCGGTGCTCCCTGGGGAGCTCCGCAGAGTGAGAACCGGGTGCCATTCGGTAGCGATGTCCAAACCCAGATGGTTCCGGTCGAGACGAACTATGACGGAAACGGTAGCAACTGGGTGGCGTCAATCCTCGTCGGCGAACTGCAGGCCGGTGATGGGTTCTTTACTCCGGAGCAGGGCTCTCAGATCGTTGTGAAATGCATTCTGGGCAAGTTCTATGGCGACAATCCCGTCAAGAGCAACGTCAAGGTGAACGAGAAAGTCACCATCGATGGTCACGATGCCTGGCTGGTTGAATCGCAGCTCACTTTCGACATCGTCGGGCTGAAGACCAAAGGCGAGCTGCTCATCGTGGCGATTGTCTCAGCTGGCAACCGATCAGGCCTCTACTACGCCTCGATCCCCGACACCACACCCGAACTCGTGCAACCCGCCCGCGACGCCCTGAAGCAACTGCAGGTCGACGGTTAACTGCGGGCTGAGCGTCGAAGCCCGGAGGGACAGGCGCCCTTCACCAGCTCAGGGCGCAGAGGTCAGCACTTAACGAGGCCGCGGCGTTCTTTCATGGCTACCACGCGAGCTGCGCTCTCGGTAACCCGCCTTTCGAAAGCCGCGTCGTCCGATGCCTCATCCTTGATCACGTCTGCCATCCTGCTCGCCAGCCTCGCGTCGCCGACGATCATCAGATCGCCACCTGCGCGAATGAACCGACGTGCGCGCTCTTCTGCAGGAAGGATCCGCATGGCGGCTGCCGCCAGATCATCGGAGATCACAACGCCTGAGAATCGGAGATCCTTGCGCAGCATCTCCTCAATGATCATGGGCGAGAACGCTGCCCGATGGTCATCGTCGATCTTGTTGTAGGTCGCGGATGACACCATCACCATGTCAACATCGGCCTCGATGGCTGCCCTGAAGCCGGCAAGAGCCGCATCATCTCGCGTTGTCCTGGTGTCGACCACTCTGGACATGTAGTCGGTGTTGCCGCGTACTCGCCCGAGCCCGGGGAAGTGTTTGACGGCCGTCGCCACACCGGCACGATCCATTCCTTGGGTAAATGCCGCTACCTTCGCGGCCACCTTGTTAGCGGATTGGCCGTATCCGCGGCGAAGCCGACCAATCGGCTGGTTGACCCAGACCATCGTCATCGGCACGACATCGGCCACGGGAGCCAGATTGGCGTCGATTCCGGCCGCCTTGAGCTCGCGACCCCAGTCGTAAGCGTTCCGTTGCAGCGCGGTATCGGACTGCATAGCTTGAACGGTCGCCGATGGAATCGTCGTGAAGCCGGGGCCCTTGAGCCGCTGCACGAGCCCGCCTTCTTGATCAGCGGCGAGCATCACCTGCACGCCTTCAGGACTTCGAGCCGCCGACTGCACGTTACTGACGACTCTCCGGATGGCGTGTGTTCCGGCAGTCGAGTTACCCATCAAGATGATGCTTCCAGCCCGTGTCTCCTCGACAATCGTCTTCTCTGACTCACTGATGCCACTTGAGCTGACCCCGATCATCAACAGCTGGCCGACGCGTTCTGACAGGCTCATGCTGGCGACGCGTTGTGCGCAACCCTCTTGAACGGTGAACGACTCTGCCGATGTGGCCCCCTTCCTGGCGCTCCGCGATGAGGTTGGGTCTGCGGGACGGGGTGTGGTTGACCCGGACGGCGTCACGCCAACTGGCGATGCCGTGGGCGGCATGCCGCAGCCACCGAGCACGGCAATGATCGTCATCGCGCAGCCGACGAGCCAGGCACGCCGACCGCGTGTCGCTGGACGCACAGCACCTCGATCCCCGTCGGATTTCACCGCATGAGCCTGTTGGCGGACGCAGCAGTCCGGACACTAGGGTTGTCGCATCCCGGTACGGAAGCGACGGTATCCGCACCTGCATGCCAACACGGTTTGGAGGACAACCCCATGTCGAGCGTCACCAGCGTAAGCCCGCGCACACTTGGCGACGTAATACCGGGCGGCCTGGTCCGCAGCATCGCCCTCGTGATCGGCGGAGCAATCTTCGTTGGTCTGACAGCTCAGGTGTCGATTCCATTGCCCTTCACACCGGTTCCGCTGACGCTGCAGACCTTTTCTGTCCTGCTTGTTGCTGCCGCTTTGGGCAGTATCCGCGGCGCCTCCTCGATGGCCCTCTATCTCTTGGCGGGGGTGGCCGGCGTGCCATGGTTTGCGAACCATCAGAGCGGCTGGGCCTTCGCCTCATTCGGCTACATCGTGGGCTTTGTCGCAGCCGCATGGCTGGTCGGGTGGCTTTCCGAGCGTGGCGCCGACCGCCGCGTGGTGCCGACCATAGGCATGATGGCGCTGGGCAACGTTGTCATCTACGTCTTTGGCGTAGCCGGGTTGATGGCGCTAGCGGGTATGTCCTTCGGCAAGGCGCTGGCTCTGGGAGTGCTGCCCTTCCTGATCGGCGATGTGATCAAGATCCTGCTGGCCGCTGTCCTCTTGCCCGGCACCTGGAAGCTGATCAACTCCCGGCGTAGTTCCTAGATCGCAGGCCATGGCGTTCTCGGCCGAAGTCCTCTCCGCGGGCCAGGGTGGCGGCCACGCAGTTCTGGTACCCAAGGAGGTCGCCGGGGCGTTCAGCTCCAAACGGCCTCCTGTTCTGGCCCATGTCAACGGCGTCGAGTACCGCTCGCGGCTCATGGTCTATGGCGGCAAGAGCTATCTCGGCCTACGCAAAGACTTGCTTCGACAGCTCCAAGTCGGAGCCGGCGATTCTGTGCAGGTTGAGCTGGTTGAGGACAATGAGGAACGCGTCATCGTGGAGCCGCCCGAGCTCACCCAAGCGCTAGCCGACAACCCGACCGCCAAGGCCGCGTACGAGAGGCTGCCCTTCACCCACCGCAACGAATACGCACGGTGGATCGATGAGGGGAAGAAGCCTGAAACCCGTGCTGATCGCGTAGCCAAAACCATCAAACGGCTGACCGAGCCTCGCTGACGTGCTCCATCAGCGACGCTCCGCGCTCAGTCCTCGAGTCCGAGCAGGGCGTTCTCGAGGACTTCGGTCATTGCCGGGTGGATCCAGTACTGGCGGCGTGCCACCTCGATAGCCGGCTGCTCGAAGGTCATGGCTTGGATCAGCGGCTGAATCAGCGATGATGCCTCCGGCCCGATCACGTGGGCACCCAGAATGATCTTTGATTTAGCATCGGCGATGATCTTGACGAAATGGTCGGTGTCCTCCATGGCCCAACCGAATGCGGTTTCCCCGTAGTCCTGGCGGGAGACAACGTAGTCAATCCCCTGCTCCGCAGCTTGTGCCTCCGTTAGCCCAACTGAGGCCACCTGTGGCATGGAGAACACGGCGCGGGGCACGAACCTTCGGTCGCTGGTGATCATCGAGCCGGGATGAAGCAAGTTGTGTTGTACCACTCGGGCATCCTTGTTTGCCACATGCTTCAGTTGCTCGCGAGAGCACACATCGCCAAGCGCGAAGACTCCGTCGGCGCTGGTCCTCAGATAATCGTCGACAACGATCAACCCGTCCTCGCCTACCTCGATCCCTCCGTGCGCGAGGTCGAGGGTGTCGCTATTCGGCGACCGGCCGGTGGCGACCAGCAGAACTTCTGCCTCGAGCGCTCCCCGTTCTCCCTGCGGACCAGCGATCTGCACCAGTACCCCCCCGTCGCCGGTGCTCTGGACTGCCTCGACGCTCGTTTCCAGGCGGACATCAACTCGCCGGCCGAGTAGTTCGGTAAAGCGCTTCGCGACGTCGGAATCCTCCCTCCCCAACAGCACCTCTGAGCGATTCAGCACCGTCACCGATGTTCCGAATGCAGAGAAGACGTGAGCAAACTCGGCCGAGACGTACCCGCCGCCGATGATGATCATCGATCGGGGAAGCTCGGCCAGTCTCATCACCGTGTCGGAGGTGTGAAACCCCACAGAGCTCAGGCCCGGCAGATAGGGAACCACCGGGCGGCTGCCGACTGCAATCACCACCCGATCGGCGGCAATCGTCTCCGCTGCCCCTACATCCAGCTCCCGCGGCCCGACGAAGTGAGCGCGCGCATCGAAAACCGTGACGTTCTGGCTTCGCTGACGGTAGCCCCGTCCGTCAGCAGCCATCGGATCAATCCGACCGAAGATTCGATCCCGGATCTCCCGCCACCGGATGCCGCGGAGGTCCAGGTCAACCCCAAGCCTGGTCGCCTGGACTGTCGAAGCCGCAAGGTCGGCGGAGTGGACCAACATCTTGCTCGGAATACAACCAACGTTGAGGCACGTCCCGCCGAACGTGCCCATCTCCACCAGTGCCACAGTGAGGTGGTCGAACCTGTCGTCGACGATCGAGTTTCCCGATCCGGTACCGACGA